>DVJL01000143.1 GCA_018716805.1 Candidatus Faecivicinus avistercoris | reverse complement strand
GACCGCTCCGCCTGTAAGGAGGGATTTATTTGCAAGTTCTGCTCGTCATCCTCTCCGCCGTGATCGGCTATCTTTTTGGCACCATTCCCGTCGGCGCGTGCATCGCGCGGCTCTACGGCAACCTGGACATCCGCAAGCATGGCAGCGGCAACACCGGCACGACCAACGTGCTGCGCACGCTCGGCTGGGTGCCCAGCCTGCTGACCTTGCTGGGCGACTGCTTAAAGGGCGTGTTCGGCGCGCTGATCGGCCGCTGGCTGGGCGGCGAGGCCGGCATGCTGGCCGGCGGCTTCTTCGCCGTGCTGGGGCACGACTTTCCTGTGTTCACCGGATTCCGCGGCGGCAAGGGCATCGCCACGTCGCTGGGCATTACATTCGTCATCTGCACGCCCGTCGCGCCGTGGCTGGTGGTGATCGTGATCGCCATCGTGGCCGTGGTGCGGATCATGTCGGTCGGCACGCTGGCCGCGTCGATCGCCTATCCGATTCTGTTCTGGATCTACTTGCCCGATGGCGCGAACCTTCCGCTGTACCTCTCCTTCGCCGTCGCGATGGCGCTGTTGTCGTTCTTCTGCCACCGCTCCAACCTCCGCCGCCTGCTGCGCGGCGAGGAAAACCGGCTGGATTTCGGAAAGATCGGCCAGATCTCCCGCAAATACATGCACCTTCCCCGCCGCAAGCACAAAAAATAATCGATCTGAGGAGTACCGCCATGCGCAAGAAGCTGCTGATCGGCCTCGACGTCGGAACCTCCGGCGCGAAGTGCATCGCCGTGGACGAAACCGGCGCCGTGCTCGCATCGTCCACGCAGGAATACCCCCTCTCCACGCCGCGCCCCGGCTGGGCGGAGCAGAACCCCGCCGACTGGTACGGCGGCGTCGTGCGCGGCCTGCGCGCGATTTTGTCCAGCCCTGCGGTCGACCGGTCCGCCATCGCCGGACTGAGCTTTTCCGGACAGATGCACGGGCTGGTGGCGCTCGACCGCGACCTGCGCGTCATCCGCCCGGCCATGCTCTGGTGCGACCAGCGCACGCAGAAGCAGTGCGATTGGATCACCGAGCGCGCCGGCGGGCTGTCCGGCCTGCTTTCGCACACGAACAACCGGATGCTCACCGGCTATACCGGCGGCAAGATCCTCTGGCTGCGCGATGAGGAGCCGGAGAACTTCGCCCGGATGGCGATATTTTGCTGTCCGAAGGACTACGTCCGCTTCCGCCTGACCGGCGAGGTCGCCACCGACGTCTCCGACGCCTCCGGCACCGGCTTCTTCGACACGCGCGCGCGCCGGTGGGACGATGCGCTGATCGCGCTGGCCGGGCTGGACCGCTCGATCTTTCCCCCGGCGCACGAGTCCACCGAGCTGGCCGGGCGCGTGACGCGCGCGGCGGCGGACGAGACGGGACTGCCCGAGGGGCTGCCGGTCTACTTTGGCGGCGGCGATGCCGTGATCCAGACGACCGGCGCGGGGCTGGTGCGCCCCGGTACGCTGGGCGTGGTGATTGGCACGTCGGGCAACGTCTCCATGGCGCTCGACGGGTTCTGTGAAAATCCCAACGGCGAATTGCAGATGTTCTGCAACAACGAGCCGGGGCTGTGGCACGCGTTCGGCTGCCCGCTGACCTCCGGCGGCGCGTACCGCTGGTACCGCGACGAACTGTGCGAGCGCCACGTCGCGCAGGCGAAGCAGACCGGCCGCAACGTCTACGACCTGATGGGCGAGGAGGCGGAGCAGTCGCCGCCCGGCGCGAACGGCGTGATCTTCACCCCGTACCTGACCGGCGAGCGCTGCCCCTATCCGGATCCCAACGCGCGCGGCATGTTCTACGGCCTGACGCTCGGCACGCGGCGCTGCGACATCACGCGCTCGGTCATGGAGGGCGTGACGTATTCGCTCAAGCAGGTGGTGGACGTGGTGGCCTCGTTCGCGCGGTGCGAGCGGGTGATCGCATCGGGCGGCGGCAGCGCGTCGAAGCTGTGGCGGCAGATGCAGGCGGACATCTTCGACCTGCCGGTCTACACGATGTCGGCCGCCAGCGAGGGCGGCGCGTATGGCGCGATCATGGTCGCGGGTGTCGGCGTTGGTCTCTGGAAGGATCTGGAGGAGGCCGCGGGGCTTGCGAAGGTCGAGACGGAGACCTTGCCCAACCCCGCCAACCAGCCCGCCTACCGGGATTCGTTTGAGATCTATTCCGCCATCTATCCCGCCATGAAGCGCGTGTACGACCTCTCCGCGAGCAAGGGGTATTGATTGATGCACATCGGACGGGCTGCGCGCGGCCCGTCTGATTTTGCTTTGACAAATGGTGCGGTTCCATTGTATAATGAAGACAAAACGCCTTGTACGGAGGAGAGAGCCATGTCAGACGTCATTGCAAAGCGCAACGCGCTTGCCGCACAGAGGGTCATTCGGATGCTTCAGGCGAGGCACCATGAGGCATACTATGCATTGGACCGCGCGGAGGCGCTGAAGATCGCGCTTTCGCTGATTCCGGAGGGCGCGTCCGTCGGCTGGGGTGGCAGCCTCAGCGTGGAGCAGATCGGCCTGAAGGACGCGGTGCGGGCGGGGAACTACCGCGCGATCGACCGCGACCGCGCCGCGTCGCCGGAGGAAAAGGCCGCGCTGGAGCGTCAGGCGTTTTTCGCGGACGCCTATCTGATGGGGACGAACGCCCTCACCGAGGACGGCCAGCTGGTCAACATCGACGGCCGCGGCAACCGCGTGGCGGCGCTGTGCTACGGGCCGGAGCGCGTGATCGTGATCGCGGGCATCAACAAGCTCGCCGCCGATCTGGAGTCGGCCATTTCGCGCGCGCGCCACACGGCCGCGCCGATCAACGCACAGCGGTTTCCCGGCAAGACGCCCTGCTGCGAGCGCGGAATCTGCGGCGACTGCCATGCGGACGACTGCATTTGCAGCCAGATCGTCATCACGCGGGGAAGCATGACGCCGGGAAGGATCAAGGTGATCCTCGTCGGCGAGGCGCTTGGATTTTGAAAGGAGATGAACGCCATGGAATTGAAGGGAAGCAAGACGGAGAAGAACCTGATGACGGCGCTCGCGGGCGAGGCCGAGGCGCGCACGAAGTACACCTTCTTTGCCTCGGTCGCGAAGAAGGAGGGCTATGAGCAGATCGCGGAGATCTTCTTAAAGACCGCGGAGAACGAGAAGGAGCACGCGAAGCTGTGGTTCAAGGCGCTCGGCTATCTGGGCGACACGGCGTCCAACCTGCTCGACGCGGCAAACGGCGAGAACTACGAGTGGACCGACATGTACGACCGCTTCGCGCGCGAGGCCGAGGAGGAGGGCTTCACCGAGCTGGCGGCGCGCTTCCGCGGCGTCGCCAAGATCGAAAAGTCTCACGAGGAGCGCTATCGCGCCCTGCTGAAGAACGTGGAGATGCAGCAGGTGTTTGAAAAGGCCGATATGACGATCTGGGAATGCCGCAACTGCGGGCATCTCGTGATGGGCAAGAAGGCGCCCGAGATCTGCCCGGTCTGCAACCACCCGAAGAGCTTCTTTGAAGTGCGCAAGGAAAATTATTGAGATGTGGACGGGGGAGCTCCGCTCCCCCGCCAGGTGCCGCGGCTCAAATTGAAAATTTGAGCCGCGGCAGTTTTGCCTTTGGGGCAAAACCGCAGAATCCGCAGGATTCTGCGCCTCCTGCCCCCTCCAGTTTCCGCTGAAATCCTTTGGATTTCCGGGCGTGGAAACTGCAAGGAAGCGATTTTTGCTCTGGGGGAATGGGATTTCCCGCCGTAAAAACGAGCCCGACGTACAGCCGTCGGGCTCGACTATACTGCGAGAGGGTCAAAGCCCTCTCGCGCTCTCCCGGTTTTTCTGTTCTTCTTGGGATTATATGGTTTGCGGCAGGTTCCTCAAATGGGAACCTGCCGCATAGGTCTTCGCCGCTTGGCCGGTCAGTTCTGACCGGCGAACTTCTGGCGAACCTGGTCGATCTTCTTCTGTTCGACCTGTTCGGTCGGGTACCAGCCCTTGGACGCCATCTTCTTGTAGGTCGCGTCCTGCATGTTGAGGCTGGCGTTGAGCGCGTCGCCGAACGCGCAGTGGACGTTGGGCGTGGCGGACTCGATGGCGCCGTGCATATACAGGTCGCAGACGCCCTTCGTGGTCAGCAGAATGTTCTCCATGATGGCCTGATCGTTCATGTCGGTTTCCTCCTTACACAAGCTGGAAGAACTGTCCGAACAGCTCGGTGTGCTTCTGCATCATCTGCTGGACGAAGTTCTTCAGGTCGGGGTCGGACAGGTTGGCAATCGCCTGCTGGCACTGCGACCTGAGGAATTTCTCATGGCCGAGCGCATCCTCCACATAGAGCAGCTCCTTGGAACTCATGTCAATCACCTCCGAGCGTATTGTGCCCCGCGCT
>DVJL01000142.1 GCA_018716805.1 Candidatus Faecivicinus avistercoris | reverse complement strand
ACGGCCGCGCCGACGGCCGAACCGACGGCCGAACCGGTTTATGAGGGCGAACCTGCGGTCATTACGGCGGACACCTTCGTCTTCCAGTCCCCGAGCCTGAACAGCGCCAGCCTGAGCGTGCCGCAGGGGATGCAGGTCGAGCTGATCGCCGTCAACGGCGATTGGGCCATGGTGCGCAACGGCTCCGTCTACGCCTATATGTACGCCAGCCACGTCGCGCTCCTGTCTGAAATCGAGCCGGAACCGACAGCCGCGCCGGTGCAGGGCGAATGGGCGGTCGTCAACGCCGATACCTACGTCTATCAGTCGCCCAGCGCATTCAGCGCGCGTCTGAGCGTGCCAGAGGGGATGCGGGTCGAACTGATCGCCGTCAACGGCGACTGGGCTATGGTGCGCAATGGAACGGCCTACGCCTACATTTATGCCGACTTTATCACGCTCCTGTCCGAGGTTGAGCCGACCGTCGCGCCGACGGCGACGCCGGATTACGGCGATTTGCTGGAAAACGCGAAGGACGCCGTCATCACGGCGAACACGTTTGTATTTGAATCGCCGGATATGTCGAGCAGTTACGTCAGCGTCTCTGCCGGGCTGGAAGTCCGGCTGCTCGCTGAGAACGGCCAGTGGGCGCTGATCGAACACGATGGGCATTACGGCTACGTCTATGCAAATCACGTCAGTGAGGTTGCCGATTCGACGTCTGAGCCGACAGCGACTCCGACGTCCGAGCCGACTGCAACCCCGACGCCTGTGCCGACGTCGACGCCGGATTACAGCGATCTGCTGGAAAACGCGAAGGACGCCGTCATCGTACAGGACACGTTCGTGTTTGAATCGCCGGACCTGTCGAGCAGCTACGTCAGCGTCTCCGCCGGGATGGAAGTGCGGCTGCTCGCCGTGAATGGCCAGTGGGCGCTGATCGAGCACAACGGGCATTACGGCTTCGTCTATGCAAGCCACGTCAGCGAGGCCGCCACGGCGACGCCCGAACCGACCGCGGTTCCGACGCCCGAGCCGACTGAGGCGCCGGCGGACGATTATCTCAATTCGTCCGAATACAGCAATGAGGAAAAGTGCTACATGTTCCTGACGCGGGAGATGGGGCTGAATACCGCCGCCGCAAGCGGCATACTCGCCAACATCCGCCGCGAGAGCAGCTTCAATCCCGATTCCGGCAGCAGCTACTACGGGCTGTGCCAGTGGGGCGGCGGACGGCTGACCAACCTGCGCTCCTTCTGCTCGTCGAATGGATACAGCGCTTCGTCGCTGGAAGGCCAGCTGCGCTTCCTGGCGCACGAGCTGGAGCAGAGCTATTCCTCGGTGCTCAGCTATCTGCAGGGCGTCGACAATTCCGCGCAGGGCGCCTACGACGCCGGCTATCACTTCTGCTACAACTATGAGCGGCCTGCGAACCGCGAATCGTCGTCCGTCTCCCGCGGTGAACTGGCCCGGGATACCTACTATCCAAAGTATGCCTGACCATTGCGAATGGCGGATCTGCGCCCCGGAAACGGGGCGCTTTTTCGTGCGCTGGGAAGGTTTGACAAGCCCAACCGAATATGATATAATCGCCTCAATGTCAGAAGGGGGGACGGAAAGCGCGCGGGGGAAAATCAAAGAGCGCCAGAACCGCCGGACGGCGGTTGACGAGGAGAAGGGTGATCGAAGATTCGGCGGATGCCCTTCCGCACAGACCGGGTGCGATACGCGGCCACAAAGACGCGCGGCAACGCGCGAACAAAGGCGCCGCGGCCGGAAAACCCAGACGACGAGACATTCCCCGCGGTACTTCGCAGGCGTTCTGCCTGCGGCGGGCGCGCAAGGCTAAAGTTTGAAGAGGGAGAAATCTGCAATTTTGAGCGGGCTTTCCTGCCGCTTTCGCGAGCTTCTCTGGCGTTGAGCCGGGAAGCCGCAGCGCTCAAATGGCGGAAGAGACGCCGAAACGGCATTGGAAGGCGCTTTCAAACACCTTCTGGCGCGTTCGCATTCGGGCCGGCCATTGCCGGCGAGAATTGAGAAAGGAGGCGGGGGAGTGTCCCCGCAAAGGGCATGAACATCGAAGTCAGGGATTTGTTTGATCTGTCCGCGACGATCGCGGCGGAATTGTTGGCGGGAAAGCGCTATCCATGGGAGGCGCTGCCGGAACTGCGGGAATTCATCCGCGCGCTCGGCGCGTCGCTGCCGGAGTCGGAATACCGCCGCGCGGGCGAGGACGTCTGGATCGCGCGGGACGCGGTGGTCGCGCCCACGGCGTGCCTGAACGGGCCGCTGATCGTGGACCATGGCGCCGAACTTCGCCACTGTGCGTTTGTGCGCGGCAGCGCGATCGTCGGAAAGGGCGCCGTGGTCGGCAATTCCACGGAGCTGAAGAATTGCATCCTCTTTGACGGCGCACAGGCGCCGCATTTTAACTACGTCGGCGATGCGATCCTCGGCGCGCGGGCGCACATGGGCGCGGGCGCGGTGACCTCAAATGTCCGCAGCGACAAGCGAAACGTCGTCGTCCATGCGGAGACCGACCTGCCGACCGGCCTGCGCAAGCTCGGGGCGATGCTCGGCGACCGCGCGGAGGTCGGCTGCAACGCCGTGCTCAATCCCGGGACGGTCGTCGGGCGCGACGCCATTGTCTATCCGGCCTCGTGCGTGCGCGGCGTCATTCCGGCAAACCACATCTTCAAGGGCGTGGGCGCGCCGGTCGCGCGCAGAGAGGAGGCGCGCTGATGGGCAGACTGTTTGGAACGGACGGCGTGCGCGGCGTCGCGAACGAAAAGCTGACCTGTGAGCTCGCGCTCGAGCTCGGACGCGCTGCGGCGATGGTGCTGTCGGACAACGCGCGCCGGCGGCCGATCTTCGCCATCGGCATGGACACGCGCATTTCATCGGAGATGCTCGCCTGCGCAATGGCGGCGGGACTCTGCTCGGTCGGCGCGGACGTCTACCTGCTGGGCGTCGTGCCGACGCCGGCGGTGCCGTATCTGGTTGGAAAGTACAAGGCCGACGCCGGCGTGATGATCTCCGCATCGCACAACAGCGCCGAGTTCAACGGCATCAAGCTCTTTTCCGGCGACGGCTACAAACTGCCCGACGAATTGGAGGAGCAGATCGAGACGATCGTGCTCGACCGGCAGCAATCGCCGAAGCTCAGCGACGGCACGGACATCGGCAAGGTGGTCATCAGGGACAATGCGGTCAAGGACTACGTCGACCACCTCAAGAGCACGGTGCCGTTCTCGCTTGCCGGCATGGCAGTCGCCGTGGACTGCGCCAACGGCTCGGCGTCGGTCACGGCGCGCAGGCTGTTTACGGAGCTGGGGGCGGACTGCCATGTGCTGTTCGACCAGCCCGATGGACTGAACATCAACGCCGGCTGCGGCTCGACGCACCTGGACGCGCTGCGCGGCTACGTGCTCGAACACGGGCTGGACATCGGCGTGGCGTTTGACGGCGACGCCGACCGTTGCCTGTGCGTGGACGGCTCCGGAAACGTGGTGGACGGCGATTTCATCATGGCCATCTGCGCGCTGGACATGATGAAGCGCGGCAAGCTGGAGAAGAATACCGTCGTCGGCACGATCATGGCGAACATGGGATTCAGCCGGTTCTGCGAGGAAAACGGCATCCGGCTGGTCACGACGAAGGTCGGCGACCGCTATGTGCTCGAGGAGATGCTGCTGGAGGAATATAGCTTTGGCGGCGAGCAATCGGGCCACATCATCTTCCGCGATTTTGCGACGACCGGCGACGGCCAGCTGACCGCGATTCAGCTGCTGTGCCTGCTCAAGCGCGAAGGGTTGACGCTCGAACAGGCGGCGAAGGTCATGACGCGCTACCCGCAGGTGATGATCAACGTGCCCGTCAGCCACGAGGGCAGGCTCAAGTTTTACATGGATCCCGAGGTCAAGGCTGCGATCGAGGCGGCGAAGGCCGAGCTGGGGCGCGACGGCCGGGTGGTGGTGCGCGCGTCCGGCACGGAGCCGCTGATCCGCGTCATGGCCGAGGGATTGGACGAGGATCGGATTCGCCGCGTCGCAGAGCGCGCCGCAGAGGTCATTCGCGAGCGGCTGGCCTGATTCGCGGCGGGCGGATCTCCAAACCCGTTGGAAAGGGTTCCCGCTGCCGGCTCTCGTGCGCGGAGCGGCGGGAACCAACTTGGAAACGGCCGTTTCTCAAAACAGCTTGAGATCCCGGCACAATTCAGGAGATCCGGGATCTTGCCGTCCGCTTCCGAATGCAAACGCACCTCAGAGCCGTGATCGATAGAATAATAGGAAGAGAATGCGCATAGGAGGATGGAAATGGTTACATACAGGAAGGCGCTGCCCGGGGAGCGCGAGGCGTACGTCGCCTTTGCGGACATGGTGTTCGGTGCATCGGGCGATTCCACCCGATTCGAGACCGACGTGCCCAAAGTCTATGCGCCCGGCGTCGACAGCGCGGACATGCACTACCTCGCCGTGGACGACGCGCGCGGCATCGTCGGGTTGGCCGCCGTGCTCCCTGGCGAGGTTTGCGCGGGCGGCGTTGCGCTCAAGACGGGGTATATCGGAACGGTCTGCGTGCATCCGCAGGCGCGCGGCGAAGGGCACATGAAGCGCCTGATGGCGATGGCGCTGGATGACATGCGCGCCAATGGAACCGACCTCGCGTTGCTCAACGGGCAGCGGCAGCGGTATGAGCACTTCGGCTTTGCCTTTGGGGGTGAGATGCTCAGGTTCACCCTCTCGGAAGGGTGCGTCCGCCACGCGCTGCGCGGCGTTCCGGATGAAGATGTGTGCATCGAGCCGATGCGCCCCGGCAGCCCGGAGGTGCCGCTGGCGCTCGCGCTGCACGACGCGCGGCCGGTGCGCTTTGCGCGCGATGCGGATTCGTTTGTGGACGTCTGCCGCACATACGCGAAGACGCCGTGGGCATTGTCCCGCGGCGGGGAGTTCCTGGGCTATCTGGTCAGTGGGCGGGAGAAGTCGGCCATCGCCGAAATCGCCGCCGCATCGGCGGATGCGCTGAAAGCCATGCTCAAGGCGTGGTTTGTGCAAAACGGATTGAAGCGGCTCGAGGTGAGCGTTCCGCCCGCAGATGCGGCCACTGCGCGCCGCATGGCGTCCCTGGCAGATGGGCAGGCGATGGGCGCCTGCATCAACGTGCGCGCGTTCAATCACAGGCGCGTATTGCAGGCAATGCTCGCGGCGAAGGCGTCGTACCGGCGCCTTGCGGACGGCCGGATGGACTTCGACGTCGAGGGCGACCGGTTTTCAGTGGCGGTCGCCGACGGCAGGGTGGAGGTGTCCGGCGGCGGAACGGGGGCGATCCGCCTGACCGAGCTGGAGGCAAGCCGGCTCTATATCGCGCCGTTTGACTACGAAGGCCGGCCGGAGTGCCCGGATGGCTGGTTCCCGCTGCCCATCTGCGCGGCTTCGCCGGACGCCTTCTAAAGGACGGCGGCCGGAAAGTCCGTCCGGCCCGGGATCGCGGGTCGGCGGAGCGCTTTGTGGACGGGGTTTATACCCGCAGGATGCGGCCTTCCCTTCTGGGCTTGCCGTGCGGCTCCGGGCCGTCACGGTAGCCCAGAAGTACGTTGCAGACGGCGGCCATGTCGTCTGGGACGCCCCATTTTTTGCGCATCTCATGGCCGTATTCCGTGGCGAATACTTCGTCCGTCCGGCCGACGTAGCATGCGCTAAGGCCGAGGAAATGCGCTGCAAGCAGGATGTTTTCGGCGATCATTGCGGCGTCTTCCCGGGCGTATTTGTGATTCTTTGTGAAAATGGTCAGCACGGTCGGTGCGTTGTAGTAGCCGCTCATGAGGGTGAAATCGTCCTGAATGCTCGGCTGTTCGGCGGAGACGGCGTGGGCGACTGCCTGCGGGTCTTTGCCTTTGAACATCATCCAGCGGTTGATTCGCCCGAGCCGGTCGTTGATCTCCCTGTCTTGGCACACGACGATGCGCGAATACTGGTTGTTGCCTGCGCTGGGCGCATAAAGACCCGCGCGCAGGATCTGCTCAAGCGCCGCTTCGTCGATCTGCCGGGTCTGAAAGCGGCGAATGGCATGCCGCGTGCACATCATTTCAATGGTTTCGTTCATGACTATGTTCTCCTTCCGGGTTCAAGGTTTTTTATACCCGCAGGATGCGGCCTTCGCGCCGGGGCTTTGCCGTAGGATGCTTCTCAGAGAGCGGATTGCCGAGCAGCACGTGGAGCACGGCGAAATAATCGGCGCGCACGGCCCATCTGCGCAGCACTTCCTGCCCATAGGGGTCGTCGAACGAATCCCAGGCCGAGCCGATGTAGCACGATCCGATGCCCAGCGAATCCGCCGCCAGCATCATGTTTTCCGCCGCGACGCTGCAGTCGTTGATGGCATAGAGGAACTGCTTTGGCCCAAAGAGGGTGACGACCGTGGGCGCGCCGTAAAACGCGCTCTGGATGGACGGATCGTCCGCGATGCTGGGCTGTTCGCGGGAGATGTACGCCGTTTCGGTGGACGGGCGCACGCGGCTGTTCGCCTTCTTGATGCGCCCCAGCCGGTCGTTGGTCTCCGCGTCCTGCGAGACGACGAACAGTACGCCCTGCCGCCCGCCCGCGCTGGGCGCGTAAAGGCCCGCCTGCAGGATGGCGTCCAGCGCCGCCTCCGGGATCTGATCCGGCTTATAGCGCCGGATCGAGCGGCGGTGCAGGATGGTTTCCAGAATGGCATTTGTCTCCATGTTCACGCCTCCTCGATTTCTTTCCAGCACTGTGGGTCGGCCTCGTAGAAACTTCCCGCCGTGCCGCAGGCGACGGCCGGACAGCCGCGGCACCAGGCCAGCAGTTCACACTTTGCACACTTTTTGAATTTGGCATACTCCCGGTAAGATTCCATGCGGGCGCCGGTCCACACGCCGGCGATCCGATCCTCAAATGCGTTGCCGACCTTGCTCTCAAGCCGCCGGCAGGCGTAGAGATCGCCGTTCGGCAGGATCGTCAGGTGGCAGTTGCCGCAGTTGCAGCCGCCGTAGATGACGCCCTTTTGCGCATCCGTGGGGAGCTTGAACCGCCCCTGTTCGTATTCGTGCAGCGTCCAGAGGTGATCCTTCCGGCTCCAGTAGGTTGGGCAGCCCGCCGCCTCGTATTCCCTGAATTTGCGATCACAGGTGTCCAGCAGCGCGCGGTATTCGGCGGGGGAGATGCCGACGTCCCCGCCGCCGGTGGGGCAGTAGCGCGCGAAGGCGAATACGTCGGCTTCGTGCGCGGCGACGGTGTCGATGATGTCGGGAACTTCGCGGATGTTCCGCCCCGACACGGTCGTCATCACGACCGAACGGATGCCGGCGCGGCGAATGCAGCCGATCTTTTCCAGCGTGCAGTCGAACGAACCCGGCTTGCGGAACCAGTCGTGCGTCTCGCGCATGCCATCCAGCGAAAGCTGGTATTTTTCACAGCCGAAGCCTTTCATTCGGGCGCAGGTTTCGTCGGTCAAATGAAAGGGATTTCCCATGATCGTGAACGGAATTTTCCGGCTGTGAAGCAGCTCCAGCAGCCGCCAGAAGCAGGGGTGCAGAATCGGATCGCCGCCGGTCAGATAGAAGTACGGCTGGCGGCCATAGGCGAGGCACATCTCCTCGCAGTTGCCGACGACGGCCAGCATCTGTTCCCACGTCATGGAGACGATGGGCTTGCAGGCGTTTTCGGAGAAGATATAGCAGTGCTTGCAGCGCTGGTCGCACGCATCGGTGATGTGCCATTGGAAGGCGAAATACGGTTTCATGGGAGACACCTTTCTTGAACATGTCGGCCTGTGCCGTGTCATTCTGAGTTGGGGGGATTCCGCCCGGATTCGCCGGGCGGAAAGCGGTTTACCTGTCGGCTGCGCCGCAGGCAGTGGGGGCTTCGGCAGACTTGTCGGCTGCGCCGCAGGCGGTGGGGGCTTCGGCAGGCTTGCCGGCCGCGCCGCAGGCGGTGGGTACCTCGGCGGGTTTGCCGGCCGCGCCGCAGGCAGTAGGTGCCTCGGAGGGCTTGTCAGCCGCGCCGCAGGCAGTGGGGGCTTCGGCAGGGTTGCCGGCTGCGCCGCAGGCGGTGGGGACTTCGGAGGGCTTGTCGGCCGCGCCACAGGCGGTTCTGCAGGATGGGGAAGCCATGATCCGGCTCCAGGGTGCGAGGTTGGAAAGTGCCATAAATACTTCCTCCTTGATGGATTTGCCTTCTTTTCGAGGGCAGCTTCAGTATAGCAGAAGGGAGACGCTGCGAAAAGTACGCACTTTTTTATTAGGTAGGCACCTTTTTGTAACCTTGGAAGCGGCTTGACAAACCGGCGCGCAGGGACTAGAATGAAAACAGGACATTTATTTTGTAAATGGCCGTGAAAGAGGAGTGCAAAGGAGGAACGCTATGCTTACAAAGGCTGAGTTGCCGGATTGCCCCGTCGCAACGGCGGTGCAGTTGATTGGAAACAAGTGGAAGCTGCTCATCCTGCGGAATCTGCTCGTCCGCCCATGGCGTTTCAACGAGATGCTCAGATCGATTCCGGGCATCAGCCAGAAGGTATTGACCGACAATCTCCGCGCCTTGGAGCGGGACGATCTCATCACGCGGACGGTCTATCCCGAGGTTCCGCCCCGCGTGGAATATGCGCTCAGCGAATTGGGCGAGACGATGCGCCCGATCATCAGTGCACTGGAGACATGGGGCCGCGGCTACCAGGAGATCGTGCGGAATTCTTAGAGGGAGTTTGGAAATGCCTTAAAATGCGGGTTCGGCGGCTTTACCGTCATTTTGGCGCCTCAGATTTCTGAGTTAAGGCCGCTAAGCTCGTGAATTTTCCGCAGGAGAGACGGAAATTTTGCTTGAGATGGCCGCTGGGCAGCGGAGTTGTTCGGATGGCAGGATGAGATTTGTTCTGAACGAGGTGGGCATGGCAGAAATCCATGGCCCAAAGTACTTTCGCCGTGGCATTGCCGGCAGAGGCGGCTGTGTTGTCAATGAATTGCGTGGAAATAGGTTTTGTGATCTCTCAAATTCCTTTCCATGGCACGCGGCGATGTTTTCCCGCTGCGATACAGGATGGTTCTGTCAATGTTGATTGGGTGTTCAAGAGCAAGGAATTTTGTGCAGTGGCTTTGGCCGTTCCAGCTCTATCCAAAGCGGTTGGGCATCGGCGCTTAGAGTCTGACGTCGAAGCAGTCCAGCACTGTTGCTCCTGCCCCGACAGCCGGTCTCTGTGATCTCTGCGAGAAATTTTCCGTTTGGCCTTTGCGCCGTGAAGTCGCGGTGAATCAAATTTTCGGATTTCTCTACCTGCGGCCGGCAGTTGTGGCGCCGTTGGGACGACGCTTGGGGCATATGGAAAGACGATAAAAAATCTTTGAAAGAGGCGGGATTCGGTATGAAGAAGATCATTTCTCTGGTTCTGCTGCTCGTCTGTGCAGCATTCCTTGGCTGTGCGCAGGCGGAAGCCCTGGACAGCGCGGCCGTTGGAAGTGCGGTTGCGTTTGGAAGCTACGAGCAGGGGAACGGACAGATCCCGATCGAGTGGATCGTACTGGACAGGCAGGAAGATCGCGTGCTGTTGTTGTCCAAATATGCGCTGGATGCCCGTCCCTTTCACGAGGTGGAAGATCGGGACGTCACATGGGCGGACTGCACGTTGCGCGGTTGGCTGAACGGGGATTTCTTTAACGACGCCTTCAGCGATGAAGAACGCGCGCAGATCGTCCAGGTGACCAACGCCACCGCCAACGCGCCGGATACGCAGGACTGCGTTTTCCTGCTGAGCCTTGACGAACTGAACGCCTATTTCCCGGATGAGGATTCCCGCATTGCCGAAGCTACGGAATATGCCGTCGCGCAGGGCGGCAGGGTGAGCCGCGAGACGGGAAAGACGTACTGGTGGCTGCGCAACAAAGCGACGCCGGATGACGCTGCCCTGATGGTGCGATACGACGGCGCGGTGAACGAATTCGGAGATTCCATGGAGGCGGATATCTACACCGTGCGGCCGGCAATCTGGGTGAGCATTTCGGCCTAACAAAAGCCTGTGCCGTCAAAGCTCATTGCGGAAAACGACGACAGCGATACCATTGCCGTTCGTACGCCGCCAATCCGCCTGCGGCACCCTGCGCAACGGCTGACCGATTTCTTCCGAAACGGGTCATCGCTGGGCGGCCTTGCGCATCCAAACCATTGTGAATTCCGGCTCGCCGGTTTCTTCGTCCACGCCTGTGCGCTCGATGCGAAAACCCTCTCGCCGGTAGAAGCGAATGGCGGATTCGTTCTTTTGATAGACGCTCAGGGACAGCTGGCCGCGGAGGCGCTTCGCATGTTCCATCAGCTGCCGGCCGATTCCGCGGGACTGCGCGTTTCCAGATACAAAAATTCCCTCGATATAGCCGCCGTTCAGGCCAATGAAGCCATTGACGCAGCCGCTGTCCTGATTGACGTAGACCTCCGCCTGCGGGAGCATTTCCCGCACCATCTCAAAGTGGCCTTTCCAATACTGCACGTCGATGAAGCGGTGCGCTTCGGTATTCTCCTTCAGCCAGATTTCCATGACGCGGCCGATGTCGCCTGCCTGCATTTCGCGAATCATTGCTGCCTCCAGATTCCGGAATTTCCGGCGCTTACCGATGCTGCGCTTCGCCGTGGGGATCCGTTACCACGAGCGAGCCGTCGGCATCGTACAGCGGCGTGACGCCGCCGCGCAGGACCGATAGGTAGTTTACGCCCGTCCGGCGGTCGATGAGCACCGTCGCCTTTCCGAACGATCCCTTGACCGGCAGGATCTCGAAGCGGTTTTCGTCTTTCATGGATGTTTTCCCTCTCTTTCATTTAAGTTAGAAATAGAACAGATCTTCAAACTTCTTGTCCAGCGCGATGCACAGGATCAGCGCCAGCTTTGCGGTCGGGTTGAATTGCCCGGTTTCGATCGAACTGATCGTGTTGCGCGAGACGCCGACCAGCTCGGCCAGCTGGGATTGCGAAAGGCCCTTTTCCGTCCGCGCGGCCTTCAAATTGTTGCGGAGAATCAGCTTGTCGTCCATCAGAAGATCCCCGCGCAGAACCGGTAGAAGTAGTAGCCGGTGAGCAGAAAGTACGCGATTGAGAGGACGATGTGCAGCTTCTTGCGCGTCTGAATGGCGTTGTACAGCTCCGCCATCGCCACCATGCCAAACAGTATCGAAATGATGTCCGCCGGCGACTGTCCCTTGCAGAGCTTGATGACCATCATCGCGAATCCCAGCAGAATCGGTCCCCATGCCATGAAGGCGTCCCGATGCACGCGCAGCTTCTTCTCGCGCTCGTCTCCGCCGGCGTTTTCCGCGCGGCTCTTGGCCAGAATTTCGTCTTTGTTCATGTTCTTTCCTCCGTGTCTGGCGGGCGTCCCGCAGCTTTGCCAAGTTTTCTTGGTATCGACATTGTAGCATTGCCAAGTATTCTTGTCAACTGGGCGACGTGTTAAGTTTTGCGTCGAGCGCCGTTTGCCGTCAAGCGTTTCCAGTTTGTTCATATGCGGTTCATGTGGGGCGTGTATGATAACAACATCGAGGGAGAAGACCTCGTTGAAAATAGATATTCGATCCCGCCCGGCGTCCAAAGAGCGCACGGGCGGGACGGCTTTTGGCCCATTGGAAGCAATTGCAAACTTAACCGCCTTTTGATTGACAGACATGCGCGCGCATGATAAAATCATTTGTTGAATGGTCTTTAAGCTGGTACAGAGAGACCGGCAAGACGGCGAAATGTGCGGGGCGGTGCGCCCTTTTGCGCCAATTTCGATCTTGCCGGCGGCAGGATCCATTTTTTATGCGCAAGAGAAGGAGTGTGAAACGCCCGTGAGCATCCTCGTGAAAGACGCGCTCGTGTATGAAGACGGCCGTTTTGTTTCCCGCGATCTTTCGATTCCCGCGCAGGGCGGCGCAGTTGCATTTCATTCCCTCCACGTGTTTCCCGGCTTTGCGGATGTGCATGTTCACCTCCGCGAGCCGGGTTTTTCCTATAAGGAGACGATTGCCTCCGGCACGCGCGCGGCGGCGCACGGCGGCTACTGCGCGGTGTGTGCGATGCCGAATCTGAACCCCGTGCCGGACGGCCTCGAATCGCTCGAAGCACAGCGCAGCGTCATCGCGCGCGACGCCTGCGTGCAGGTGCTGCCCTATGGGGCGATTACGGTGGGGGAGAAGGGCGAGGCGCTTTCCGACATGGCGGCCATGGCGCCCTATGTCTGCGCGTTTTCCGACGACGGGCGCGGCGTGCAGTCCGACGACATGATGCGCGCCGCGATGCGCGAGGCGAAGCGGCTGGGCAAGCTGATCTGCGCCCACTGCGAGGACAACTCCCTGCTCAGCGGCGGCTGCATTCACGACGGCGAGTACGCGCGGTTGCACGGCCACAGGGGCATCTCCTCGGAGAGCGAGTGGCGGCAGGTGGCGCGGGATCTGGCGCTGGTGCGCGAGACCGGCTGCGGCTACCACGTCTGCCACGTCTCGACGAAGGAGTCCGTCGCGCTGATCCGGCAGGCGAAGCGCGACGGTCTGGACGTCACCTGCGAGACGGGGCCGCACTATCTCGTCCTGACGGACATGGAT
This sequence comes from Candidatus Faecivicinus avistercoris, assembly GCA_018716805.1. GTDB lineage: Bacteria > Bacillota > Clostridia > Christensenellales > Aristaeellaceae > Faecivicinus > Faecivicinus avistercoris. The sequence continues at coordinate 1,679 of DVJL01000142.1, read as the reverse complement.
CTTCAGGAGGACGGCCGGTTCAAGATGAACCCGCCGGTCCGCTCCGCCGCCGACCGCGACGCGCTGATCGAGGGTCTGCTGGACGGCACGATCGACATGATTGCCACCGATCACGCGCCGCACTCCGCCGAGGAGAAGTCGCGCGGGCTGGAGGGCAGCCTGATGGGCGTGGTCGGGCTGGAGACGGCGTTTTCGGTGCTGTACACGCATCTGGTGCAAAAGGGCGTGCTGCGGCTTGAAAAGCTCATCGAGCTTCTGCACGGCAACCCCTGCCGCCGCTTCGGCATCGATCTTCCGGCGCCTGAGAACCTGACGGCCTTCGACCTGAGCGAATCCTATGAGATCCAGCCTGAGGACTTCCTCTCCATGGGGCGCGCGACGCCTTTCGCCGGAGAGCGGGTCACGGGAAAATGCAAATTCACGATTGCGGGAGGAAAGATTGCATGGTTGAGCAGTTCGACAGAAAACTGATCCTCGAAACCGGCGAGGAGTACTACGGCCACGGCTTCGGCGCGGCGGAACAGCGCGTGTGCGAAATCGTGTTCAACACGTCGATGGTCGGGTATCAGGAGATCATCTCCGATCCGTCCTACACCTATCAGGCGGTCGTGATGACCTATCCGCTCATCGGCAACTACGGCATCTGCGACGACGACTATGAATCGCGCACGCCGAGCATCGGCGCGCTGATCGTGCGCGAGTACAACGACCAGCCCTCGAACTTCCGCTACACCCACACGCTGGGCGAGGTGCTCGAGGAGAACCACATTCCCGCGATCTCCGGCATCGATACGCGCAAGCTCACGCGGTCGATCCGCGACCTCGGCTCCCGCCGCGTGCTGATCACCGGCGCGGACACGCCGCTCGAGGAGGGCCTCCGGATCATCGCCGAGACGCCCGTGCCGCACGACGCGGTGCCGCTGGTCAGCTGCCGCAAGCGCTGGTATTCGCGCACGGCGAATCACCGCTACAACGTCGTGGCGGTGGACTGCGGCATCAAGCTCAACATCATCCGCTGCCTGAACGCGCGCGGCTGCAACGTCACCGTCGTGCCCTACGATACGCCGGCCGAGGTGATCGAGCGCATGGATCCGGACGGCGTGTTCCTCTCCAACGGCCCCGGCGATCCGGAGGACGTCGCGCCGGTGATCGAGCTGGTGCGCGCGCTGCGCGGCCGGTATCCGATCTTCGGCATCTGTCTGGGGCATCAGATGATCGCGCTGGCCGCCGGCGCAAAGACCTACAAGCTCAAGTTCGGCCACCGCGGCGGCAACCACCCGGTCAGGAACCTGCGCACCGGGCGGATCGAGATCACCAGCCAGAACCACAGCTACGCCGTGGACGCGCAGAGCGTCGCGGGCACGGGACTCGAGATCACGCACGTCAACCTGCTGGACGGCACCGTTGAGGGCCTCGCCTGTCCCGCCGACCGGCTGTTCAGCGTGCAGTACCATCCCGAGAGCGCGCCCGGCCCGCAGGACAGCGCCTATCTGTTCGATCAGTTCGTCGCCATGATGAAGGAGGCCAAGACCCATGCCTAAGCGCACAGACATCCACAAGGTTCTCGTAATCGGCTCCGGTCCGATCGTCATCGGCCAGGCCGCGGAGTTCGACTATGCCGGCACGCAGGCGTGTCTGGCGCTGCGCGAGGAGGGCTACGAGGTCGTGCTCGTCAACTC
>DVJL01000141.1 GCA_018716805.1 Candidatus Faecivicinus avistercoris | reverse complement strand
CTGGTGGATCTGCAGGGAATGCAGATGATCTTTACCTATGTGGGCGAAGCCATCGAAGTGGAGAACGACGCGGCCGGAGAAACCAGCGAAGCGGCCTTCTCGCTCACGCTGCCGGACAACTGGTTCGAGGTAACGCCGGAGCTGATCGATCAGGTGGCCGCGAGCGGCGACGAGGAGATGCTGAGCATGCTCAACACCCTCTATGAGATGGCTCAGGCGACCGGCGCGATCATCTGCGTCGACGATACGCTGGGTTCTCAGATGAATCTGATTGCAGATTATGCAGATGGAATGACGATGGTGGATCTGCGCGCGCAGGAGGCTGCGATGGCGGAAATGCTGCCGGGCTTTGCCTTTGGCGAGGCGGTTCAGTTCGGCGAGACGGAATTTCTGCCCGCGACGAACGATATTCCCGGGCAGGTGCAGTATTACGCCATTGCGAACGACGTCTACTATATTTTCACGATGACCAACGTATCCGACGCGGATACCGAGGCGATTCTGTCCAGCTTCGTGCCCGCCTGACGGGCGCGCATTCCGGACTTCCCCCGTCCCTAACCGGGACGGGGATTTACGGGGCTTTCGCGGCCGAACGACAGGGGCGGCTGTGTTATGCAATCATCAGAAAACTCAACAGGGAAGGAAATGGGAAAATGAAGAAGGTATTGACGGTTCTCGTGGCGCTGGCCATGATCTTTTCGCTGGCCGCGTCGGCGGAGGAGGCGGCTTCGGCGGCCGGATTGTGGACGCTGACGACGGCAGAGTCCGCAGGCGTGACGTTCGACGCGGTCGAGATGGGCATGGAAATGACGATGGACCTCGCCGATGACGGTACCTGCGTGCTGACGCTCAACGGAGAGAACGAGATGGGAACCTGGGAGCAGAATGGCGCGGAGGTTGCTGTTCTGGATTCGACCGGTGCGGAGCAGGCATTTCAACTGATGGAGGACGGCACGCTGACGGCCTCGCAGGAGGACATGAAGCTCATTTTTACCCGCGACGGCGAAGCGGCCGCCGGGGAACCGGCGCGCAGCTACTCGTTCGCGCTGCCCGAGGGCTGGTTTGAATTGACGCCGGAGTCGCTCGAGGAACTGCACGCGGCCTACGGGGAGGAAGCGGTGGCGGCGATGGGCGTCACGCAAGAGATGATCGACACGCTTGCGCTCGCCAACGGCAGCATCTACTATGCGCCCACGCTGACCTCCCAGATGAATACGACCGTTGCGGCTGCGAACGGCATGACGCTGGAGGTGCTTTCCACGATGGAAGCGCAGTACGCCGAAATGTTTGAAGCCGCCGGCATGGAGGGCTATGCGTTTTCCGGCATGGAGGAAGCCGGCGGCAAGACCTTCCTGCACGCCACCTATACAGTCAATGGAATGCCCGGCGAGCAATACTACTACATTGACGGCGACGAGCTGTACACACTGACGTTTACCAACGTCGCTGACGCTGACCTTGAAGCGCTGCTTTCCAGCTTCACGGTCGATTGATGCGGCGTTGCTTTCCCGCTCCAATTTGGGGCGGGTATTTTTTATTTCAATGTTCGAACTGGGAATAGATCTTTGTAAAAATCCTGTGGATTCCCGCAATTCCCCTTGAATTGCAGGCCGCGGAGGGATATAATTAGAGTTTGTGCGCGCGAGCCCCGGCAGGGGCGCGCCTGCCAGAGGAGGGATGATCTTTGGAAAGCAAAAGAAGGGTCGGCGTGCTCGTCGCAACGGCCCTGATCGTCGCCGCGCTGGTGGTGGGCATTTGCCTGACCGGCGGAAGCGGCGGCGAGGAGGAATCCATCCAGGTGACCATGCGGGATGCGGTGCTGCACGAAACCAACCGGATCGCGCTGTTCGGCCTGGAGGTCAACCCGGGGCTGATCTCGGCGTTCACGGTCACGGGGCTGCTGCTCGTGGTGGCGGCGCTGATTCGCGTGTTCGCGATTCCGAGATTCAAGCTGGTTCCGGGGAAATTCCAGCTGCTGCTGGAGACGCTTGTGGAGACGTTTGACAACCTCGCGAAGTCGAACAGCCCGCACCGCAACGGCTTTCTGGGCGCGTACATCTTCGGCGCGGGCGTCTACATCTTCGTGAGCACGCTGTTTGAGCTGCTGGGACTGCAGGTGATCACGACCGAAGGGCTGTCCATGGCCATGCCGGCGCCGCTGTCGGACATCAACGGCGCGATTGCGCTGGGCGTGATGTCGTATCTGGTGATCCTGTCCGGCGGCATCGCGGGCAACGGGCTGCGCGGCGTCGGGAGCACGCTCAAGGAGTTCTCGCTGCCGATCTCGATGAGCTTCCGCCTCTTCGGCGCGATGCTCAGCGGCCTGCTGGTGACCGAGCTGGTCTACGCCTACATCCAGCTGAGCTTTGTGCTGCCGGTCATCGTGGCGGTGCTGTTCACGCTGCTGCACGCGCTGATCCAGACGTACGTCTTGACGATGCTGACTGCGCTGTTCTATGGCGAGGTCTCCGAACACCACGAAAAAGTGAAGAAGAAAGAAAAGTGAAAGAGAAAGGATCGATCCCCATGAAAACGCTCATTACCCGTTCTGTTTCCCTCCTGATCGTTCTGCTGCTGGCCGTCTCGATGTTTGGCGGCTTCGCTCTGGCCGAGGAAGCCGCCGCGGCCGCCGACGATGGCACCAGCGCCAAGGCCATTGCCGCCGCCATCGCCATCGGCCTGGCCAGCGCCGCCGGCGCCATCGGCATGGGCATCGCCATCGCCAAGTCGTCCGAGGGCATTTCCCGCCAGCCCGAAGCCTCCGACAAGATCCGCACCGGCCTGATGCTCGGCCTCGTGTTCATCGAGACGGCCATCATCTATGCGCTGATCGTCGCGATCCTGATCGTGTTCGTGCTCTAAGGTCTGTTTGAAAGCCGTCGAGGAAGCGCGCTCGCAGAGGAACTCGGATTCCCGCGAGGGCGCGGAATTTTCCCTTTCAGACGGACGCTACAAGGAGAGATGTTTCAATGAATATCCCGTTGAATATTGACTGGCAGCAGATCCTGCTGCACGCGCTCAACCTCGTGCTGTTGATCGCCGGGCTGTACCTGCTTCTGTACAAGCCGGTGAAGAAGTTCATGGCGCAGCGCGAGGCGCGCTATCAGGGCATGGCCGACGCCGCGGAGGAAAAGACGCGGCAGGCGCAGCAGATGTACGACGACTATGCCGGCAAGCTCAAGGGCGTTGACGACGAGATCCGCGCCAAGCGCGCCCAGGAGATGGAAAAGACCGCCGAGACGACGCGCGAGATGCTCGACGATGCCCGCGCGCAGGCGGATAAGCTGATCGCCCAGGGGCGCGAGAACGGCGCTCGCGAGAAGGAGCGCATCCTGCAGAGCGCGCGCGGCGAGATCGCGCGGATGTCCGAGGAGGCGGCGCGCAAGCTGGTCGGCGGTTCGCTGTCGCAGGTGTACGACCAGTTCCTGGATTCCGCGGAAGGAAGGAAGAACGATGAGCAACCGGAATGATACCGCCGTGCGCCAGGCCATATTGATCAGCGCGGCGCGGCCGGGCGTGGCGCAGTGGTCGCGAATGGAGGCGTTTCTGCGCGAGCGCTACGGCGAGGACGTCGAGCTGGTCTGGCAGAAGGACGCCAGCCTGCGCAACGGCTTCAGGCTTGAAATCGGCGACGACGTGTACGATTGGAGCCTCGAGGGCCGCATGCGCCAGCTCGCGCATCACGTCCACGAAGCCCTGCGCGGCGCGGGCGACGTGATTCCGCTGCTGCGCAGCGCCATCGAGGAATGGCAGCCCGAGGCGCTGGCGCAGAATACCGGCACGGTGCTGACCGTCGAGGACGGCATTGCGACGGTCTCCGGCCTGCCGGACGCCTTCTATGGCGAGATCCTGATCTTTTCCGACGGCGTGCGCGGCATGGTGCAGAACCTCGAGCGCGATGAGATCGGCTGCATCCTCTTTGGCGACGATTCCGCCGTCGAGCAGGGAAGCCCCGTCTACCGCACGAACCGCGTGGCCGGCATTCCCGTGGGAGAGGGTTTTTTGGGCCGCGTCGTGGATGCGCTGGGCAGCCCGATCGACGGCGGCGCGCCGGTGGAGGCGGAGGCATACCGCCCGATGGAGTCGCCGGCGCCGGACATCATCGCCCGCCAGCCCGTCAACCAGCCGATGGAGACCGGCCTGATCGCCATCGACAGCATGTTCCCGATCGGCCGCGGCCAGCGCGAGCTGATCATCGGCGACCGCCAGACCGGCAAGACCGCCGTCGCGCTGGACACGATTCTCAACCAGCGCGGCAAGGACGTCGTCTGCATCTATGTGGCCATCGGCCAGAAGGCGAGTTCGGTCTCCCAGCTGGTCAACTCGCTGCGCCGGCGCGGCGCGATGGACTATACGATCGTCGTCAACGCATCGGCCAGCGATCCGGCGCCCTTGCAGTACGTCGCCCCCTACGCCGGCTGCGCGATGGGCGAGTACTTCATGGAGAAGGGGCAGGACGTGCTGATCGTGTACGACGACCTGTCCAAACACGCGGTCGCGTACCGCGCGCTGAGCCTGCTGCTCGGCCGTTCGCCGGGCCGCGAGGCCTATCCGGGCGACGTGTTCTATCTGCACTCCCGCCTGCTCGAGCGCGCGGCGCACCTCTCCGACGAGCTGGGCGGCGGCAGCATGACGGCGCTGCCGATCGTCGAGACGCAGGCCGGCGACGTCTCCGCCTACATCCCGACGAACATCATCTCCATCACCGACGGCCAGCTCTTTCTGGAGAGCGACCTGTTCTTCTCGGGCCAGCGCCCGGCGGTGAACATCGGCCTGTCCGTCTCCCGCGTCGGCGGCGATGCGCAGACGCCGGCGATGAAGCGCGCGACCGGTTCCATCCGGCTGGATCTGGCGCAGTATCGCGAGATGGAGGTCTTTACCCAGTTCTCCAGCGATCTGGACGAATCCACGCGCCGCCAGCTGCGCTACGGCCAGGGGCTGATGCGGCTGCTTCGCCAGAAGCAGTATCATCCGCTTCAGCAGCACGAGCAGGTCATCCTGCTGATCGCCGCGCAGGCGCACGCGTTTCTGGACTTTGAGATCGACGAGATTGAATCGGTCGCGCAGCGGCTGCTTGCGCACGTCTCCGAGGCGGAGCACGCGCTGTGCCAGAAGATCGATCAGGCCGGAAGCCTCTCGCCCGAGGAGCGCGCGCAGCTCAAGGACAGCTGTGTGGACTTCCTCTCCGCCGAGGCCGCGAAGAAAAAGGACGTGATCCGCGATGCCAAACGCCCGTGAGATCCGCAACCGAATCTCCAGCATACGCGAAACGCGGAAGATTACGAACGCCATGTACCTGATTTCCTCGACGAAGATGCGCAAGGCCAAGCGCGAGTGGGATCAGACGCGGCCGTACTTCGAGGCGCTGCGCGCGGAGGTCAAGCGCATCTTCCGCACCTCGCAGAACGTCGAAAGCCGCTATTTCTTCCCGCCCGAGGGCGAGCCGCCGATCCGCGGCACCTACGGCTGCCTGGTCATCACGGCGGACAAGGGCCTGGCGGGCGCGTACAACCAGAACGTCATCCGCGAGGCGCAGCGGCTGATGGAGGGCCATCCGGACATGAAGCTGTTCGTCGTCGGCGAATACGGCCGGCAGTTCTTCATGCGCCGCAACGTGCCCATCGAGCGCAGCTTCCTCTACACCGCACAGAACCCGACGATGCAGCGCGCGCGGGAGATCAGCGCCGAGCTGCTCGAGCGGTTTGATTCGGGGGAATTGAAGAAAATCTTCGTCGTCTACACCGACATCCGCAACAGCCTGACCGAGACGGTCAACTCCACGCGCCTGCTGCCGTTCCACCGCTCGACGTTCGCTGCGCGCGCGGACGAGAAGAAGCGCGAGGAGACGACATTTGAGTTTCTGCCGTCGCTGACGCAGGTGCTGGACAGCATCGTGCCCAGCTACGTCTCCGGCTTTATCTACAGCGCGCTGATCGACAGCTTTTGCAGCGAGCAGAACGCGCGCATGAGCGCCATGTACACCGCCAACCAGAACGCGGAAAAGATGCTCGACCAGCTGGCGCTGGAGTACAACCGAATCCGCCAGGCGGCGATCACGCAGGAGATCACCGAGGTCGCGGCGGGTGCGCGCGCCCAGCGCGAGCGCAAAGCAAGGGGGAATGAATCGTGAACGTAGGAAAGATTGTCGCCGTGGCCGGCCCGGTCGTCGACGTCGAGTTTGAGCCGGGAACGCTGCCGCGCATCCGCGAGGCGCTGACGGTCGAGGTCAACGGCCGCCAGTGCGTGATGGAGGTTGCCCAGCAGATCGGCGGAGATACCGTTCGCTGCATCATGCTGGCGCAGAGCGAATATCTTGCCCGCGGCATGAAGGCCGTCGCGACCGGGAGCGGCATCCGCGTGCCGGTCGGCGAGCGCACGCTGGGGCGCATGTTCAACGCGCTTGGCACGGCCATCGACGGCGGCGAGCCCATTCCGGAGGACGCCGAGCGCTGGCCGATCCACCGCAAGGCGCCGGCCTTCGCCGAACAGAAGCCGACGGTCGACATCCTCGAAACGGGCATCAAGGTCATCGACCTGCTCGAGCCGTATCCGAAGGGCGGCAAGATCGGCCTGTTCGGCGGCGCGGGCGTCGGCAAGACGGTTCTGATTCAGGAGTTGATCCACAACGTCGCCATGGAGCACGGCGGCTATTCCGTCTTTACCGGCGTCGGCGAGCGCAGCCGCGAGGGCAACGACCTCTGGCACGAGATGCAGCACAGCGGCGTCGCGGACAAGACCGCGCTGGTGTTCGGCCAGATGAACGAGGCGCCCGGCGTCCGAATGCGCGTGGCGCTGTCGGGGCTTACGATGGCCGAGTACTTCCGCGACCACGACCACAAGGACGTGCTGCTGTTCATCGACAACATCTTCCGCTTCGTCCAGGCGGGCAGCGAGGTCTCCACGCTGCTGGGCAGAATGCCCTCCGCCGTCGGCTATCAGCCGACGCTGGCCAATGAGATGGGCGCGCTTCAGGAGCGCATCGCGTCGACCTCGAGCGGCTCGGTCACGTCGGTACAGGCGGTCTACGTGCCGGCCGACGACCTGACCGATCCCGCCCCGGCCACGACGTTTACCCACCTCGACGCCACCACCGTGCTCAACCGCCACATCGCCGAGCAGGGCATCTATCCGGCGGTCGACCCGCTGGAATCCACCTCGCGCATCCTCGAGGCGGAGATCGTCGGCGAAGAGCACTATCGCGTGGCGCGCGCCGTGCAGGAGACGCTGCAGAAGTACAGCGAGCTGCAGGACATCATCGCAATTCTCGGCATGGATGAGCTGGACGAAGCCGACAAGAAGGTCGTTCTGCGCGCGCGCCGCATCCAGCGCTTCCTGTCGCAGCCGTTCCACGTCGCGGAGAAGTTTTCCGGCGTGCCCGGGCGGTACGTCTCCCGCACGGATACGATCCGCGGCTTCCGGGAGATCATCGACGGCAAGCTGGACGACTATCCCGAGTCGGCGTTCTTCAACGTCGGCGACATCGGCGAGGTTCGCGAAAAGGCGGAAAAGGGCGAGGAGGCGTGACGGATGAACACCTTCCGGCTGCACATTCTGGCCGCTGACCGCGTGTTCTACGAGGGCGATTGCGAGTCCATGATCGTGCCCACCGGCCATGGTCAGTACGGCGTGCAGGCGCATCACAGCGATATGATCGCCGCCATCATCCCCGGAATGCTGACCTTCCGCGTGGCGGGCGAGGAGCGCTTTGCCGCCGTCTCGGCCGGCATGATCAAGATCGAAAAGAACGAAGTGCTGATTCTCGTGGACGCCGCCGAGCGGCCCGAGGACATCGACGCCGTGCGCGCGAGGCGCGAGGCAGACGAGGCGCGCGAAGCGCTCCTGCAGAAGAACAGCATTCGCGAATACCGATCGGCGCAGGCGGCGCTGGCGCGCTCGATCAACCGCTTGCGGGTCAAGGAACATCTGATGATGGGCAAGTGACGGCTCATGCAGGCGCGGAGAGGCAAAATTTGCTTCTCCGCGCCTTTGTTCTGGCGCGCGAGGGCAAAAGTTTCGGCAGGGCATGGAGGCGTTTGAAGGTTCGCTAAAGTGCCGGTTCGGCGCCCTTTTCGCCATCTTGGCGCTGAGAGTTCTTGGCTCAGCGCCATGAATTTTTCGCGAAAATGGATGGAAATCTCGATCGAAACTGCGAAGCATTTCCCTTTGGCTCGCCGCCGGACGCGGGGCCGGGTTCCACTTCAGGCGAAATGCCCATTGATCCTGCGTTTTGTCCCATGATCCGATTGCGATTTTCAGAAAAATCTATTATAATAGAAAAAACGCGCAATAACAGCGCGAATCGCTTGGATGGGAGGCTGATGAGATGAAGGTTATCGCAGCGATGGATTCCTATAAGGGATGCTGTTCCGCGCTTGCCGCGGGCGAGGCCGTGCTGCGCGGCGTGCTGCGCGCCGATGCGGCGGCGCGGGTTGAAAACATCCCCGTTTCGGACGGCGGAGAGGGCATGGTCGATGCGCTCGTCCACGGCGGGCGCGGGCGAAAGGTTGTGGCCGAGGTCGCAGGGCCGCTCGGCGAGCCGGTTCGGGCGGAATACGCCGTGCTCGACGGCGGCACGGCGGTCATCGAGATGAGCGCGGCGTCGGGGCTGACGCTCGTGCCCGAGGAGAAGCGGGATCCGCTGCGCGCCACGACCTATGGCACTGGCGAGCTGATTCGCGCCGCGCTGGACGCAGGCTGCCGCGATTTGCTGATCGGCATCGGCGGTTCGGCCACCAACGATGGCGGCGAGGGCATGGCCCGCGCGCTGGGCGCGCGCTTCCTGGACGCGGACGGGCGTGAGCTCCCGCCCGGCGGCGCGGCGCTTGAGCGGCTGGCTCGCATCGACGTGCGCGCGCTGGATGCCCGGCTGACGGAATGCCGCGTGCGCGTGGCGAGCGATGTGCGCAATCCGCTGTGCGGCGAGCGTGGGGCTTCGGCCGTCTACGGCCCACAGAAGGGCGCGACGCCCGAGATGGTGGCGCAGCTCGACCGCGCGCTCGCCCGCTATGCGCAGGTGCTGCGCGAGCAGCTGGGCGAGGACGTCGCCGAGCGGCCCGGCGCGGGCGCGGCCGGCGGACTGGGCGCGGGGCTCTATGCCTTCACGCATGCGGAGTTCCAGCCCGGCATCGACGCCGTGCTCGACCTGCTCGGCTTTGCGGGGCGCGTCCGCGACGCCGACCTCGTGTTCACCGGGGAGGGGCGCACCGATGGCCAGACGCTGTTTGGAAAGGTGCCGGCTGGCGTCGCGCGCTGGACGAAGTCGGAGGGAAGGATTCCCGTGGTCGTGCTCTCCGGCGCCATTGCGCCCGGCGCGGAAGCGCTTTACGATGGCGGCGTCGACGGGTTGTTTGCGATCGCCGACGGCCCCATTTCGCTGTCCGAATCGCAGGCGCGCGCCGAGGAGCTGATTGAGCGCGCTGCGGAGGCCATCGTCCGGACGGCCAACGCGCTGCGGCGCAGATAGTATCGGAGACGGTTCATTGAATTGCCTCGAAACCAGGACGCATTCTGGACGGTACACGGTTGTGGTGCCATCGCGCCTGTGCTCGAACGGAGCGCCATTTTGCAGAACGGCGGGCTTGGGGTGGAAGCCACGTTGCCGTTATCGGATGAAATTGAGGCCATCGCCCGGACGGCCAACGCGCTGCGGCGCAGATAGCGTCAGAAGCAGTTGTTGGATTGCCCCGGGACCGGGAGCGCATGCCGGACGGCACAAGGCTGTGTTGTCGTTGTGTTTGCGCTCGAACAGCGTGCCGGTTTGAAAACCGGCAAACCGAATGGAAGCTGTCTTCATCGGATGGAAATGCTCGATGAGTATGGCGAGAATTCCTTACAAGAAACGCCGCGCGGACGGAAGAACCGTCTCGCGCGGCGTTGCGTTTGGAGCAGGAGCGGCGAAGCGCGCGCCGCTATTTCAGCAGGAGTTCGGCGATTTGGATGGCATTGGTCGCGGCGCCCTTGCGGATCTGGTCACCGCAGCACCACAGCGACAGGCCGTTTTCATGGGTCAGGTCGTCGCGAATGCGGCCGACGAACACAATGTCCTGATCGCTGGTCTCCAGCGGCATGGGATAGCGCTTGGCCGCAAGCTCATCCACGAGGCGGCAGCCGGCGGCGCTGGCGATGGCCTCGCGCGCTTCGCCCACCGGGATCTTCCGCTCGGTCACCACCGTCGCGCTGATCGAGTGCGAGCGGAGCACCGGCACGCGCACGCAGGTGCAGGTGACGCGCAGGCCGGGTTGATGGAGGATCTTGCGCCCCTCGTTCTGCATCTTCATCTCCTCGGTGGTGTAGCCGTTGCCGGAATCGGATCCAATCTGCGGGATGACGTTGAAGGCGATGGGGTAGGGGAATGCCTGAGCGACGGGCGGTTTGCCCTCCGCGTAGCCGCGAACCTGCGCCTCAAGTTCAGCCAGGCCGGCCGCGCCCGCGCCGGAGACGGCCTGATAGGTCGAGGCCACGATCGTCTGAATCGGCGAGAGCCGGTGCAGCGCCGCGATGGCCGTCAGCGTGATGATCGTCGAGCAGTTCGGATTGGAGATGATGCCGCTGTGCATTTTGACATCCTCCGGATTGATCTCCGGGACGATCAGCGGCACATCCTCCTGCATCCGAAACGCGCTGGAGTTATCGACGAACACCGCGCCCGAGCGGACGATGTCCGGCGCCATCTCGCGCGCGAGGTCGGCCTGCGCCGCGCCGAGGACGATGTCCATTCCTTCAAAGGAGTGCCGCGTTGCCTCCTCCACGGCGACGGTTCCGCCGCAAAAGGGCAACTCCTTGCCTGCGCTGCGCGCACTGGCGAGCGGGCGCAGCGTCTGAATGGGGAATTGGCGCTCTTCGAGCACCTTCAGCATCTCGCGGCCGACGGCGCCGGTCGCTCCAAGGATGGCGACATTGTACTTTTTCATGATTTCCACCTGATTTCTCTGAATATCGTATGCCGGGCACATCGCGCGGAGGTGCCGATGAAACAGGGTATGCACATCGTGGGCGCAGGGTGAGAAATTGACAATAAAACCGACTGAAGTCTGAAATAAGTCAATGCGATTGAACTGCTCAATGCTATTCTTGAATATTAAGCAGACCAAAGTTGGTTTCACGAGATCCTCAAAATTGACAGACCTCAGTCTGTTAATCGCGCAGACCGGCGAAAAACAGATTTGGATCGGCCTTGCGCAGCTTTCGGACGAGTGCATGCATGTGGCTGACGGAGAGCGGCGCGGTGAGATAGGCGCGCGCTTCGCCGACGTCCGCGAGCGCCTGGGCTTCGATCTCCAAACGGGCGGCGGTTCGCAGATAATAGCGGTGCGCGAGCCGGCCGTTGTCCACGGATACAGACCCCGCGAGGCGCTCAAGCGCGCCCGGACGGCCTTCGAGCAGATCCTCCAACCCCATGATGACGTTGAACGCCGTGGGCGATTTCCCGGCGCCCTGCCCAAAGAAGTATTGCAGCCCCGCGTTTCGCTCGACATAGCCGATGAGGTTGTCGTTGCGGCGGATCGCGGCGAGGATGTCCATGGAACCGACCAAAGTCGGCTCGACGTAGGCGGGGGCGCTGCCGTTTTCAGGCCGGTCCATGCGCGCGATCAGGCGGCAGACGCGGCCGAGCTGCCGAAAAACTCTTACATCGCCGAGCGAGAGGGTTCGGATGCCGGCGGTATCCACTTCTGCCGGGCGGACGGCGCAGCCGAAGCCGGCGGCCGCCGCGACGCAGAGCTTTGCGCGCGCGTCGAGGCCGTCGATGTCTGCGGTTGGATCGGCTTCGGCGTAGCCCGCGCGCTGCGCCTGTGCGAGCACATCGGCAAAGTCTGCCCCTTCGGACTGCATGGTATCGAGGATCAGGTTCGTGGTGCCGTTGACGATGCCGAACACCGACTGGATGCCGCCGCGCCGTCCGGCGCGGGCGAGGTTGTGGAGATAGGGAATGCCGCCGCCCACGCTCGCATCGATCATCAGCCGCGCGCGGCCCGCGTGGGCCGCTTCGGCCAGCGCCTCCATGTTTTCGGAGAGCATCAGCTTGTTCGCCGTGACGACGTGCTTGCCTGCGCGCAGCGAGCGGAGGACATAGTCCAGCGCCGGCTGTTCGCCGCCGATGACCTCGACGACGGCTTCGATCTCATCGTCGCGCAGGATGTCGTCAAAGGAAAACGTCGCGAGTGCACCCAGTTCGGGAATTTCACGGCGAACCAGAATTCGCTTGATTTCGAAGCGGCTGTCCCCGGCGAGCTGTTCGCGCACGCCGGAACCGACCGTTCCAACGCCCAGCAGAGCGATTTTCATGGGAAAATCCGCCTTTCGTCCGTCCTGTAAGGACTGAGTCTGTATCATACAGACACTATACCACATCTTGCCGCTTTTGTCAAAGGAAGATGTGGTTATGGAAAAGGACCGGCGTTTTGCCGGCCCTCGGCTATGGCTTGGCGTGGGGCTTGAAGATCAGCGCGTTGAGCAGTCCAAACAGGATGGCCGCGGCGATGCCGCCCGCCGCGTTCGTGACGCCGCCCGAGAGCGCGCCGAGCAGGCCGTACTGGTTGACGCCGTTGATCGCGCCCATGGCGAGCGTGTAGCCGAAGCCGGTCAGCGGGACGGTCGCGCCGGCGCCGGCGAAGTCGACCAGCGGCTTGTAGACGCCGATGCCCGTGAGGATCACGCCCGCCACGACGAACAGCACCAGGATCCGCGCGCTGGTCAGCTTGGTGGTCTGCATCAGGATCTGGCCGACGACGCAGATCAGCCCGCCGACGACGAACGCCTTGACGTAAATCAGAAGTTCGCTCATTTTGCGCCTCCTTCGATGCAGACGGCATAGGCGATGCCGGGGATGCTCTGGCCCTGCTGGCAGCTGATCGGGCTGAGCATCGCGCCGGAGCCGGTGATCAGCGCGCGTTTGAGCTCGCCGCGCTGCAATCGCTTCATCAGCCAGCCGCAGCTGACGGAGGCGACGCACCCGCATCCGCTGCCGCCGGCGTGGGAATCCTGTTCCTGAAAGAAGATGCTCGCGCCGCAGTCGATCAGCTTTTCATCGGGCATGTCGGTTTTGTCGCGGTGAAACAGCTCCATCAGGATGTTTCGCCCGATCCAGCCGAGGTCGCCCGTGGCGATCAGGTCGTAGTCGGCGGCGGTGCGGCCGGTGTCGGCGAAGTGGGCCGAGATGCAGGAGCAGACGGCCGGCGCCATCGCCGCGCCCATGTGGTTGGAATCCTTGATCTCCAGGTCGATGACGCGGCCGATCGTGCCGCAGGTCACGCGCAGCGCGTCCGGCGCGGCCTGCCGGGACAGCAGCGCGCAGCCGCAGGCCGTGGTCGTCCAGCTCGCCTGGGGCGGGCGCTGGTTGCCCATCTCCACCGGAAAGCGGAACTGGCGCTCGGCGGTGCAGTAGTGGCTCGATGCGGCGCAGAGCGCGTTGTCCAGATAGCCGCCGGAGACGAGCGACGCGCCGAGGATCAGCGCTTGGATGAACGTCGAGCACGCGCCGTACAGCCCGAGGAACGGGATGCCGAGCGTCCGCGCGGCGAAGCTCGAGGCGATGATCTGGCCGTTCAGGTCGCCGCCCAGCATCGCCTGCGCCGCGTCGGCGGAGAGGTTGGCGGCGCGGAGCGTGCGCTCGACGGCGCGGCAGACCATCTCGCTCTCGGCCATCTCCCAGCTCTGCTGGCCGAGCAGGTCGTCCTCGAGGATCACGTCGAACCATTCCGCCAGCGGCCCCTTGCCCTCCTTCGGACCGACGATCGAGGTCTGCGCGGCGATGAACGGCGGTGAATCGAACACGAGCGTCTGCGTTCCCATGCGGCTCACATCAGCCACCCCCGAATCGCCCAGTAGACGACGCCGACCGCGATGGAGGCGGTGATGCCATAGACGAGCACCGGGCCGGCGATGGTGAACAGCTTCGCGCCGGTGCCGAGCACGATGCCCTCGCGGCGAAACTCCATCGCCGGCGCGCAGACGGAGTTGGCAAAGCCGGTGATCGGCACGATGGAGCCGGCTCCGGCGTACTTGCCGATGCGGTCGTAGACGCCCAGGCCGGTGAGCGTCGTGCCGAGGAATACGAGCACGACTGAGGTGAACATCGGCGCGGTCGCCTCGGGGAGCTGGAGGCACTCGGCGAGGGCGTTGAGCACCTGCCCAAACGTGCAGATCAACCCGCCGACCCAGAACGCGCGAAAGCATCCGCGCAGGTGACGGCTGTGCGGCGTCATCCTGGCGACCAGGCGGCGGTACTCGTCGGGTTTGATGGGATTCTGATTCATGTTCGGTCCTCCTCGTGGGCCCGCGCGTTGTGCCGGTCCGAGCGGGTGGGATAGCGGATTTCGCTGCCCGCGGGCGCTGCGGCGGGGTGGGGCGAGACTTTGGGCAGGTTGTGGTGGTTCAGGTTCATACGGACAGGCCTCCTTTCCCGAAGCGCGCCAGGATTGCGCCCTCCGGAATCCCCGCGTGCGTCTCCGCGCTGGGCGACAGCATCAGCGCAAGCACGATCAGCGCCGCGAGAATGCCGGCGATCAGCAGTGTGAAAGCGATTCGTTCGACACGTTGCATCTTCTTCGCCTCCTGTGATGGTGATGTCGATATTGTTGACGGAAACGCAGCGGATTATGAAAGGAGACAAAAAAAGAGCGCCGCATGGGCGCTTCGATTCAATCAATCTGATATTGATCCTTTCCGAGCTGTTTGGCGCGGTAGAGCGCGGCGTCCGCCCGGCGGAACAGGTGTTCAAATGTCTCTGAAGGCTCGCGGATGTTCGCGCAGCCGATGCTGCAGGTGACGCCTTCGCAGCCATCCGCGATGCGGAGCTGGCGCAGCTTTTGCTGAATCTGAACGCACTTGTCCTCGAGCGCAGTCTGGCTGATGGCGCCCTTGACGAGCACAATGAACTCGTCGCCGCCAAAGCGGCCGATCAGATCGCTCGCGCGGAACACGCTGGGCAGGAATTCGCCGATGGAGCGGAGCAGGCGGTCGCCCGTGTAATGGCCGAGGCGGTCGTTGATGCCTTTGAAATTGTCCAGATCCATGATGATCAGTGCGCCTCCGACCGGTTTGTCCACCGCGCGGAGGTAGCGGTTGGCCGCGACCTCAAAGGCCATCTTGTTCAGTATGCCCGAGAGCGTGTCCTTCGTGCTCAGCTGGCGGTAGCGCATGCGCAGTTCGTAATCGCGGATGCGCATGCGCGCGATCATCTGCCAGAGTGCCAGCGAAAAGCTGATGCCGACCAGCGAGCTGAACACGTCGTACTGAGCGACCTCGATGGGCTTTGCGTTCAGCACGACGGCGACGTAGGCGCATTCGGCGAGGATCACGGGGGCGAAACTTAAGCGCATCGGCAGGATGAACGCCACCGGAAGCGCGATGCAGAGCATCGGGAAGAACGTGCCGGGCGCGGTCGTGTCGGAGAGCGCGTCGATCAACAGGATAAACGTGAGCAGCGTCGCGCAGAAGAACAGGCACAGCGCGGTTACAATTCCGGGACGGCACTGGCCGAAGCGGCCGTAGAGCTTTGCGATGGCAAACAGCGCGATCGAGGCCGGAAAAAACAGCAGATGCTGAAGCGATGGACGCCATCCGCGGATGACAAAGGGCGTCAGCAGGAGGAATGCGATCAGCAGGGCGGCGGTGAACAGGCTGGCGGCGCCCATCAGCCGAAGGTTCTTCTCGGCGATCTCGGCGCGGGCGTCGCGAAAATAACGGCGCATGGCCTGCAGGTCGTCGCGCAGAAACTGAAGCATGGCTTTCATACGCCGCCTCCTTTCGTGGCCTTTTCAGAAGGAGTTTGAAAATCCTTGAAGCGAGGGTTCGATGCTTCTTTCACCCATTTGGCGCTGTGAGTTTCTGACTGAGCGCCACGAAGCCAAGCTCGCGAATTCTCTGCGAAAGCGCCGGAAATCTTGCTTCAAACTGTAGATTTTTCCCTTTCAAACTTCCTCTAGTATACCATGCGTTTCCATCTTTTTCCAGAACGAGATAAATTCTTTACAGAACAAACTTTTTCAGGGTCGCCTTTACACCCGGCTGCGCCGGTGGTATAATAAAGTAGACAACCCATTGGAAGTGAGGGAGGTATTGTCATGATTCGCCAACAGGCATTCGAGCCCACCGAAAACGCCATGCTTAAGGGCGGCCTGCATTGCCATACCACGCGCTCGGACGGGCAGGGCAGCCCGGAGGAGGTCATCCGCCTGTACGCCCGGAATGGCTACGATTTTCTCGCGCTGACCGACCACCGCGTCTACAACTACCGCAATTTTGCGCCGGAAACCGGCCTGCTGATCGTGCCCGGCATGGAGATGGACCGCAACCTGCCCGAGCGCGGCGTGCACTGCTTTCACACGGTCTGCATCGGCCCTTCGCAGGAGAATGGCAACGGCTTTTTGCAGGACCAGCGCTTTGAGAGCGGAACCGTGCGCGATCAGCATGAGTACCAGCCCGTGCTCGACTGGATTCATCAAAACGGCAACATGACGATCTACTGCCATCCCGAATGGAGCAACACGCCCGCCGTGGAGTTTGAGCAGATGCGCGGAAACTTTGCCATGGAGATCTGGAATTCCGGCTGCGCCATCAACAACGACGAGGATACCGACGCCGCCTGCTGGGACGATCTGCTCCTGAAGGGCCAGCGGATCTTCGGTGTCGCGTCCGACGACGGGCATCCGATGTCGGATCACTGCCATGGCTGGGTGCGCGTCAACGCCCGCCGCGAGCTGGGCGAGATCCTCACTGCGCTGAAGAACGGCGCGTTCTATGCCTCCTGCGGGCCGGAGATCTACGATTTCTACATCGAGGACGGCCGCGCGGTCGTTCGCTGCTCCGCGGTGGCGAAGATCCGCTTTCATTACGGCTATGCGCCGACGCACATCGTGCGTGGCGAGGGAATCGAATCCGCGGAGTTCAAGGTGCCGGAGCATTACGCCTACCTGCGCGTGAGCGTCGTCGATGCGCAGGGGCGCAAGGCGTGGACCAATCCCATCTTTTTGAGGTGAACCCGTGGGCGGACAGCGCCTTTTGTCCGCCGCCGCGCTTGATTTTTTGGAAGGACTATGCTATACTAACTGCGTTGGGTGCCTTGGCGGAATGGCAGACGCCGCGGACTTATGAATTGAGCGCCGGGAGGGGAAACCGCCCGGTGGATGGCGGCTAACTCGGTGAAACTCCCACGATGGACAATGCCGAACTAAGTCGGTCCGGTCCTGCCGGATCGTAAATGCGTAGAGACTATACACCGCCCACCTAAGGCCACACGGCTACGGTGAAGAGATAGTCCAGACCACAACGCCCCGCGCGGCTATGGCGACATAGTGTGGCAGGAAAATCCGCTGTCCCATGGACGTATGGGTTCGAATCCCATAGGCACCACCGCAAGGCGAAATCCGAACGCATCCCCGCGAGGGGATACGCTCGGATTTTTTTGCCTTCGCGGGGCCGGAATGGGACTCGGCATGGACGGACAGGGCGCTGCGAATGGCGGACGGAAGACGTTTGGCCGGTGTGCTGGCGGCCGTCCACGAGCAGATCCAAAACGCCGGGCGCCCTATGAGGCTCTCGCCTGCTGCTCTTGTCATCGCATCTTTTTGAAAACGCGGCTGCCTTTGGCGGCGCCGAATGTATGCAGGGGAGAGAAGATGCGTTTTGCGCGGAGCGCTTGAGAAAGATGAAGCGCGGCCGCAGGGCAGGATGTCGAGCGTTTCTGCGGGCCGCTGCGGGGACGCATTCTTTGCGGGCGGAAGGCTAATCGTCGTTGGGGCGCAGGGTCAGCCCGGCTTGACTTTGAATCTTATACTCCCGAGGCGTCATTCCGGTGACTTTTTTGAACTGGCGGATGAAGTGGTAGACGCTGGCGTAGCCGCTTTTCTCCGCGGCGGCGCTGACCGAGCAGCCGCACAGGAGATTTGTGCGCGCCCGCTCGATGCGGATGGCGATCAGGTCGCGGTTGGGCGTTGTGCCGAAGCACTGGCGGTAGAGCGGGTAGAAGTACGATTCGCTCAGGTACATCTGGCTTGCCATTTCAGCGATGGTCCAATGGTATTCCGGATGTTCGAGGATGCGAAAGCGCAGGTCTCTCAGGCGCTGGATGACGCCGTAATCCATGTTGCTGATCCGGGACTGCAGGTTGAATTGCTGTGCCATGGAAATAAACAGCTCCTGGACTTTCAGGTTCAGGTAGTCCTCGCGGAATAAACCCTTGTCGTGGTAAATCATCGCGATCTGGCGCAGAATGGCGGAAATATCTTCGGCATTTTGCAGATGATAGAGGTGGTTGGGGCGCAGCCCATAGCGCGCGAGCAGCTCCGCGACGTCGCCCTCCAGGTGAATCCAGTGGTGCAGCAGGTCCTCCGTGCAGGTGTAGGAGTGGGGGAGGTTCGGCTCCACCACCAGGATGGATCCCCATGCCGTCCGATGCTTTTCGCCCAGGAAATTCAGATCGATTTCGGAAAAGTACTGTGCGACGATGTAAAACGGCATGCCGCTGTCGCGCACCAGTGTGACGCCCTTTTTTTCAACCCAGTTGCACTGGGCTTCCAAAACGTTGAGCATGGTTCAAACGACGCCTCCTTTGAAATGGATTATACCGCAGATCATAGGATATGTCAATTTTATCATTGTATAGCGCATTGCAGGATCCATAGAATCATCCTATAATAATCCATACAGAGAGATAATTCTTAATGTTACAGGAAGAAAATGTCGATTTTCCTGCGCGTATTTTGAGTAGTTCGTGCATTGAATGCGGGGATTGCTCTGCGCAACAAAGGAGAATTGTTCGCCCACGGTCAAAGGCCATGGGAGCAATTATCAATTTTTTCCTCGCCTGAGGGGAAAGCGAAAATCCGACCCGATTTGCACAGAAAGGATGGAATCAAATGAAGAAACTGTTGACTCTGATTCTGACCCTCGCCATGCTGGCAACGCTCGCGCTCCCGGCCATGGCCGAGGAACCGGTTGCCATCGAGATGTGGACGCTGTTCACCGGCGACGACGGCGCCACGATGCAGGAGATTGTCGACAATTTCAACGCCTCGCAGGACCGCGTGACGCTGACGCATGTGGCGGTCGACCGCGAGACGCTGTACACGCGGCTTGCGCTGGCCATGACCGATGAGGCGTCGCTGCCGGAAGTGTTCGTGACCTATTCTTACGACGTCCCGTACTTCGTCCAGCTGGACTACATCCAGCCGATGGAGGACACGCTGGCCGCGTATCCGGACTTCGACTTTGCCATTGAGAAGTATCACGACGCCTGCGCGACGCTGAACTACTACGATGGCGTCCGCTATTGCGTTTCGCTGGATTTCCCGACGTGGGGCATGTATGTCAATACGGCGCTGGCCGAGCAGTATTGCCCGGACGTGCTCGCGGACAACATCCTGACCTGGGATGAGATCATGTCCGTGGGCGCGAGCCTCAAGGAGCAGGGCGTCGAGGACGTCTCCGTGCTGGCGAGCAGCTGGGATCGCAACGATCTGCTGAATTCCTATCTGGACGTTGCCGGCACCTACGCCTCTGAGGACGGCACGACGCTGGCGCTGGACAAGGATGCGGTCGTCGAAGTGCTGAATACGTGGAAGGACGCCTACGATGCCGGCTACCTCTGGGAAGAGGGCGAGGACGCGATGACGATGTTCGCGCTGGAGGAGTGCATCTTCGTCACCGGCGGCACCTGGAACATGACCGCCGTTGAAGAGTATGGCTTTGATTTCAGCTTCATCGCGCCGCCGCAGTTCTCCGCGGACGATACGCCCACGCTGTTTGGCGCTTCCCATGCGTTCATGCTGCCCAACCGCTCGTACACTGAGGACGAGAGCTACGCCGTGGCGGCCTTCATGCACTATTTCTATGAGAATTCGATCGACTGGGCGCGGGCGGGCTCGATCGTAGCCTCCAAGGTGACGGCCGAGAGCGAGGAATATCAGGCGCTTCCGCAGGCGTTCGTGGCGAACAACTACGCCATCTCCAATCCGAACTTCACCTATTCCCAGCTCCTGTTCGACGTGCTGGACAACCTCGATTGGGAGGCGGTCTACGGCCGCATGACGCCGGAGGAATACGCCGACGCATGGCAGACGCAGGCGCAGGAACGGATCGACGCACAGTAAGCGAAGCGAACATGGGTCTGTGTTGCGGGGCCGGGCGATGTCCGGTCCCGCAATGAATATGCTGGAGGTGAATGAACATGAAACGATCGGCGCACAAGGCGCTCAGGCCATATGCCCGCTGGATTCCGTTGGCCTTTCTGGCGCCGCACCTGCTGGTGTTCTGCTGTTTCAATGTCTTTCCCATTCTCACGGGCGTCTTCGCATCGCTCACCAAGTGGACGCTGGGACAGTCGCCGCAATGGGTGGGCTTTGCGAACTACGCGACGCTGCTGACAAATCCCGATTCAATATATTACTGGCAGCTGCGCTGGGGTCTGCTGAGCACGATTGAATTCGTGGCGCTCTGCGTGCCCTTCCGGATCCTCGTTCCGCTGGCGCTTGCCCTGGTTCTGAACACGAAGTGCCGCGGGCACAAGGTGCTTCAGGCGTGCTACTATCTGCCCTCGCTGCTTTCGCTGTCGGTCGTCATGGTTTCGTGGCTGTACATGTTCGACAGCAGCGCCGGCATCGTCAACACGCTGCTGGGGCTGGGAAATCTGCGCTGGACGACCACCGTTCCCTACAACTGGATTGCGCTGATCTTCATTACCGTCTGGTGGGGCTGCGGCGGCAACCTGATTATCTATCAGTCGGCGCTGGCGGGCGTCTCGCAGGAGATCCTCGAAGCGGCTTCTGTGGACGGCGCCAACGCATTCCAGCGCTGCATCCACATCACCATTCCCTCGATCAAGTTTCCGCTGCAGTACACCATCATCACCAGCGTGATCGCCGAGTTCGGCATCTGGGGGCAGCCGGATATGTTCAACAACGGCGGCCCGACGCTCGAGGTCATCAACGGCGTCAACCACCAGTCCAACAAGATGATTATGCAGTACATCGCCGAGAGCGGATTCGGCAGTTCCGGCGTCAACGCGGGCATTGCGTCGTCCATGGCGCTGATCCTCGGCGTGATCATCTTCCTGGTATCGATGCTGCAGTTCCGGGCGATGCGCAGGGGAAACGATTGAGAGGGGGAAGAGACATGACCAAACTGAAAGCCCGCCGGCATACGCCGCTGGAATATCTGAAGCTGAACTGGAAGGGCCTGCTGCTGTCACTTGCGCTGTTTGCCATCGCGATTGTCTGGCTCTGCCCGCTGTTCTTTTCCTTCTTCGCCACGTTCAAGTCCAACGTCGAGATGAAGCGGTTCGCCCGGTATATGAACATCATCCCGATGCAATGGACGCTGGAAAACTATGAATTTACTTTGAACAATGCCGCAGCGCCGTTTATGAACATGGTGGTCAATTCGTTTATCGTGTCCATCGCCACCGTCGTGCTCGTGCTGGTCATTTCCTCGATGTC
Organism: Candidatus Faecivicinus avistercoris; assembly: GCA_018716805.1. GTDB lineage: Bacteria > Bacillota > Clostridia > Christensenellales > Aristaeellaceae > Faecivicinus > Faecivicinus avistercoris. The sequence continues at coordinate 1,743 of DVJL01000141.1, read as the reverse complement.
GGCCTATGCCTATGAGCGGCTCGAATTTCGGGGAAAGGAAAAGCTGTTCTGGGCGCTGTTCGGCCTGAGCATGATCCCGAGCGTCGTCTCGCCGGTGCCGCAGTACTATCTGTACGATGCGCTGGGCTGGACCAACGAGCTGATCTGTCTGATTACGCCCTATCTGGGCAATGTGTTCTATATCTTCCTGCTGCGCAATTTCATGCACGGCATTCCGAAGGATCTGGATGAATCCGCGCGCATCGACGGCGCGAATGACTTCGTCATCTATTCCCGGATTGTCATTCCCTGCATGGTTCCGGCGATGATGGTCGTGGCGCTGTTCTCCTTCACCGGATCGTGGAACGACCTGATGTGGCCGTCGCTGGCGATGACTTCGCCGAACAAGCTCACGCTGACTTCGGGAATCCGGCTGATTAACGATTCCTATGGCGGCCGGTATGAGCGCACGCTGGCAGCGTGTATGCTTGCGATGATTCCGACGGTGCTTCTATTCCTGGTCGCCCGGAAATATTTCCTTCAGGGACTGCAGCTCAGCGCGGCTGTCAAAGGGTAAAAAAGAAAGTAGGCAATCAAACATGGCCTTGATGCACGTGAACTGTTACTCGAAAACTCTCCATCAACACATTTCGCTGGATGTGCTCCTGCCAACGGAGTTTGAAGGCGATCGCTTCCCGCCGGACTACAAGTGGCCGACGATGTACCTGTTGCACGGATTGTCGGACGACCACACGGTGTGGCAGCGCTGGAGCTCGCTGGAGCTCAAGCTCAGCGGCCTTCCGCTGGCGGTCGTGATGCCGACGACGCTGCGCGGGTTTTATACCGATATGAAATACGGCCCGGCTTACTTCACCTTTATCAGCCAGGAGCTGCCGGAGCTGTGCGAGCAGTTTTTTCACCTTTCGCCGCTGCGCGAAGACCGCTTTGCCGCGGGCCTTTCCATGGGCGGCTATGGCGCGATCAAGCTGGGACTGCTGTGCCCGGACCGTTTTTCGGCCGTGGCGAGCCTGTCCGGCGCGCTCGATGTGGTGGGCAGCACGGATTGCGCGTTCGATTACGACACCCTGCTTCCGGAATACTCCATCATCTTCGGCGAACGCGCGCAGGCGCTGGGAAGCGAAAACGACTTGTTTGCCGTCGCGGGCCGCGCGGCGGAATCCGGCGCGCGCCTTCCGAAGATCTTCATGTGGTGCGGCACGGAGGACAAACTCTATCGGGAAAACCGCCGGTTCAACGAGTGCTTCGGCGAGGCGCTGGGCATCGAGTATCACGAATGCCCCGGCGCGCACGAATGGAAGTACTGGGACCAGCACATTTCCGACGTGCTCGACTGGCTGCCTCTGCGCACGCGCGCGCTGCCGCATCTGGAATGACCAGATGCGGCTTTGCTTTGTCAACGCGGCCGGAAAGGTTTCCGCCGCGCTGCTGCGGTTGATTTTTCCGGCTTCTTGGCGTCTGAGCGCGGCGGGGTTACGCAGCTTGGACTTCCCACGAGTCGGATCCGACGGCGATGGTATAGGTCTCGCCGGACGCGACGTCGGGGCTGCTGAAGATCACGACGCCGAACGACAGCTCCGGCACGGCCGCGATCAGGCTGCTGCCGCTGGCGTCCGAGATGGAAACGCTGGTTCCGGCGGCCTGGTCGCCCACGTTGACGAAGAGGACGCCCTGCGTGGAATCGCTGAAGCTGCGCGCCATCCTCGAGGCGCCCGTTCCGAAGAAGGTGCCGCCCGTGATCGTCGC
>DVJL01000140.1 GCA_018716805.1 Candidatus Faecivicinus avistercoris | reverse complement strand
AAAAGGAATTGAATAGGCAACGACAAACGCTGAAACCCTTGAAAACACTGGGTTTTTCCGTTTGTCCTTATTATACCGTAAGGGCACAGCTGTGCCAGCCTGCTTTACGCAAATGGCGTCAGCTTAAAGGAAATCCAGGAATGGCTGGGGCACAGTGATATTGGAACGACTTCCAACATCTACACTCATCTGGATTACAGCAGCAAGGTATCTTCTGCGAATGCGATCCTGGCGTTCTACCCGGAGAACACTGGAGTACAGACCATTGGGCAATAGAAAAGCCCTGAACCGTGAAGCTCAGGGCTGAAAATTCTGGTGCCGGTGGTGGGACTCGAACCCACACGGATTTCTCCACACGATTTTGAGTCGCGGTCGTCTGCCAATTCCGACACACCGGCATTTATATTTTAATTTCCCTTGTGTCCCGCACATCTCAGATTTTGGAGGGATGTGCGGGAGGGATATTAAAATCAAATGAAATTATGAAGTTGTGAAAACGCCGATCTATCAAGGGTTTTGCCAGGGCACTCAACATTCTACGAAGTAGATTTTGAGTCCGTCACGTCTGCCAATTCCGACACACCGGCCTATTGGAACCAATTCAATCATGACTTTGAACGGCACGCAATCGCGGGCGAACACAAAGCTATTATATAACATCTCCTTCTAAAAGTCAAGCATTTCTTAAAAAGCGGCGAGCCGGCTTTTTGCGGCGCTACAATGTGCATTGGCTGGACAGGATATGCGCTTGCGAAGCGCTCCCGCTTGATGCAGCCGCGCTTGGTCAGGCGCCGGGAAAGCCCGCAGAAGAGCGGCCGGCAATTGCAAGCGCAGCTGGCGCGGACGATGCAAGCAAAATTACCGCTGATTCCGTTGAATCAGGGCAATTTTTGCGTTTTCGGGCTTTGCCAGCAGTTCGAGCGGGATGCAAAATGCACCCCGCTCGAGCTTCTTCCCGCTCAGCCGATTTCGCTGCCGGGGGCGACTTCGCCGTCGACGGTCAGGAGGCGAAGGCTGCCGTCCGGATCCTCGGCGCAGAGGAGCATGCCTTCGGAAACCTGTCCCGCCATCTTGCGCGGCGCGAAGTTGGCCACCAGCACGACCGTCTTGCCGACGAGGTCCTCGGGCTTGTAGTGCTTCGCGATCCCGGAGCAGACGGTGCGGGTCTGGCCGCCGCCGATGTCGAGGGTCTCCTTGAGGAGCTTTTCGCTGTTTGCCACGCGCTCGCAGGCCACGACCTTCGCGGTGACCAGCTTGATCTTGAGGAAATCGTCGAACGATGCGATGCCTTCGGCCGGCGCCTCGGCCTTCTTCGCGGCCTTCTTCTCCGGCTTCGCCTCGGGCTTCTTTTCGGCCTTGGCCGCGCCGCCGCCGAGGGCCTCCAGCTCCTTGCGGACGTCCACGCGCGGGAACAGCGCCGCGCCCTTCTGAACCTTCGTGCCGGGCTTCAGGCCGCCGAATTTCTGAACGCTCGCCCACGTCTTGAGCTCGGGGTCGGTCACGCCGAGCTGGGCGAAGATGCGATCGGGCGTGGAGGGCATGGTCGGCCCGATGTGCACGGCGACGGCGCGGATGCACTCGGCCAGGTAGTACATGACGGTCCTGAGCCGCGGCATCGTCTCCTCCGAGCGGCAGAGCACCCACGGCTGGGTGATGTCGATGTAGCGGTTGCAGTCGCCGATGAGCTTCCAGATCTCCGAAAGCGCGACAGAGAACTGCAGCGCGTCCATCTGCGCCTCGACGGCGGCGGGCAGCGCCTCAAAGCGCTCGCGCAGGGAGCGGTCGCTCGGCTCCTCCTCGCCCGGCTCGGGCACGACGCCGCCGAAGTACTTCTCGATCATCGCGACGGTGCGGGAGACGAGGTTGCCCAAGTCGTTGACCAGATCGGCGTTCATGCGGGTGAGCAGCGCCTCGTTGGTGTAGTTGCCATCGGCGCCGAAGGGCATTTCGCGCATGAGGTAATAGCGCAGCGTGTCGACGCCGTAGCGCTCGACGATCGGCGCGGGATAGACCACGTTGCCCTTGGACTTGGCCATCTTGTCGTTGCCGAACAGCAGCCAGCCGTGGCCGAACACCTGCTTGGGCAGCGGAAGCCCCAGCGCGTGGAGCATGATCGGCCAGTAGATCGTGTGGAAGCGGACGATCTCCTTGCCGACCAGATGGATGTCCGCCGGCCAGTACTTCTCAAACAGCGAGGGATCGTCGCTCAGGTAGCCCAGCGCGGTGATGTAGTTCGACAGCGCGTCGATCCAGACGTAGATGACGTGATCGGGATCGAAGTCCACCGGGATGCCCCACTTGAACGACGTCCGGCTGACGCAGAGATCCTGAAGGCCGGGCCGCAGGAAGTTGTTGAGCATCTCGTTGGCGCGCGACGGCGGCTGGATGAAGTCCGGGTGCGTCTCGATGTAGTCGATCAGCCAATCCTGATACTTGCTCATGCGGAAGAAGTAGGCCTCCTCGCGCATCGGCTGGCAGGGGCGGCCGCAGTCCGGGCAGACCTTGACGCCGTCCTTTTCGACCAGCTGCGAGGGCGTCCAGAACGATTCGCACGGCGTGCAGTACATACCCTCGTATTCGCTCTTGTAGATGTCGCCCTGTTCATAGAAGCGGCGGAAGATCTTCTGCACGATCTTCTCGTGGCGCTCGTCGGTGGTGCGGATGAAGTCGCTGTATTCGATGTTCATCAGCTTCCACAGTTCCTTCGTCTCGCCGACGATCTTGTCCACAAATTCCTTCGGCGTCACGCCGGCCTCCGCGGCCTTCTGCTCAATCTTCTGGCCGTGCTCGTCCGTGCCGGTGAGGAAATAGGCGTCGTAGCCCAGCATCTTCTTGAACCGGGTCATCGTGTCGGCCGCGACGGTGGTGTAGGTGTGGCCGATGTGCATGTTGCCCGAGGGATAGTAGATGGGCGTGGTGATGTAGAAGGTCTTTTTGTCCGGCATGGCAATTCCTCCCTGATTCCGAATATTGGGCGGCGGCTCAAAAAAGGGACGCCCCGCCGAGGGGCGCCCCTTTCGAGCGCGGTACCAACCCTGTTCGTCCGCGTAAAGCGAACCTTGACCGCCTGTAACGGTGCGCGTCCGCCGCGCGCTTGGCCGCCGGCTTCGCGCGCAGAACTCGGGAGCCATGTTCCCGCGCGCCTGCCGCCGCCGGCTTTCACCTCTCCCGGCTCTCTTTGGGCGCGGCCTGCGCGGTACTCTCTCCGTCATCGTCGTTTTCCAACATTATAATGCCCCGGGGCGCGCCGTGTCAAGCGCGAATTGAAGAAGTGTCGAAAAATGGGACGGTCAGACCTCGTCGAGCGACGCGTCGTAGCCGGAGCCGAGGTCGTAGCGGTGATCCTCGAACATCTGGCGGCTGTAGGAGAAGATCACCATGTCCGGGTCGTACTGCTCGACCAGCTCCATTGCCGAAATGCCGTCCATCTTGCGCATGTCAACCATCACGACGTTCTTCACCATCAGCGAAAGGAAACTGCCGATCGGCGCGGTGTAGGAATCGCGGAAGATCAGCAACGTCAGGTCGGCGCAGTCGTCGGTCCGGTTGGTGATCTCCTCCAGCCCCTCGACCAGCCCGTAGCCGACGTAGCCGCGGATGTTCGTGCCGTCCGGCTCGTTGTCCAGCGCGTCCCATTTGACGACGGCCTCGCTGAAGTCGCCCTCGGCGTGCTCCGGCGTGCCGTCCTCCTCGATGGAATCGCGGACGAAGTCGGTCTCGTAGGTGGGCAGGTAGAAGGTGATGTCGTCCAGCCCGGTGTTGCATTCGCCGAGCTGCTGGCCGTATTCGCCGAGGAACAGGTCGGGATAGACGACCGTCTCGAACTGATCCAGATCGATCTTGCTCGTGTCGAGCTCCACGCCGGTCATCTGCTCGATCTGCTCCGCGTAGATGCGCGTGGCGAGCAGCGCGGCCAGCGTCGTCCAGTGCATGTCGGTCTTGAGGTAGAGGTCGTTGTCGGTATAGCCGGAATCGGCGAAGAAATCGCGGCTGTCCAGCGCCGGAATGCCCGCCTCGCGGACGATGCCGAGCACCTGGTCGGCCAGCTCGTCGCCGGTGTCGATCACGTCGTAGCCGGCCGGCATCTCGATGCTGCCGGTGTAGAACTGCGGATTGATGTAGGCGAACAGAAACGGCACGCTGCCGTCGAGCTGCTCATAGAACCCGACGACCTCCTCGGCCTCCGCGGCGAGCGACTGGCGGGTGGTCATGTTGTAGATCTGGCCATCCGGCAGGCTCAGCAGCATCTGGTCGCCCTGCGTGACCATCCGCTTGCCCAGTGCGTACTGGAACGAGGCGTTGAGATAGCCCAGCTCGCTTGAGAGCGGCACCGTCTCGCCCAGCGTGTTTTCCAGCGACTGGATGCGCGCCTTCAGCATCGGAAAGAACTTCGTGCCCTCCTCGTCGGAGGCGAGGTAGCTGCGCGCGTGGCTGTAGCGCAGCGAATCCACCAGCTCCTCCGGGTTGGAGACGAGTCCGTAGATGCCGAAGGCGAAGATCAGCGGGATGAACGCAACCGTCAGCACCGATGCGACGATGCGCTGGATCTTTGTGCCCTTCGAGGTGTTGGGATTGGGAGCGGTTTTCTTCTGGCTCATGGTTGAACTCCTTTATGTTTCCTGCGCCCGACGATGAGGGCGGCGACCAACAGACACGCCGAAACCGCGGAAATCGCGCAGCCCGCGCGCAGCCACGGCGTCTCATAGTGAAGCTCGATTTCGTGGCTGCCGGCCTCCAGCGAAACCGCCAGCAGCGACCCGGCCGAGGCGAGCGTCTCGACGGGCGCGCCGTCCACTTTGGCCGTCCAGCCCTCCGAATAGGGAATGCTGAACACCATCACGGCGGGCTCGGCGAGCGAAATCGACCCGGAGACGAACCCGTCCTCCACGACGGCGTCCTGAATGCCGCGCGCCTGAAGCGCGCCAACCAGCGAATCGAACGACTCCATCGGCTGGGCGTACATCCGAATGCCGCTCAGGCGGTAGACGCCCGTCCGGGCGAACGTGATCTCCGCCGTCGTCCGGCCCTCCTCGGAATAGCCCAAGTTGACCAGATAGCCGCCGCGGTCGAGCAGGTCCAGCTCGAAGCCCGAGGGCATCAGCAGGATGTCCGTGTCGATCCCGCCCGAGGAAAAGTACACGCGGTTGCCGAGGTCGATCAGGCCGTCCTGGAAGGCGAAGCCTTCGAGCTCGACGTACAGCTCGCAGTCCGCCGGGGCGTCGAACGAAAGCGTGATGCGCGCATCTTCGCCGATGGTCAGCATCTCGCCGTCCGATTGGATGTTCTCCATCTGAACCTCCACGCCGTCCAGCTCCAGCACGCTTTGCTCCGGCTCGATTTCGGCAACGCCCTCGGGCGCCTCGTCGAGCACCGCGCCCTGCAGAAGCGCCCACTGCTTCTCGAGCGGCGTCAGCGCGTCGTACTCCGACTGCGCGATGACCCCGGTCATCGCATAGCCGATGGGCAGCGCCCATTCGTTTTCGTAGACCTCCTCGCCCTGCGCGGTCGTCCCCGAGTAAGTAAAGCCATAGGGCACGCGGCTCGACTGCGCCGGATCGAGCACATACCGCCCGACCGACCACACGGCCTCCAGCGCCGCGCGGCCGTCCAGCCCGGTGATGGCGTTGATCTGCAAAAGCCCCGCGCTGTTGACGTCGCGCATGAGGTTGTGCGTAGAGGCGGAGATGATGCTGTTGTAGACCGACGTGCCCGCCTCGCCCTCGAGCGCCGCGCCGTTGATCATCTCCTCCGTGGCGGAGACGTCCGCGTCCGTGCGCGAAAAGCCGTCCGTCTCGCTAAGATCCGCCCACGGCGAGGACTGCGCGATCTCGGCGCTCTCGCCGAGGAGCATCTCGTCGCCGCCGCGGTTCGACCACGCGCGCGCATAGGTCGCAGCGACGTTGCCCAGCACGACCAGCGCCAGCGCCGCCGCACAGGCGCGCCGCGCGAATTCGGTCTTTGCCTGCAACCGCAGCGCGAGGACGAGCATCGTCGCCGCGACTGCGGCAAACGCCACCGCCACGGTCAGCCGGCTGCCGGCCAGCGAGCTGAACGATATGCCCGCCAGATAGGCAAGCGCCAGCGCCCCGAGCGCCCCGAGCGCGCACTTTTCGCGCCTCGTCAGGCGGCCGAGTTCCGGCAGCATCTTGCCGCCGATCATCGACGTCAGCAGCGCCGGCGCGTAGCTCCAGCGCGTCGTCTCATAGCTGAAGCCGTTGAGCGCCCAGCCCGTCGCCGGCACGAGCAGCGCCACCGCCGTGACCGCCGTCAGCCAGCGCCACGAGCGGTCCTCGCGCCGCCGGCGGATCACCAGAAGCGCCGCGCCAAACGCCGTCAGCGCCGGCACAAACGGCACCGCGCCGAGATTTCGCGCCGAGACCAGCGCCAGCGGGAACCGCAGGTAGTCGCGCAGCGAATAGTGCAGCCGCATCTCGCTCAGCGTGAACACGTTGCCCAGCCGCTGCCCGCCCAAGAAGCCCATCGCCACCGGCAAAAACACCGCCGCTGAAAGCCCCAGGCCGAGCAGATACCAGCCGATGGCACGCCCGGCCGTCGCCGGAAGGGTGCGCCACGGATGTTCCTCGCCGCGCGTGAACTGCCGGATCAGCGCGTAGACCAGCAGCATCGCGGAGCTGCAATAGAGGAAGTAAAACCCGCCCAGCGCCGCCAGCAGCACGGCAAGCGACAGTATCCACGGCTTGCGCCGCGCGAACACGCGCTCCAACCCGAGGATCATCAGCGGAAAGTGGATGGCGGGATTTAAGAACATCGCCTGCCTGAGCGCGGCCTCGGTGAAGATCCACAGCCCAAAGGCGTAGGTCAGGCCGGCGTACAGCGCGCTCTTCCACGCAAGCCCGCGGTCTCGCGCCAGCGCGATGCACGCCGCGCCCGCGCACCACAGCCGCAGCACGATCAGCGCGCAGAACCCGGCCTCGGCGTTTGCGCCAAAGGCCAGCGCGCAGACGGCGGTCAGCGGATCGCCCAGCCCATAGTAGTTCATCGACACGAGCACGTCCTCGCCGAAGCCCAGCGAGAAGTCGAACGCGCGCACAGAGCCGCCGGTGAACAGCGCGTTCAGCGCGTCGCGCAGCCACTGGCCGATGTAGGCGAAGAACGGATAGTGCTGCATGAGGCCGTCCACCCGCCAGATCGGCGCGCGCCCGGACAGCAGCATTCCGGCATAGCAGGCGAGAAAGCACGCGGCAAACCCCGCCGTATAGGCGAGCATCCATCGCGCATGGCGCCGGTCTTTCGTCGGCAACGGCATCGCCTCCTTTCGGCGCTCTTGCGCCGGGATCGTCGAAGGGAAATCTTCGCCCCCAGAGGGCTGAAAGGGAAAAGATCCGCGCGAACGGGCGAATTTTCCGTCCGCTTTTGCGGAGAATCCGCAGCCTTCGCGGCGCGAAGTCCAGAATGCGCAGCGCCAAGCGGGCGGAAAGGAGGCCGGGCTTGCGCTGCAGGGATTTTCAAACGCCCTTTCGCTCGCGCCTGGGAAGCGCGCATGGCGCAGCGGGAAAACGGCCGCGCTTCCTATTGTACCTGTGCGCGCGGCGCTTGTCAACCGAGCGAATGGAAGGATTGCGCAAAGCCGTTTCTTCCGCCGGAGGCGCGCCTGCGGTCACCCTTCCAGCCGGATCTTCACGACCTCGCTGTCCGTCCCGATGCGCACCGGGAGCTGGAAGAAGCCCGCGCCGGAGGAGATCACCGCCTCCGTCCGGCCGAACGACTCCCGGCCGTAGAAGAACCGCCGCCCGTTGGCCCATCGGGTAAAGATTGTCGCGGGGAAGAACTGCCCCTTGTGCGTGTGGCCGCACAGCACGAGGCTCGCGCCCATCTCCGCGGCCTCCGGAATGCCGCAGGGGTCGTGGTCCAGCACGACCACCGGCGCGGAGCGGTCGATTGCAAAGGACTCCGCCGGCGCGCGGTCGTTGCTCGCCCCGTTCGTCCGGCCGACGAGCGTGAAGTTCGACAGGCGCACCGATTCGTCATCCAACAGCCGGATGTGCGATTTTTCGAGAAAGGCGCGCAGCGGTTCGCTGTCCGCGGAGGGATCGTGATTTCCCAGCACGGCAAAGACGCCCTCGCGCGAATGGATGCCGCACAGCGCCCCGGCGATGGCGTCCAATGCGGCCGCGTCGCCGAGGATCTGGTTGTCCGTATCGACGATGTCCCCACCGATCAGCACCACGTCGGGTTCGATCGCGTTGATCTGCGCCACGATCCTTCGGACGTGCGCCTCCCGGACGAACGCACCCAGATGGACGTCGCTGATGAAGGCGATGCGGCAGCGGACGCCGCCCTCGCCGAGCCGAATCGAATAGGATGCGCGCCGGATGCTCCGCGCGTACCGGTACCCCGCGGCCACCACGGCCGCCGCGATCAGCGCGGCGCAGGCCGTGCCGGCCGACTCCGCCCGGGCTGAAAGCTGGAACAAGGCCGCGCAGGCCAGCCATGCAACCAGCAGCATCAGGTCGTAGATGATGAAGCACAGCACGAACCCGATCGACCTCTGGAACCGCTGGCCTCCAAAGCGGCGCTTGCCGGCGAGGGAATAGGCAACCGTCACGGCGCCCGCCGCCGCAAAGAGGACAGTGACAATCCACTGCGCCCCCGCGCCGAGCAGGCATCCCGCCGCGCGCCCGTTTTCAAAGGCCAGAAAGGCCGCGCTTGCGGCGTGGAGGAATAAAAACAATTTTGGGAAGAACCTTCCCTGCAGAAATCTGCCAAAGCGAGTGTTCATTGAAAATTCACATTGAACCCCGCTCGGGGCCTCGAGTCGTGCGCAGCGGGAGGGGTTCAGCGCGATGAACCGTCCCAGCCGAAGCGCTCCAGATCGACCCGCCCGTCGGGCAGGCACTCGACGCCCTCCATCGCCAGCTTCAGCCGGTGGGTTTCGCGGCCGAGCGGCGCGAACGCGTCGCACAGCTCCCCGTTTCGGTTGAGCACGCGATGACAGGGCACGTCCGCCGGCGCGCTGTGCATCGCGCAGCCGACGATCCGCGAAAGCCGCGGGTTGCCCAGCATCCGCGCAATCTGGCCATAGGTCGCAACCCGGCCGGGCGGAATGCGGCGGACGATGTCGTAGATGCGGTCGAAGGTCGTCATCCTTCCTCTCCACCTCCACCGGGCAAACCCACGATACAGCTTGTCAAAAAAGCGCGCAGAACAGCCTGTAAAATCAAATCCGGCGACATGCGCGGCGGATTTGCGATATTTTTCTGAAGGGAAATCCCATTTGCCGGAAGAAAAACATCTTCCTTGCACAATTTGCGGCCGGAGTTTTCCAAAAGGAAAACTCAAGCAAATTGTGGTGGGGGTGGTAGTGGCGGGGGAGCAAGCTCCCCCGCCACAAAGATTATTCCACGCTGCGGATCTCGTCGAACGGCCAGATGACGCAGCGCACGCGGCCGACGATCATGTCCTTGGTAATCGGGCCGACGTCCTTGGAGGGGTCGCTGTCGTTCCAGTCGCGCGAATCGTGGCTGTTGCCGCGGTTGTCGCCGACGACGAAGTATTCGTCCTCGCCCAGCACATAGGGCTCGTAGTCGTTTTCAGGGTTGTAGAAGATGCTGACGAACTCGGCGTCGAGCGGCTCGTCGACGGTGACGGTTTCGCCGTCAGCGTTCTCGGCTTCATACACGACGTGCGTCACGCCGTTCTCGCGGTAGACCGTATCGCCCGGCACGGCGACCACGCGCTTGACGAAGAACGTCCGGCCGCGGTTCGGATAATGGCAGATGACCACCGCGCCGCGATCCACGCCCGAGCCGAACTTGACGTCCGCGACCGTGACGAACAGCCGCTCGCCGTCCAGCAGCGTGTCGTTCATCGAATTGCCGTCCACGCGGATCAGCGTGAACAGGAAGTTCTGGATCAGCAGCACGATGACGACCGCCGCCAACAGCGAGGCCGCCCATTCGCCGACCTCCCGCCAGAACGACTTCTTCCTTTTCTTCTTGCCGCCCTCTTCGACGGCCTGCTCGAGCTCGCTCAGGCGGTCGCCCTGCTCGCCCTCGCCCGGTTTGATTTCATTCTTCTTGTCCGGTTCCATGCCCTCGTTCCTTTCATTCCAGGCCGCCGAACCGATCCAGCGGCCACAAGATCCATCGCACGCGCCCGAGCAGGCCGTCCCGCCCGACGCAGCCCATGTCCTCCGCGCGGCTGTCGTAGCTCTCCGCGCGGTTGTCCCCGAGCACGAAGTACTCGCCTTCGCCGACCGTGATCTGAAAATCATCGGTGAGCGACGAGACGTAGGGTTCGGAGACAGGCTGTCCATTGACGGTCAGCTGGCCCTCGGAGAACGCGATCTCGTCGCCCGGCAGGCCGACGACGCGCTTGACGTAGGTATCCTCGCGCCCGTCGAACGCGCAGACCACGATGTCGCCGCGCGCCGGCTCGCCGATGCGGTAGTCCAGCTTCGCCACCAGCGCGATGTCGCCGTCTCTCAGCGTGTCCGCCATCGAGACGCCCGCGATGCGCACCGCCCCAATCAGCCATTGGCGCGCCGCGAGGCCGATCAGCGCCGCGGCCAGAATGACCGCCAGCGCGCGCAGCGCCCGCCTCACGCGTCCGCCGCAGGCTGGACGAGTTTCTTCATGCGCTTGTCAAACGTCGGGCGGTCGAGCATGACCGTCCGCCCGCACTTCTGGCAGCACATCTTGATGTCCGCGCCCACATAGGTGATCTTCCAGATGTCGTTGCCGCAGGGATGCGGCTTGCGCATTTTGACCAGATCGCCGACGTTCAACAGCATGAAAACGCCCCCTGACTTTTTATTATAGCGAAGCAATGTTAACGGACGTCGTTTGCCCGGGGCGATTCTCCGAGAAGAAGTGGCGTCCCGGTGGCAAAACGCGCGCATTTTTGGAAATTCAGCGGTTCGGATCGAGACGATAGTAGAAGCTCTTTCCAGTGATGTCGCCGACGCACAGCGCCAGATCGCCCGCATAGACCGGCGCGTCCAGCTCCAGCTTCAGCGCCGGCTCGCGCCGCGAGCGCGCGAACTGCGCCATGCAGTGGTAGCCATCCCCGCGCAGATAGCCGACCGACCAGTTGTCCACGGCGTCCATGCCCGCCACGCCCTCCGGCATCGCACCCGGCTCCGGGTCGAATGCGCTGAGCGTCACGCGGTAGAAGCCCACGCCCGGCTCGACCGCCGCTTCGCAGCGGGGCGCGCCCTCGCCGGGCGGCAAAATCAGGCAATATTCGCTCCCCTCCAGCCGGCGGCGGGCGAGGTTGACCGTCAGCGGGCAGCGGTCCACGCCGACGAAATTCCGGCCGTTGAGCCGCGCGGCCTCGAGCGTGGTGCCGCTGCCGGCGAACAGGTCCATGACCCATTCGCCCTCGCGCGAGGCGCAGCGAACGATCCGGTCGAGCAGCTTCAGCGGCTTCTGCGTGTCGTATCCGGTGCGCTCGGGGTCGCGCTGCTGGAGGTGGCCCAGATCGGTCCACACGTCGGACGGCGCGATGGGGTCGTCGTCGTAATAGGTGTAGACCCGGCCGTTCGACCGGATCGACCGATAGACGCGGCCGTCGGGATCGACGTGGCGGCGCATGTGGTTGGCGCGCGGCGCGGTGGGCGCGATCATGACCTCGGAGACGTTGAAATCGTACTTCGGCCCCTTGCGGTAGAACAGGATCACGTCGTGCTTGCGGCTGAAGTAGCGCAGCGAGCGGCCGCCGGTCTGGTAGGCCCAGATGATCTCGTTCAAGAAGTTCTCCGGGCCGAAGATCTCGTCGAGCAGCAGGCGCAGGTGCGGATGCGTGCGGTAGTCGATGTGCAGAAACAGCATTCCGTCCTCGCGCAGCATGTCCCGCGCGGCGGCGAGCACGCGCCGCATCATCTCGAGGAACGTCTCGAGTCCGGAGTGGTCGCAGAAGGTCTCGAGCCTCAGGCTCCCGGCCGTCGCGCGCCAGCCCGCCTCGCCCACGCGCACGCGCATGGAGAAGCGCTCGCCGGTCAAAAACGGCGGATCGAGGTAGACCAGCTTGATCTGGCCGCGATAGCGCGCGGCGAGCGGCTCGAGCAGCTCCAGCGCGTCGCCCAGCAGGAACTCGCCCTTCGACGGCCCGCCCTCGTGGTATTCGCGTTCGACGCGAACCGGTTCAAGCGCCATGCGCGCCACCTCCCCTTTGTGCTGCACAACATTATACCAGCTTTTTTCCGCATTCACAAGCTCAGGCGGGAAAAACCGCGGGAGAATCTCCCGAACCGGCGGCGCAAAGCGCTCAAGCGCGCCCCGGATGGCTCGAAAGGGAATGCAAAGCGGAGGGCAGCTAAGTCCCGCATCAGCGGCGGATGGATCTGCCGGTTCCACAGACGTTCCCGGAGGAAAAGGGCGCGTGCCGCGCTTTCCCCGGCAGGGCAAAGCGGCGGAGCCGCTCAGGCTCCGCCGCGAGAAAGAATGGAGAGGGAAGGCCGGGCGCTCAGACCTCGGCCCACTCGTCCGCCGAGGAAAACAGCGCGATTTCGTAAACGGCGACGTAGCTCGCGCCCCAGTTCGCATGAGGCTCGATCCGCACGCGCGAGACGGGAGCACCGCCCAGCGGAAGCCGCACGCACCGCTGCGCGTTTTCCCGGACGCACACCTCCCGCGCGCCGTCCGGGCCATCCAGCCGGACGGTGAAGTCCCGCATCAGCGGCGGATGGATCTGCCGGTTCCACATCGGATCCCGTTCGGGGCGCAGATTGTTGTGGGGAAGATAGAGCGCGTTGTCCAGATAGAGCACCAGCTCCTCCGCGGGCACGGGAACGTCCGATTCCAGCGCAATCCATGCGCCCTCCAGCGGCGAGGCCCACAGGTGCATTCCGCCGTAGGGGCGCGTATAGCCGTCGGTCAGCGCCTCGGTGGGATACCACGCGGCTTTGGGCGCGATCCGGACGGCGGGCGCGAACAGCTCAAGTCCCAGCGCATTTTCGGCAAACGCGCCCAGCACGCCCGGAAGCGGCTCGCGCGCGACGCCGATTTCGACGCCCTCGGACGCCGGGATGCGAATGCAGCAGTTGCCGCGCGTACCGGCGGGGCAGTCGAGCTCGACGCGCCGTTCGCCGGGCGCCAGCGCAAAGTCGAACGTCCGAAGGAGTCCGCGGGGCTTGTAGACGGCGGGATCGCCGCTCTCGTACAGGCCGATCTGGATCGATCCGGCGGAGGCGGCGCGCAGCGAAAGCGCGATCCGGTCGCCCTTCTGAAGCGGGGGAAGCAGCAAAAAGGCGGTTTCGTTGACGGGGAGAAAGCGGACGGGTTCCCCGGCGTCCGGCGCGAGGGGCGCGGAAGACGATACGCGCATTCGCCGCGCCGCGTCGCGCGCGGGGTCGAGCGATTGGCCGGGAATCCAGACGTCGTCGCGCGTCAGCTGCGCCTGCAGGGCGCGGATCTGCTCCGGCAGGAGCGCGAGGGGCGCGGCGTTCCAGCGCCGGGCGAACGCGGCGGCCGTGCCGATGGCCTGCCCCTCGACCGCGCACGTCTTCATGACCCGCGCGGATGCCATGGCGAGGTGGTTCATGCCGGCATTGCGCCCCGCGATCAGCACGTTTTCAAAGTCCCGGGAGATCAGGCAGGAGAGCGGAATGCCATAGGGATCCACGGGAAGCTGCTGGCAGGATTCGCTCTTGTCGAAAAAGCCGGAGGAGGGATGCGTGTCCACGGGCCAGCCGCCGTGGCAGACGGCGTCGTCGGGCCGGGGACGCGCGAGAATGTCCTCCTCGGTAAGCGTGCGCATGGCGAGCGCACGGCGGCATTCGCGCCGCGCGGGGATGGAACCGACCCATTCCAGCGTCAGGCAGCCGGCGTCGAATTCCCCGCTGTTTTTGATGTAGTTCCATATGCCGTAGATCAGCCGGGTGAGCGCGGTGCGAATGGCCTCGTTGTCGTGGATGACGTCCATGTCGCCGCCGTATTCCAGCCACCAGTAGTCGCACCCGCTGTCGCCGGCGTGGAGCTGTTTGCCGGTACGGCGCAGGATGCGCGCGATCTCTTCGACCGAATAGGCAAACGCCGGCGGGACAAAGCGGACGGGGTGGCCGCATCGCCTGGTGTAAAACAGCAGCGTGCTGCCAAGCGAGGCGTATTGCGCCGACAGGTTGTAGCGCGCGCGCGCCGCGGCCGAGACGTCGGCATTACCGCAGACCGTCCCGCCGCCGGCGAGTTCGGTGAGCACCGCGTCGCCGGTGCAGTCGGCGAACAGGCCGGCGCGCAGCACATAGCGGGTTTCCGAGCAGAACTGCTCGCACACCGCCGACCGAATCCGCCCGCCCTCCGCGCGGACCTCCGTCACGCGCGCCTCGAGCAGCAGGGTGATGTTCTTTTCCGCCCAGACCTTGTCCAGCAACAGCGCGTCCCACAGGTGAGGGTTGCCTTCGGGGTTGCGGTACAGGTTTTCCTGCGTCAGTTCGGCAATGATGCCCGTCTCGTCCGCATAGCGGTTGAAGCCCATGCCCGTCGCGCCGCAAATCCAGACGCGGCATTCGCTGCTGGAATTTCCTCCGAGCACGCTGCGGTCGTGGCACAGCGCCACGCGCATGCCGTGCCGCGCCGCCGCGAGGGCCGCGCAGACGCCGGTCAGCCCGCCGCCAACGACGACGAAATCCATTTCCAGACAGATGGTGTGATCGCCCATATTCCAATTCCTCTTCCGTTTATTCGGCATCCAGTTAAGCTAAGTATATCAGAACCGCAGGGGATTCGGTCCCGAATATTCTGCGATAAATCTGGAAAAAAATGCACGAGTATTGAAACGGGTTGCGCGCGCCCGGGCTTTTTGCTATACTACATGGTGGGAGGAAAGCTGTATGGACGGCAGGAAGTACGATGGACTGATTCAATTCATCCGCTTTACGGAAAAGGATCTGAACGTCAAGATCTGCATCAAGGACTATGTGGACTTCATCTTCGTGGACCGCGAGCTGAACATGGGCCTGCGGGACAACCTCGTGCACGGCAATCCCTTCTGCATGTATCTGAAGTCCGACGGCGACACCTATCTCAAGTGCACCAGCATGGGGCAGGGGGTTATGCGGCGGCTGGAGCGGGATCCGCACACCTATTGCGGCGTCTGCCATGCCGGGGTGAAGGAATATGTGTGCCCCATCTGGTACGATGGCCGGCTGATCGGGTCGGTCAACGCGGGCGTGTTCGCCTCCGACAGCCGCTATATCCGCCGCTACATCGAGCGCGTCTGCCGCAGCGGGAACCTGGACCCGGAGCGCGCGCTCGAGCTGTACCGGGCGCACATCTGCGGCGAAGAGGTGGACGCGCAGCGGCTGATCGTCAATCTTGAGATGATCGCCAATGCGTTTTCGCTGATCTTTGCCCGCGTCAATGTGCACGGCGAATACGGCCCGATGCGGTCTTCGACGGTCATCGCGCACAACAGCATCATCTCCGACGCGCTGGAATATCTGAAGCAGAACTATCTGGAGGATCTGCGCGCGGCAGACGTCGCGGCCTATTGCCACTGCTCCCTTTCCTGCCTGAGCCACCTGTTCAAGAGCCGCGTGGGCACCAGCCTGCCGCTGTACATCGCCAAGCTCCGGGTCGATTTCGCGCGCGAGGAACTGGTCAATTCCCGGGCGCCGATTTCGGCCGTCGCCGAAAAGGCGGGCTTTTCCGATCCGAATTATTTTTCCCGGATCTTCACCCAGTACGTCGGCTTTACGCCCAGCCAGTATCGCAAGCGCTTTTCCTGAAGGCCGCCTGAAGATTCCTGAAAATGCGCTTTTTACCGCTTCCCGCCATTTCGCGGCTCCGGATTTCCGGATGAACCCGCGCTTTTTTTCGTGAAAACCGGCGAAAAATCTCCCTGCCGCCGCGGAATTTTCCCCTGAAAACGGCCGTCCGCGCGCGGTTTGATTTTTCCAAAAGGCAATCGCGCGGGCACGTTGCGAGAATTCTCCCGGCACAGCTTGCAGAAAATGCCCATCTGCGGGTGGGACAAATTCGTTTTTTGTTGCAGGGTATATTTGCAAAATATTCTAGATTTGAGGCATGATAATCCTACAGGCTCCCGAGGATGTTGTGGTATTATGTCAATGTGAAAACACTGAATTAACAGGAGGCGTTGCGCATGGCGGATATCGCGCGGAAGAGAAAGAAGGGCTGGGGAAGGTCGACGTGGCTGTACGTCCGCGAACATCCCTGGCTGTATTTGATGCTGATTCCGAGCTTCATCTATCTCCTGATTTTCTGCTACGGCCCCATGTACGGCATCGTCATGGCGTTTCAGGATTTCAACCTGGTCAAGGGCATCGGCGGCAGCGAGTGGATCGGCCTGCAGAATTTTCAGGATCTCTTCTCTTCGCGGCAGTTTACGCGCGTGTTCCGCAATTCCGTGGTTTTTTCGCTTCTGCGCATCGCATGGGGATTCCCGGCGCCGATTTTGCTGGCGCTGATGCTCAACGAGGTGCGCTCGATGAAGTTCAAAAAGACGGTGCAGACGATCGTCTACATTCCGCACTTCGTGTCGTGGGTCGTCGTGGCCGGCATGATCAAGAACATCCTCGGGCCGGACGAGACGAGCATGTTCAACAAGCTGATGAGCTACTTCGGCAAGGGCCCGTACAATCCGCTGATCGACCCGAGCGCGTTTCGCTCCATCGTCGTGGCGGCGGAGATCTGGAAGGAAGCGGGCTGGGGCACGATCATCTACCTCTCGGCGCTGACGCGCATCGACGAGGACCTCTACGAGGCGGCGCACATCGACGGCGCGAACCGCTGGCAGTGCATCTGGTACATCACGCTGCCGGGCATCTCGGGCACCATCGCGGTGATGCTGATCCTGCGCCTGGGCAGCATCCTGAACAATGGATTCGAGCAGATTTTCCTGCTGTACAGCACATATGTGTATTCCGTGGCGGATGTATTTGAGACGTATACCTACCGGATCGGCCTGATGGACGCGCGGTACAGCTATTCCACCGCGGTCGGCCTGTTCCAGTCCGTCGTCGGCTGCATCATGGTGTTCGGCGCGAACGCCATCAGCCGCAAGATCAGCGATTCAAGCCTGTTTTAGGAGGAAAGGAAATGCGCAGACGATACAAGTTCAGCGTCGGCATGGCGCTTACCTATGCGGTGCTCGTGCTCGTCGCGGCCATCACGCTGTATCCGCTCGTGAACCTCCTGGCGGTTTCGCTCAGCCCGCGCGCCGATTATCTCCGCGACCCGATGATGGTCATTCCCCCGCGGATCGATCTCTCCGCCTACCGCATGGTCATCGAAAACCAGCTGATGTGGTCCTCCTACCGCAATACGATCGTCATCACGCTGGTGGGCGTGGCCATCTCCATGTTCCTGACGGCGACGGCGGCCTATCCGCTGTCCGAGCCGGATCTGAAGGGCAAGCGCTGGATCACGGCGATCTACCTGTTTACGATGTTCTTCAGCGGCGGCATGATCCCGAACTACTATCTGGTGCGGTCGCTGGGGCTGCTGGATTCGCTGTGGGCGCTGATGATCCCGGGCGCGCTGAGCATTTACAACGCGATGCTGCTCAAGAATTCGTTCGAGAGCCTGCCGCCGGCGCTGAAGGAATCCGCGCGCATCGACGGCGCGAACGACCTGGTCGTGTTTTTGCGCATCGTGCTGCCGCTGTCGCTGCCCATTCTGGCGACGCTGACGCTGTTCTACGCGGTGGGCAAGTGGAATTCCTACTTCAACGCGATTCTGTATATCTCCAGCCGCGACAAGTGGACGCTGCAGCTGCTGCTGCGCGAGATCATCACCAACACGACCTCGCTGCTCGACGACGGCACCTCGGCCGAGACGCTGCCGGCCACGTCGATCCGCTATGCGACGATCGTGTTCGCCACGGTTCCGATTCTGCTGATCTATCCCTTCCTGCAAAAGTACTTCGTCAAGGGCCTCATGGTCGGCGCGGTCAAGGGCTGAGGGATTGGAATTGATGGATCCCGCGCGGATCCATTGATGAATAAAAGGAGGATGCATTATGAAAAGAAGCCTTTGTTTCCTGCTGATGCTGATGTTCGCGCTGTCCTGCTTAGGAGGCGCGCTGGCGGAAACGGCGGAGGCGGAACGCCCCACCGTCGAGATCTTCATGCAGATTGAAACGGAGTTCGATCCGGACAACTGCCCGATCATCCCGGCGCTGGAAGAAGCCTGCAACGTCGATCTGGAGTTCATCCTGCCGCCCACCAGCAGCTATGAGGAGCAGCTGAACCTGATGGTCGCCTCCGGCGATTACCCGGATCTGGTGCAGTTCACGAGCCTGAGCGCGGCCAACTTCCTCGACAGCGCCGAGAACGGGATCCTGCTGCCGCTGGACGGCTACATCGAAAACTATCCCAACCTTCAGGAATACATCGATCCCGCTTCGTGGACGGCCATGCGCTCCGCGGTCTCCGATGGGCAGCTCTACGGCGTGCCGCGCAACAGCGTGATGCGCACGGACGGCTGGCTCGTGCGCGACGACTGGCTCCAGGCCGTGGGCATTGAGCTCGAGGATTGCTCCACCGTCACCAAGCAGGAATTCTACGACATCCTCCATGCCTTTACCTATGATGACCCCGACGGCAACGGCGTGGACGACACCTACGGCCTGGCCATCGGCGCTGTGGACGTGCTCTTCCCCGGCGCGTTCGGCGTCCTGGGCTGGCAGGAGGCGCCCGAGGGCAGCGAGTACGAGTACATGAGCGCCATGTACGACCGCAATTCCTCCGCCTATGTGGACGCGCTGGCCTATACCGCGCAGCTCTGGACGGACGGCCTGATGGATCCCAACGACATCACCAACGAGGGCAACGCCTATCGCGACCGCTTCTACGATGGCACGGTCGGCGTGGTCCGCATGTTCGGCGGCTGGCTCGATACCTATGAGACCGCGCTGCACGAAAACTTCCCGGGCGTCGAGACGAAGTACATCGTCGGCATCGAGAACGACGAGGGCGAATGCGTGGGCACTTCGGTGCTGGGCGGCAACGTCTACGGCTTCGTGTCGCTGACCACCTCCGCCGCGGGCAAGGAGGAGGCCATCCTCGGCCTGCTCGATTACATGCTCAGCGACGAGGGCTGGGCTCTCATCTGCGAGGGCGTCGAGGGCTGGACCTATACCGTCGAGGACGGCGAAAAGGTTCCGACCGAGGAGTTCTCCCATTTCTCCACCTACCGCAACAGCCTGTCGCTGGTGCGCCGCTACAACGATCCCGGCTACTTTGTGCTGCTGAACAACGCCGAGTACGAGCGCTCCTGGCAGTACATCCAGGCCGCGTGCGACATCAGCATCTCCACGCTCGACATGGGGTATGTGCCGGCGGCGGCGCAGGAAAACGACTACATGGATTTTTCGACGGAGCTTTCCGTGGCGTTCCACGATATCTGCATCGGCAACCAGCCCGCGGATACATGGTATACCGTGCTGGACGACTGGTATGAGTTTGGCGGCGAGGACTACGTCGTGCAGATGAACGAGTACATCGCATCCCTGTCCGAATAATCCCCGGGCGACCCGACTTCCCCGAAGCCGCCGCGATCGCGGCGGCTTCGGAGGTTTTTTGGAGGAAAACATGGAATACTATGGCATCATTCATCCGGACTTTTGCGAATTTCTTCGCCTGCGCTCGACGGCAAGGACGGACTACGCGCGCTATTACGCCTTCCCGGCAATCCTTCCCGTAGGCGAAAAGCTGCTGATCGCCTATAAAGACGGCGTCGCGCACGGATGGGAGCGCGAGGGCGCGGATGTGCGGCTCGAACAGGCCGTGCTGGACATCCCGTCGCAGCGCGTGGAACGCGTGGACACGCTGTATGCCTCCGGCGACCGCATTCCTCAAATGGGCGAGTATGTGCAGATGCCAAACGGCGACGTATGCGTCTACATCGACATGCAGGACCGCAGCGCCAGCGCGCGCCGCACCGGCATGGAGGCGCTGCGGTCGGCCGACGGCGGGCAAAGCTACCGCGCCGAGGGGCGCGTCGGCGCGGTCGGCGGCGTCGAATACGGCTATCCGCTCAACTTCTGCGAGCGGGATGGGCGCGTGTACATGGCGGCCATGACCTTCCCCAACCTCGAGGGCAGCGAAGGTCGGCGGCAGGTACATGTGATTTCCAGCGCGGACAGCGGCGCATCGTGGCAATTCGAGGCGAATCTCACCCGGGATCTCGGGCTGGAGTTTAACGAGTGCGCGCTGGTCTCCACGGACGAGGGCTTCGCGCTGTTCACCCGCGGGGAAGCGCCGCGCCATGCCGAAAACGCCGGCACGGACGGCGAGGCGCCCGCCTGCCTGGTCATGCTCGACGGGCGCTTCCGGCCGCTGCGCATGCGCGACTACCGGGCCACGCGCGGCGACTTTTCGCAGGTCGGCCGGCCGAGGCTGTACGAGCGGGGCGGACACCTGCTGTTGATCACCCGGCAGCACGTCCGCACCGCCGAAGGGATTGGCATGACGCTCGACCTGTTCGCCCTCGACCCGCAGTCGCTCGAGGTTCGGGGGCGCATCCGCCTGTGCGACCCGGTCGCCGGGGATCAGGACGGCCATTACGCCAGCCTGTATTTCGACAGCACACACCGGCCGCCGATGCTGCGCGCGGTCGACTATCTCACCTGCCCGACGCCGGCCAATCCGTCGGTCAAGCGCAAGCCCGACATCGTGCAGTTCAGCTTCGATCTGGATGCGCTGGCGGCGCAATTCAAGGAGGAAACCGGATATGATCTGTGAAAAGCTCTGCGGCGTGCTCGTCGCATCCGTCACGCCCGTGAAGGAGGATGGCGCGCTGGATCTGCCCGCCGTGGGCAGGCTGGTGGAATACTACGCGGCCAGCGGGCTGCGCGGCGCGCTGTTTCCGTCCTCCACGGGGGAATCGTTCGCGCTCACGGCGCAGGACCGCGTTTCGCTCGTCGAAGCGGCGGCCAAGCGCGCGCCCGGCGGGTTCGCCATTCTCGGCAACTGCTCCGAGCACAACCTGAAGGACGCGCTTCGCAACGCGCGCGCCATGGCGGACGCCGGCGCGGACATCGCCGTGTGCATGCCGCCGCAATTCCTCGCCTATTCGCAGGAGGAGCTTCGCGAATACTTCTTCCGGATTGCCGACGAAAGCCCGATTCCGCTCGTCGTGTACAACCACATGACGCGCCTGCCCAACAAGGTGGGTCTCCCGCTCCTCGAGGAGCTGTCCCGGCACGAGAACATCCTCGGCATCAAGGACACGCACAGCGATCCCAACCGGATGCTGCAGCTCTATGCGCGCGGCGTCCAGCGCGATTTCGCCATTCTGTGCGGCGGGGACGGCGTGGCGGCCTACGCGGCGGCGCTGGGCATGGAGATGCTCAACGCGCTCAGCGCCGTCAAGCCAAAGCTGTTTCTGAACCTGTACGCGGCCGGCCGGGCGGGCGATTTGCAGCGCGCCGCGCTGTACCAGCGGGAAGTCGACAAGCTGATGGGGCTGTTCTCCGCGCTGCGCGGCGGGCTGTCCAGCTCGACGCTCTTTGCGCAGGCGATCAAGGCGGCGCTTTCGCTGAAGGGGCTGTGCGGAACCGCCAGCGTGCAGCTCGGCTATCCCATGGAGGCGGCGGGCTTCGCGAAGGTGAAGGAGATCGTAGATTCCGTTCGGGAGGAGATCGCATGACGGAGCGCACAGAGCCCGGGATCTACGCGGCGCTCCCCGACGGGGCGGCGGGCGCGATGCCGTGGGTGCTCGCCTGCCATGGCAGCGGGCGCTGCGCGCAGTCGTATCGCGACGTGCCGTTTTACGCCGCGCAGCGCGATCTGGCGCTTTCGGCCGGATATGCGTTCGCCGCGTGCGACCTGGGACCGGATACCTACGGCACGCCGAGGGGACTCGAAAAGCTGGATGCATTCTATCGCTGGGCGCTGAAAAACCTGCCCGTCCGCCCGCGGGCGGCGCTGTGGGCCTCCTCCGCGGGCGGCGCGGCGATGTTCCGCTTTGCCGGCGCGTTTCCCGAGCGCGTCAGCCTGATGCTGGGCACGTTTCCGGTGTGGGATCTGCTGAGCGTCACGCATCTGGAGACCATGCGCGCCGCATGGGGCGGCTTGACCGGCGAAGCGCTTGCGCGGGCGGTCGCCCCCTATAATCCGGCGGCACATCCCGACTGGGCGCGGGTAGCGCCGGTCGTCATCGCGCATGGCCGAAACGACCGCGCCGTACCGGTTGAAAAAAACGCCCTCGCGCTGCAAAGGGCGGTGGGCGGTCAGGTTCGCCTGTATCTGACCGGCGACGGCCATTCCACAGAGGCATTTGGCCTGTACCGAACGCCACTGTTCGCCGAGGCGCTCGAGGCGCGGCGCGACGCCTGAAAGAAACGCGCTCCGGCCCATGAATGGAAACGGGCCGGCTTCCAAAAAGCAAGAGCCGCTTCGCAGTGCTGCGGAGCGGCCCTGTCACGGTTCGGAAATGGAGTTGCGCAATTGGGAAAGCCCGCCCGGTGTATGGACGGAGAAATCTTCCCTCTGCGCGCGGCATTTTCTGCTTTACGAAGGGCGCTTATCAGTCCTTCTTCCTCGCCTGCGGCGGCTCGAGCGGTTCCTCGGCGCGGAACACATAGCCGCACTCGCACGGGAAATCGTCGATCAGGCGGCCGTCGCGGGTGAATACCTCGACTTCTTCGCCGCACTGCGGACAGACGCGCTCCTCGAGGATCGGGGTCTTGCGGTTTTCTTCACATCCGATATGCGATGACATGGAAAAATCCTCCTTCCAAGGGGTCCAATGGATGGCCTGCGGCCCGGCAGGGCCGCGGGAATGCTGTTGCAATCGCGTCGTTCCGAACCGGCGGAAAAGCGCCCCGCTTCGCCGGCGGACTGCGCCATTTACGCCTCCGCGTCAATTCTCGCCTTGATGGCGCGAATTTCGTCGGTAGAGCCCTTGCTCATGTCGAACGGCGAGGCGCCGGCGCGGTCGGCGTCGATGACGTCGCTGCTGAAGTGGATCACGCCCAGCAGATCCTCCGGCGGAATCTGGCTGCGGATGAACGCCTCGTCCTCGTCGTTTCGGATCTTGTTGGCGACCACGCCGACGCGCTGCACGCCCAGCTCGTGCGCGAGGCGCTTGACCGACTGATAGGTCTGCACGCTGCGCGCGCCCGGCTCGATGACGACGATGAACTGGTCCACGCCGCTGGTCGTGCCGCGGCCGAGGTGCTCCAGCCCCGCCTCCATGTCGAGGATGACGACGTCGTCGCGCGCGAGGATCAGGTTGTTGATCAGGCACTTCAGGATGACGTTCTCCGGGCAGACGCAGCCGACGCCGGCCGAATCCACCGTGCCCATCACGACGAGGCGCACGCCGTTGTACTCGCGGCCGAACGCCTCGGGGATGTCATCCACGCGCGGGTTCAGCTTGAGGAAGGTGTTGCTGGCGTTCGCGCCGGTGCGCTCCGCGGCGAAGCGCTTGAGCTTGCCGATCGGCGTGATTTCACTGAGCAGCTCCTCCGGAAAGCCGAGCGCCAGACCGAGGTTGGCGTCCGGGTCGGCGTCGGCGCAGAGCACCTTGCGGCCCTCCTGCGCGTACAGGCGCGCCAGCGTCGAGGCGAACGTCGTCTTGCCGACGCCGCCCTTGCCGGAAATGGCGATTTTCATGCCCTTGTCCTTCATGTCGCTCACCTCAAATCCCCAGCTCGCGCCAGATGTTCTCCAGCGCAGCGCGCACGGGGCTGTCGGCCGGCAGCGTGACCGTCGGCTTCCCGTCGCTGTCGTACTCGTAGACCAGCTCGTCGTGCGGCACGACGCCGAGCAGGTCGAGCTTCTGCTTTTCGATCTCCTCGCGGATGCCGTCACTCAGCTTGCCATTCGGCGCGCGGTTGACGATCAGCCCGACGCGCTCCGGCTTTAGCCCCAGCTCGCCGATCAGACCGGCGATGCGGCCCGCCGCCTGCACGCCGCGGCGCGAACAGTCGCTGACGAGGATGGCGATGTCGATCGACGGCAGGATGCCGCGGCTGATGTGCTCCATGCCGGCCTCGTTGTCCACGACGATATAGGGATAGTGCCCCTGCAGCTTCTGCATCTGCGTCTGCAGCAGGCCGTTGACGTAGCAGTAGCAACCCGTGCCCTGCGTGCGGCCCATGACCAGCAGGTCGAAATCGTCCTCCTCGGTCAGCGCGTCGTTCATGCGCATGGCCATGTATTCGTTCTTCGGCATGCCGCCGGGCAGCATGTCCGTGCCGGCGCGCTCGAGCTCCTCGCGGATCTCGCCCAGCGTCTGCGGCGCTTCGACGCCCAGCACTTCGTTCAGATTGGAGTTTGCATCGGCGTCCACCGCCAGAATCGGGCCGCGCCCGGTCTGTGCCAGGTGCTGAATCATCAGGCCGCACAGCGTCGTCTTGCCGACGCCGCCCTTGCCCGCCATTGCGATGACCTTTGCCATGTCAGGTTCCCCCTTTGGTTGGTATTCTTCTGGTATTATCCTCAATATACACCGTTTGCGCAAGCCTGAAACGGTGTTTTGGAAAACTCAACTTTTGCACAGCCTGACCGTTTATGGACGGTTTGTGAAAAGTTGTCCGATCTCCGACACCTGTCTATTCCAGACCGCAGGCATCCAGACCGCCGCGGATGAAATGATCGACGGCCTCCTGCACGCCGCGCCAGCGCTGGTCGCCGCAGCCGCCGCACTTCTTGCTGATCGCAAAGCAGCCGTTTAGCTGAAACAGCAGCACCGCCTCGAGCTGCTCGTCCGTCAGCGCGCTCTTCGGGCGCATGTAAGCCAGAAACGGCGCGCGGGAGCGCTCGGCGATGCGGTCGAGCACATGGCCGGCCAGCGCGTCGTCCATCAGCACCGGGCGGTATTTCTCGCTCTCGCGCAGAAAGCGGCAGAGCGGATAGCCGCAGCGGCAGCCATCCGAGCCGCCGGAGAGGTGGCTGGGCAGGTCGCGCACGTTGTCCAGCGCGTCGTCGAGCACTTCGTCGAGCACCTCCATGGTGTTTCGGTAGTGCAGGTAAAACGTCCCGCGGTGGATGCCCGCCTCGCGGCACAGCGCCGAGACGGTGATTTCGTCAAACGGCATGGACTTCTTCAGCGCCAGCAGCGCCTCCTTGATAACCGAGCGGGTGTACGCCGCGCGCCGGTCGGTCCCCTTCGCCATGGCTCAGCCCCTCGCGCGGCGGGCCAGCAGGCGCCTCTTCAGCTGGAAGACGCCCAGGCAGAGCAGCACCGTGACCGGCATGCTGAGCCACCAGAGGTTCCCGTTCAAGCTAAGCGCGGTGATGGCGGTCTTCATCGGCATCACGAACAGCATGTGCCACAGGTACAGCGGCTGCGTGAACGCCCGCACCGGGCGCGCCCACGGGCGGTCGACATTCGTGCCAAGCTTGATCGCCAGCATGACCAGCGCCGGCGCGGCAAAGTACAGCCCGAGCGGATACTCCGCCGTGCCGCCCCACCAGAACTCCAGCGGCGCCGTGAACAGCCCGAGCACGCCCACCGCAGCCAGCAGCGCCGTCGGAATGCGGCAGATCGATTCCTCGCGCCCACGCAGCCAGTCGCCCACCAGCATCCACGGCAGACCCGTCAGCCACGCGTTGCGCAGGAACTCCGCACCGAAATTCCAGCCCTTTAAGCAAAACGTCCATTGCACGGCGATCTGCGCCGCGATCAGCGCAACCGCCAGCGGAAGGCGGGCGCGCGTCGCTTTGATCTCATAGAGGCCCCACATCGCAAGCTGGGCAACGGTCAGCGCCAGCATGTACCACAGGTGCGTTCCGACGCCCGGCGAGCGCTGCACCAGCACCATCTTGACCAAATTGTCCGCCGAGAAGAACGACCGAAGCCATTCACCGGCGGAATCCATGCCGGGCAGTTCTCCGTGGAACGGATAGACCAGCGCCGTCGTGAACAGCATGTAGGCGACCACCCAGAAGACCGTCACCTTCAGCGTCTTGACAAACCGCCGCCGGCACCGCTCGCGGCTCGTCTCTCCGCGCGCATCGCGCCAGAAATAACCCGAGATCAGAAAGAAGACCAGCGGCGGCACATGCAGTGCGCCGTTGATGCTCTGTCCGGCCGCGCCGTAAAAGCCCGGCGCCGAGTGGATGAACACGACCGCCACCGCGCACACCAGCCTGAGCAGGTCGAGCGCGCAGTTCGACCGCACCTCGAGGTTCGCTTCGCTTCTCATCGGTTTCTCCGTCCCTTCAATCCAGATTTCCATTCGGCCGCCGAAGCCGGGCTCTCCATACACGGAGCGCGCAACCCATCCTGAGCAGATCGAGCGCGCAGTTTGCGCGAACTTCCGCGATTTCCCGTTTCTCCATGCAGCTTCCTCACTTCCCGGCCGCGCCTTCCGCCTCCGGCGACCCGGTTTCGCCAAACACGCGGGGCAGCAGATCCACGAATTCCCGATAGGCGTCGAACTCCTGAAGCGGCGCAAGCGCCCCGGCGACCGAGGCGTAGTACCACCGCTGCATCGACGGGTTGGTCTGGTTGAACCGAAGCCACAGCCGCGGCCCGAGCGCGCGCAGGTCGCGCTCCATTGCGCGCAGGTTGCTCAGCTTGTCGGCGAGCGCGAGGATCATCTCCTCGCGCGGCGCGGCGCGCAGCCGGTTCACCGCGCGCAGCTTGCGCTTCTGCCAGCTCGCGCGGGCGTCGGCCTCCTTCTGCTCGCTCTCGGCCATCACCAGCCGCGCCACGCGCCGCCCAAAGCGCGTGCGCAGCTCGGCCTCCTCGACGCCGCAGTCCTCCACCACGTCGTGCAATACCGCCGCGGCGAGCACGTCCGGGTCGTTCGTCATCGTCGCGGCGATGGCGGCGGCCTCCATCGGATGGACCAGATAGGGCAGCGCCGAGCCCTTGCGCGTCTGGCCGTCATGGGCATAGGCGGCAAACGCCGCGGCGCGCGCAAAGGCGCCGTGGCGGTCGAATTCCAGATTCAATGCGGGACTCCTCCTTGCCTCATGCGCGGCGCTTCAAGCGCGGGCGGATCTTTCGCTCGTACAGCAGCGTGCCAACCGCGAGAAAGCGGTCGTAGAGCAGCAGGGTGACGTTGGCAAGCACGACAAACGCCGCGATGCCCGCCGCGCCGAGCTCGGCGTACTCCGCAAAGAGCGCGGCGAACCCGACGACCAGCGCCGCCAGCGCAAACGCGATTCCGGCGCACAGGTCGAACAGCAAAAGCTTCGCCGCGACGCGCAGCGCCCGGGGCCGGATTCGGTTGAAACGGTCGCGGATGGCGGGATAGTGGCCGAGGCATGCGAACACCAGCGCCGCCTCGCGGTCCGCGCAGAGGATCAGCCCGAGCGCCGCCGTCGCCACATAGACGCCCAGGGCGTACTTCCGGCCGTACTCCACCTGCACCGGCACCAGTGCCAGCGCCGCCAGCGCGGGCGCGCAGAACGTCGCCAGCGGGATCAGCCCGCCCATCATCAACACCGCCGTGCCCAGCGCGGCCATCATCGCGCACAGCGCCATGCGCCGGCTCTGTTCGCGCATCGCAATCCCTCCCGCCGCGGCTTCGCCAAATCTCTCCATAAAAGAGTTCTCCCTGCGCGCTGGAAATCCTTTTTTCGGCAAAAATTTCATTGACTTTTCCGGGAAAGGGCATGTATAATCACCGGCGGGAGGGATGACCTATGAAACCAACCATTGCGATCGTCACGGGCGGCAGCAGCGGCATCGGGCTGGAGACGGCGCGGGCGCTGCGCGCGCGGGGCGTCACCGTGTATGCGCTGAGCCGCCGGCCCGCCGAGGGCGAACACCTCTGCTGCGACGTCTCCGACGCACAGGCCGTCCGCGCGGCGGTAGACGAGGTGCTCGCCCGCGAGGGACGGATCGACCTGCTGGTCAACTGCGCCGGCATGGGCATCTCCGGCGCGATGGAGTTCACGCCGGACGCGGACGCCCGCAGGCTCATGGAAGTTAACGTGCTCGGCGTCAGCAACGCCCTTTGCGCCGTGCTGCCGGCGATGCGCGCGCAGCGCTCCGGGCGCATCGTCAACATCAGCTCCGTCGCCGCGGTGGCGCCGATTCCGTTTCAGGCGTGGTATTCGGCGTCAAAGGCCGCGGTCAACGCGCTGACCATGGCCGCCGCCAACGAGGTGCGGCCGTGGGGCATCGCGGTGATCTCCGTCATGCCGGGCGACACGCGCACGGGCTTCACCGCTTCGCGGCGGAAGTTTGAAGCCGGCGACGGCGTCTACGGCGGCCGCATCGCCCGCTCGGTGCAGAAGATGGAGCGCGACGAGGAGGGCGGCATGACCGCGCAGGCGGCCGGCCAGAAGATCGCGAAGATCGCGCTCGGCCGGAGCCGCCGCCCGGTGCAAAGCCTCGGGCTGACCTACAAGGCGTGCGCGATGCTGGCGAAATTCCTGCCCGCCCGCGCCGTGCGCTTTTTGCTGGCTGTGCTCTACGGACGCTGACGCGGCGGAAACGACCGCGGACCGTCCATGAACCGCCATCGCCGCCAGCCGCGCGCTCTGCGGGCACTGACGCGGCGGAAACGTCATAATCTGCAATACACCTGTCATCGAATTCCGCCGGCGCGCGATTGCGGCAGCAATTTTGTTTGTCTGGACGCCGGCCGGCGCGCGCTTCCCGCATGCCCCGCGGCGCTGCGCCGCCAATGGCGAAATGACCCGATATGGAAATTCCCCAGCCGTGCCCCTCAGAGGCCCTGATTCCGGCCTTTGAGGGGCGTTGAAGTCTCTTGCAGGGCATGCGCCTCCCTTCGGGCGAGTTTTGTCCGTTTCTGGGCGGCACTGTTATGGGTTGCGCGCAGGGCTTGCGCGGAAGGGAAATATCGGTTATAATGAATGATGGTTTGGTATCTGGAGGGATGGCGATGAGTGAGAAGCGCTTGAAGGGGCCGGTCGAGCTGAGCGTGGCGGCAGACGCCGGAATGATGCTGGTGATCCGTCTGACGACGGCGGGCGTCGTCGCGCGCGCGGGACTGACCATCGATGCGATGGACAGCCTGAAGATCGCGACGGAGGAGGCGTGCAACTGCCTGATCGGGCAGGAAAACCCTCCGGAGCGGATCACGCTGCGCTTTTTGTGCGAGGACGACCGCACGCTGGTCATTCGCGCCATCGCGGGCGATTCCGAGGCGGGCGAAGGCGGCATGGACGAGACCGAGCTGGAGATCGTCCGCTGCATATTGGCCGCGCTCGCCGACGAGGTCTCCTTTGACATGCGCTGCGGCCGGATCCACGCGATTGAGCTGCGCGTCGCGCTGACGCGGGAGGGCTAGCGTATGCAGACATCGCGGGCGCCGACGCAGACCGATCAGCTGCTCAGGCGATATGTTGACACGCGCGACGCCGCGCTGCGCGAACGGATCGTCGAGGACAACCTCTACATCGCGCAGATCATCGCGAAGCGCTTTTCCGGCCGCGGGGTGGAATACGACGACCTGTATCAGGTCGCCTCGATGGCGCTGTTCCGGGCCATCGACCGCTTTGATCCCGCGAAGGGCGTCAAATTTGTCAGCTTCGTCACGCCGACGATGGTGGGCGAGGTCAAGAACTACTTCCGCGACCGCTCGCGCGCGATCCGTCTGCCCCGCCGCGGCGCCGAGATCGCGCAGAGCGTCCGCGCCGCGCGGGCAAAGCTCGAACAGCAGCTCAGCCGCTCGCCGCGCGTGGACGAGCTGGCCGAATCCCTCGGGCTGACCGAGGACGCCGTGCTCGAGGCGCTCGAGCTGGGCAACGCCATGTCGCCGGCTTCGCTCGACGCGGAGGTCGGCGAGGAGCGCGAAGGTTCGCCGCTCGGCCGCCTGCTCGGGTTCGACGAGCCGGGCTATGCCGAGTTCGAGCGCGGGGACATGCTCCGCCGCGCGATGGACGCGCTCGATGACCGCCAGCGCGAGGTCATCCGCGGCAGGTTTTACGAAAACCTGTCCCAGCGCGAAATGGCCGAGCGGATGAAGGTTTCACAGATGACCGTTTCGCGCATCGAGCGCCAGGCGCTCAAGCGGATGCGCGAGGAAATTTCCGATTGACGTGCGAGAGGACTTCCGGCCGGGAAACCCGGCCGACTCGCGGGATGGGAGAACGAGAGGATGAAATGGATTGCGTGCGCCGCGTTCGGCATGGAGGGCATGACTGGGCGCGATTTGAAGCGCATGGGAATGAAGGACGTCCGGGTGCTGGACGTCGGCGGCGCGACGTTCGAGGGCAGCTATGCCGACGCCTTCCGCGCCAACCTCTGGCTGCGCACCTGCGACCGGATCATGCGCGTGATGGCGCAGTTCGAGGCGCGGACGTTTGAAGAGCTGTTTCAGGGCATCCGGGCGGTCGAATGGGAAAAGATGCTGCCGGAGGACGCGCGGTTCCCGATCCGCGCGAAGTGCGTCCGGTCGCAGCTGATGAGCCCGTCGGACGTGCAGAAGATCGGCAAGCGCGCGATGGTCGAGCGGATGAAGTCCGCCTACGGCCGCGACTGGTTCGACGAGACCGGCGCGCTGTTTCAGATCGACGTCTCCATCCGAAACGATGTCGTCACCGTCTGCGTCGACGCCTCGGGCGAGGCGCTCTCCCGCCGCGGCTACCGGACGTGGAACGGCGAAGCGCCGCTGCGCGAGACGCTGGCCGCCGCGCTGGTGCTGCAAAGCGGCTGGCACCCGTGGCAGCCGCTGTACGATCCCTGCTGCGGCACCGGGACGATCCTGATCGAGGCGGCGTTCATCGCGCTGAACCGCGCCCCGGGGCTGACCCGCCGCTTCGCGATGGAGAGCTGGCCGGTCGTTGCGCGCAATTACGAGGAGATCGAATCCATCCGCCGCGAGGCACGGCTGAAGTTCGAGGAGGGACTCAAGCGGCCGCTGAACGTCGCCGGATCGGACATCAACCCCGAGGCCATCGAGTTGGCGCGCCGCCACGTCCGGCAGGCCGGGCTGGAGGGGCGCATCCAGCTCGAAGTGCGCGACCTGCGCGACGTGACCCTCTCCGGCGAGCCGGGCGTGTTCATCGCCAACCCGCCCTACGGCGAGCGGCTGGACAACGCCCGCGCCGCGCACGCCGTGGCCAAGCAGCTCGGCCGGCTTCAGGAGCGCAACCCCGGCTGGACGCTGTGCGCGTTCTCGGCCGACATGGGCTTCGAGCGCGCCTACGGCCGCCGCGCCACGCGCAGAAGGCGCTATTACAATGGAAGAATCGAATGCGAATACCGGATTTTTGAAGCAAGCGAGGTGCACTGACCATGAAACCCATCTTTAACCGCGCGCCGCTGACCCCCAACGCGCTGGCGCCGCTGCCGCTGGGCTCGATCCGCCCGGACGGCTGGCTTCTGGATCAGCTCCGCACGCAGGCGGACGGCCTGTCGGGCAAGCTGCACGAGGTCTGGAAGGACGTGGGCGAGGACTGCGCCTGGCTGGGCGGCGAGGGCGACGGCTGGGAGCGCGCGCCGTACTATCTCGACGGCCTGATCCCGCTGGCGTGGGCGCTCGACGACGACGGCCTCAAGGACGTCTGCAAGCGCTACGTCGAATGGATGCTTCAGAGCCAGCGCGAGGATGGCTGGTTCGGCCCGGAAAAGAACGACGACCACTGGCCGCTGATGATCGCCCTCAAGGCGCTCAGGCAGTATTTCTCCGCCACGGGCGACAAGCGCGTGCTGGTGCTGATGGACCGCTTCTTCAAATACCAGTACCGCAACCTCGCGACGCATCCGCTGCGCGCGTGGGCGGTCGCGCGCGGCGGCGAAAACATGGAGCTGGCGCTTTGGCTGTACAACCTGACGGGTCAGAAGTACCTGCTCGAGCTGTGCCGGAAGCTGCGCGCGCAGACGCTGGACTGGCCAAACTTCTTCCATACCTTCCCGATCACGATGCCGATGGGCCGCTCGCTGAAGTGGGACCGGCTCGAGGAGGGCATGAAGGAGGAGCGCGCCGACGGCGACCAGCTCGAGGCCGAGAACCGGCCGTTCTTCCAGACGCAGTACCACCTTTCGCACGGCGTGAACGTCGCCATGGGACTCAAGACGCCGGGCGTGATCAATCTGTTCAAGTCCGGCTTCAAGGAGCAGGGCGGCTTCAAATTCGGCTGGGCCAAGCTGATGAAGCACCACGGCGTGGCGAGCGGCGTGTTCACCTGCGACGAGCACCTAAACGGCGCGAGCCCCACGCAGGGCACCGAGACGTGCACCGTCGTGGAGCTGATGTACTCGATCGAAACGCTGATCGGGCTGGGCGACTACGGCGCAGAGCTTCCGGACATCCTCGAGCGCGCCGCCTACAACGCGCTGCCGGCGGCGTTCACGCCGGACATGTCCGGCCATCAGTACGACCAGCAGGCCAACCAGGTGAAGGTGTCGCTCGACAAGCGGAAGTGGTACAACAACGGCGACGACTCAAACCTGTTCGGCTTTGAGCCGAACTTCGGCTGCTGTACGGCGAACTATCACCAGGGCTGGCCGAAGTTTGTGTCGCACCTCTGGTACGCGACGAACGACGGCGGCCTCTCCGCGGTCAGCTACGCGCCGTGCACGGTTCGGACGGCGCTGGGCGGCGTGCCGGTGCGGCTGAAGGTGTCGGGCGGCTATCCGTTTGCGCAGACGGTGCGCATCGAGGTCGCGGTCAAGCAGCCGGCCGAATTCCCGCTGTATCTCCGCGTGCCCTACTGGGCGCGCCAGCCGATGATCTACCTGCCCGACGGCGAGATCATGCAGGTGCGCGCCAACGAGACGACGTGCGTGCGCCGCAAGTGGCGCACCGGCGACGTGGTGCGGCTCGAAATGCCCGCCGCGCCGAGGCTCACCCGCTGGTACCACCAGTCCGGTGCGGTGGAGTTCGGCCCGCTGCTGATGGCCTTCCAGCCAAAGGAGGACTGGCTCAAGCTCGAAAACGGCGACTGGCAGGTGACCACGGACGATGCGTGGAACTGGGCGCTTTTGCGCGACGAGCCGATGAAGGCGGTCACCGAGGGCGAGCGGGAGACGGCGTTCGGCAAGGGCGCGCCGTGCGTCAAGGTGCTGGCCAAGGCCGCGCCGGTGGAATGGGCGATGGACGGCGCGAGCGCCGGCAGCGTGCCGATGGCGCCCGTGCCGCAGGGCCCCGCGCAGGTGATCGAGCTGGTGCCCTTCGGCGACAC
>DVJL01000139.1 GCA_018716805.1 Candidatus Faecivicinus avistercoris | reverse complement strand
CAGACAGGGCAGAGTTTTACGGCATTTCTGACGCAAAAGCGCATCGCCATGGCCTGCGAGCTGCTCAAGAAAACCGGCATGCGCGTAGATGAAATTTCTGAAAGCGTGGGCATTGGAAACACGTGGTATTTTAAAAAGATCTTTCAAAAGCAAATGGGAATGTCTGTAGAGGAGTGGACCGCTCAAAACCGCGTCGGACCTCCCAAAGTGAACGCCGAACCATAGCCCTGCGGATGGGAAACCGCTCGCGGATTGCCTACAGATCGTCATTGGCAAGCCTGAAAGAGCGCTGCCCACGGCGCAGCGCTCTTCAAAGACGCGGGCAGCCTCCCCTTCAGCCGGTTCCTCCCGCACAACTGTCAATGCGTCGGCCGCATCGCGCCGATGCCGCCCCGCCTGTGCAACACCTCATTGGCTTTCATTCTGCGCTCTGACGGCGCAGAATGAAAGCGGTTGTTCCAAACTTCACGGGCATTTGGCAAGAGTCTCGTCGTTCAATCGCGCCAGCTCATAACCGGCCCTGGCATATGCGTCCGCCGTGGCCGGAACGCCCGTTCTAAGTCCGGTTTCTCCATATTCCATCGTCAGGATTCCCGTGTAGTTTGCCCGCCGCGCGGCATGTGCGACGGCGTCAATGTCAAGCGTCCCGCATCCCGGCGCCAGATGGAGGTCGTTGAGCCCGTCGTTGTCGTTGATGTGCGTGTATTTCCAGTAGGCTCCAAAGTCCTCGCACAGCGGCGCGATTTGGTGCATGATGTGGGCATGGCCCGTGTCGACGTTCATCATTACCTTTGACCCCGGCCCATAGTGCCGGAAGAGGGAATCAAAATCGGCGATTTCCGACCCCAATTCGCGGTTCCCATGCTCCGGTACGTTCTCGTACAGCAGCAGCAGATCCGCCTGCTCCATCAAATCCATGCATGCATCCGTGGCGTTCAGCGCGCGAGCCATGCCCTGTGCGCGATTCGCCAGGAAATGAAGATGCATGTTGACCTCCCTGATTCCCATGCGTATGCAGCGGGCAATCAGTCCGCGGAATCGCCCTTCCAGCTCACCGTCCGGCAGACAATCCCACTGCACCCATGGGTGAGCCGCGATTCGGATTCCCAGCGATTTCGCGTGCCGCGCGATCTCCATGCACCGCGCTTCAGGCATATCGGCGAAGTTGACGCCGTTTTCCTCCGAAAACAGCTCTACTCCATCAAAGCCCATCCGTTTCGCATGATCCAAGCAGGCGATCCAGTCCTCCCTGCAGTGCATGTGGGCCGAACTCATATAGCAAAGCAGTCTCTCCATTCGGCATTCTCCTCATATTCAAAATTTCCTGCCAAATCCCATCGAATGCATTTATTTGACAGCGCCGCTCGTAAGTCCTTCCAGGAAGCTGCGCTGCATGCTCAAAAACAGCACCAGCATCGGAACCAGCCCGAGCATCGTGGCCGCGCAGACATTCGCCCAGCTGATGTCGTTTTCCACCATGAACGCGCGCAGGCCGAGGGAATAGGTCTTAACCCGCGTTCTGCCCAGCATCGTCATGGCAATGAGGAATTCATTCCAACAGTTGACGAAGATCAATATCGCGCACGCGACCATGCCGGTTCGCACCAGGGGCAGCGTAATGCGGAACATTGCCTGCACATGCGTACACCCATCCACCAACGCGGCCTCATCCAACGCGCGGGGAATATTGGAAAAATAGCTCTTCATCAGCCAGACCGCGGTTGGCGCATTGGACGCGATGTAAATCAGCGCCACATACCAGTGCGTGTTCAGGGCGTTCAGCTTGTTGCCCGTGATATACAGCGTAATGACGTTCGACAGGCCGGGGATCATCTGTGTCCCAATCAGGATGTAGAGCAATATGTTCATGCCCTTCCAGTTGGAGCGCGAGAAACCATAGCCAGCCAGGGTTGACAGGAGCAATGTCCCCGCGATGGTATACAGGCTGATCTTCACGCTATTCCACATTTGCAGCGGCAGGTTTGAATCCCAGACATTTCGATAGTTCTCAAAGTTCAGGGACTCCGGAAAGAAGTTGGGCGGGAATCGAAAGATTTCCGTTTCCGTCTTAAAAGAACAGAGAAACGACCATAAAATGGGAAACAGCATGACCGCCGCCACCAGCAGCTTGAGAATCACCTGAATGCTGTGCGCCGCCCGAAAGTGCCTTGTCTTCACTGTGCATCCCCTCCTATCCATCCTGCCGCAGCACCCGGTTGTAAATCAGCGTCATGACGATGTTGATTGCAAAAATCAAGACGCCAATCGTCGCTCCATAGCTCAATTCATTGTAAGTGAACGCCTGTTCGTGCATATACAGGCCGATCAGCTGGGTCGCCCTCTGCGGACCGCCGCCCGTGAGGGAATAGGGCAGCGAAAACTGTCCAAAAGCGGTGATCGAAACCGTTACGCAGACAACCAGCAAGGTCGGGCGGATCAGCGGCAGCGTAATGTGAATCAGCGCTTTGAACGCCGTACAGCCATCGATCTTCGCCGCCTCGTATACTTCAACGGAGATCTGCTGGAGCGCGGCAAACAGCAACAGATACGTATAGGCCAGATTCTTCCATACGGATACCCCGATGATCGATCCCATTGCCAGGTTTGGATAGACGAGCCAGCCGACCTTTTCCAAGCCCAGAAATTGCAAAACGGCATTGATCAGGCCGGTCTGATGATTCAGCAGCCAAAGCCAGCAGGAGCTGGCCATAATTTCGCTCATGATCCACGGCAGCACGATGGTCGTTCGCGTAAACACGTTCATTCTGGACGGAACTTTCAGCAACAGCGCAAGTCCCAAGCCCAGCAATACGCGAAACGCCACCGAAAAAACCAGGTAGACGATCGTCCGCCCCAGCGCCTGCCAGACCAGTTCATCCTGAAAAAGGCGGACATAATTTCTCATTCCGACAAATTCGGCCGAGGAATTGCGCAAGCTCTCGTTGCGAAAACTGATAAAGACATTGTAGGCCGCAGGATAAAAGGTGACGGCCAGGATGACGATCAGCACAGGCAAGACGAAGAGGAAATAGGTAACCCTCGCCCGCGCCTCATGCCTGCTGATCTTTGCATTCAACATGGTTCTGCCTCCCTCCACGGGATTGATTGTGATGGGAATCGGTTTAACAGCGCCCGCACAACATGGAGCATCGCCCTCCCAGGCATCAGCCGGCATGCATGAAGCCAAGAGGGCGATGGTTATTTTGCGAGCGCGGCGGCGATGTTATCCGATAATTCCCGCATCGGTCGCCCGCTGAATTGTGTTATCGTATGCTTCCTGCATGGCTTCCTGCGACGTCGCTTCGTCCATCATCACTTTCTGGAGCGCAATGGTGTATTCTTCCTGAATGTAGTCGTAAATCGCGTCTCCAGGCTTCAGATTGGTATGCTGCATCTGCGCCGAATAGACGGTCATCCAGTCGGCCTCGTCGCCCTCGGCATTTGCAATAATGGAATCGAACACGGACGTGCGGACGGGCAGCGCCCCATTGTCCTCGTACCTGCCGAGATAGGCTTCTTCGCTGAGCATGCACTTGATGAAATCGGCGCTGATCGCCGCGACTTCATCGCCCTGCTGGGTCATAATGACCCAGGGCCAGCCACCGCTCAGACCTTCGGACACCGTATTTTCGTCCGGCACCGGATACAGCATCACCCCAATATCCCCCGGGAACTGCGCCGCCAGATCGCTGACCATATAGCTTGCGCCGAAAATCATCGCATACTGTCCCGCATTGAAGGCGGACAGCAGCTCCGTATTGGAATAGGCGTAGCTCTCCTTCGGCGCGACTTCATACTTGTAAATCAAATCGTGATAGTAGTCGCAGGCGCCATATGCCGCTTCGGTATTGAACGCGGGCATGCCGTTCTCGTCGATCAGCTCGCCGCCCAGCATGAAAAACAGCGGGAAGTTCGTGTAAGTGGTTGCCCCGTCCACATAGCCGATGACGCCGCAGCCCCAAACGTCGGTGTTGCCGTCACCGTCGGTATCCTGGTTGAGCTTTTGCGCATTTTCGGCAAGCTCCTCCCATGTCCAGGCTTCGTCAAGCGCAGGAGGCTCAATGCCCGCCGCTTCGAGCATGCTCTTGCGGTAAATGATCGTAGCGATGTCCGTGCTGTTGTGAATGCCGTAGATTTTCCCATCCACGGTACAATAATCGACAAAATCCGGGAAAAAGTCTTCAAAATAGCCCTCGTCCACATAATCGCTCAGCGGAGTCAGCCATCCATTCTGCGCAAAGTCCTTCACCCAGTAGAGGTTTGCCATCAGGACATCCGGCGCATTTCCGGCATAAACCGCGCTGACAAATTTGGAGCGGGCGGAGATGCCTTCGTGGGGTTCGATGACGACGTCGACGTCCGGATGCATCGCCTGAAATTCGGCCAACGCATTCTGAAACCATTCCTTGTCCTCCACGCCCGCCTCGGTGGCGACAATCAATTCGGTACCGGCGGCAAGGGCTTGGCTGCACGTCAGCGCGAGCACCAATGCGACAATCAAGGACAGCATTTTCTTCATTGAAACTTCCTCCTTTTCAGTGGCTCCTCTCCGACCCGGGGATGATTCAAGTCCCCCTGCGCTTTAAAGATAGCACATTCGCTCGCATCGATGCAACATGAATATAATAGAAATTGACCTGATTGTACTCGGGCGAAATCTCCATGCCGAAAACGCAGAATACAAAAAACAGCGCAATATTCATCGAAAATATCGCGCTGGTTCCCCAAAATAATTAACTTTTATTGCAATAAATGGGCGTGATTCCGGGATTTTTCAAACTTTTTCCACTGCTCTTCCCTTGCAACTGGCTCGGTCGACGAGCCTGGGCTGAAACAGTTTTAACTTTTGATAGGGCATCTTCCCCGATTGGACAAACTGCGCAATCCAGTTGCAGCCGACGTAGCCGATATTGTAGGCGCTTATGTTGACGGAGGTAAGGGGCGGATCCATTTGGGCGGCAACCGGCGAATCGTCGCTGCCAATGACGCCGATATCGTCCGAAATGCGCAGGCCCGATCTGCGAATCGCCTCGTAGACCATTCCCGCTTCCGTGTCGTTAAAGCAGTAGATGACATCCGGCCGCTCCGGCTTTTCCAACAGTTGCTGCACCCTGTGCACAAACGCCTCCCGCGGCAAGCTGTTCTCGACCAGCACATGATGATAGGAATCCTCGATCCCCCGATGCGCCAGGACGGAGAGATAGAGCCGCAGGTTGTTGTCACGGCTGAAATTGCCATGATTGCTGACATAAGCCATGTGCCGGTATCCCCGGTCGTATACGAACTCGATGTTTTCCGGGCGGGAGGTATTGACGGTCACCAATGGATAATCTGTCATATTGGGAAATGCGTCGAACATAAACACAACGGGAATGCCGGCGCATTGAATCAATGCGGAAGCTTCCGAATAGGAGCAAACGATCGAAGGAGGCTGAATGAGCAGCCCCGAAACGCCCGAGAGAATCAGCCGGCGGATATAGCTCTCCATCTTCTGCGGATTGTGATCGGTAATGCAGTGAACCACCTGCAAGCCGTGAGCGCCAGCATAATCGTTGATTCCGCAGGCCACATGAACGGAAGAATTGATTCCCGACGTCGGCATCAGAACCCCGATTGTCCCGGGCGGAAGTTTCCGGCTGATGTTGAGGCTGATGGAGGGATCGGCCACGAATGTCCCCGAATTCCGAATCGTGTACAAGTAATTTTCACGCTTCAGAGATGCGATTACGCGATCAATCGTGTCGCGGCTCGCGAAATACTGATCGCACAGCGCCTGCCTTCCCGGCAGCCGGGTGTGCGGCTCCATCTTTTCCAAATCCCGTATGATTTGCTGTTTGACCATATCAAAGACTTTCATGGCGGTTTCCTTCTCTCGCGGCATGACATCCGCCTTCATTATAGACCTTCCCCGATGGGCTGTCAATGGAATGGATTGGGCAGGCCCTCCGTTCCCGCCGCTCGAGGCGGTCAACGGAAAAGCGGATCCGCGCGGCAGATTTGCCGGCCGTCCGCTTTCCCGGAGGGAACTTTCATAAATCGCGGTACTGACTCGGAGAGACGGCATAGGCGCGCTTGAACGCCTTGTAGAAGGTATTAAAATTGGCAAATCCGCTTTCCTCACAGATCACCTGGATGGGCTTGCCGCTTTCGCGCAGCTGGGCCGCCGCGTGGGTAAGGCGAAGTTCGAGCAGCAAGGCCGCGGGCGTTTGCCCCGTGTTCTCCTTGAGCAGGGTATACAGGTGCTTTTCCGATATGGAAAATGCCGAAGCCGCCGCCGCAGGGCAGAAATCCTTGGCAGAAAAGTGCTCCTGAAAGTAGGAAACGATGTTCTGCGTCCGCTCATCCTTCTTCTGGAGCCTCCTCGAATCCGCCTGACCGGAAAAAAGCGGAAGGAGCTCGCAGAACTTCTCCAACAGGCCCGGGCCATCGTCGGAGGTTTCACAGCGGACATTCCGAATGGGCGCGTCGTCCAGCTTAAGCGCAAAGGCCGCCAGCATCATCAGCGCCCGAATTGTGTAAAAGCGCTGGCGGATGGAGCCGCACTGGCGATCCGTGCTGAGCAAAAATCCCATCATCGCCGAGCGGGCGCCCTCGAGATCCGAG
Source organism: Candidatus Faecivicinus avistercoris (assembly GCA_018716805.1). GTDB lineage: Bacteria > Bacillota > Clostridia > Christensenellales > Aristaeellaceae > Faecivicinus > Faecivicinus avistercoris. The sequence goes on along the minus strand of DVJL01000139.1, from coordinate 8,261 downwards.
CTGACGAGGAGGTTGTAGATTTGATGCAGGTTCTTAAAGGAGAAATCCCCTTCTGACGGCCGGCTCTGCACGCAATGGACGCTCGATTCCTCGGTCCACTCCTCCGCGCTGCTGTCCTGAAGAACGATGTCAAACGACGCGGCGATTTCCTGCAGCTGCGTCAACGGCGTTCCCAGCGTGAGTTCGATGTGGTGCGCCTCCTCAGCCCCGTCCATTTGTGAAAATTGATCCGCAATGGCGCGCGCTGCCGCCGCCTGCCCCATCGGACAGGGAATGAGCAGCGCAACGGTATCGCCGTCGAACGGATAGGCGACGCTCCCCTCGGGCAGCGCATGTTCCAGCTTTTGAAACATGACCAACGCGCGCGCACTTCGCGCGCTCTCCGAAATCTCTGCCGAAGAAAAGCGGAACCGCGCGAGTCCGACCAGAAAGGGCCTTTGCAGCTGAGCCAAGCCGCTCTCCGCCTGCGCGCGCTGCTGCGCGGACAGGACGGTTCCGGAGAACAGGCGCTCAAGCATATTCGCGCGAAGCTGCTTTTGATGCTGCTCCAGCTGCTGGGCGATGTCGGCCCGGTCGCTGTTCATCTGCTGAAGGTTGTCGCGAAGCCAGGCGTATTCGTTCTGCTGCTCGGGGCTTCCCAGCCCCCGGCCGGCAATCTCCGCGATCAGCCGCCGCATGGGCAGCGCCTGCTGCCACGCCGCAATCCACGCCATGAAAACCCCCAGTCCGAACACCGCGAGGAGGCCAAAGGCGACGAAGGCGTAGAGCGCCTGCAGGGCATTTGCGAAATAGGCCTCCGAGAGATAGGCATTTACCCGAAGCGTATGCGCGGCATCCGAGACGGAGACGCAAATGCCATCGTGCGAAAACGCATCCTGCGCGCTGTATGTGCACAGCGTTTCTCCCGCCTTATTCTGGATTTCCAGCGAACCGAACTCCCGCATATTCTCAGTCAGCAACGCGTTCACCAATTCATCATAAGAAACCAGCAAAAAGGCATAGCAGCTCGGCTGAACCACATTGAACGAGCCGAGCGGGATGCGGTAGATGAACGCGACGCGGCGTGAAATGCCGCTTGGGGAGATGATCGTGCCGCCGGGAAAAATGTCGTAGCCGGGATGGCTCTCCGTGGGCTTTTCCAGAAAGATCGCGCCGTCAAAGCCAACCGTCTGATATTGCCTGAGGAACTGCTCCTGCGTGATATACGTATTGTCGCGCGTAAGAACGATGCCGCTGTTGGAGAAATTCATCACGATGTCCGCCACCAGGCCGTTGGCAGAAGCAATGAGCGAAAGATAATTCCTTGCGCTGCCGAGGGCATAATAATCGCTGGCGTAGAGTTCGTCCTTAATGAGGGCAATGCGCTGAAACGAATCGGAGTACTTGGACTGCAGAAACAGGCTACCCAGGGTATTCAATTCTTCTGAGACATGGGAGATTTCATTCCACATCAGGTCTTCGCGCTGCGCGCGCTCCTGTTCCCGAAAGCGGCCCATCATCTGGAACAACAGAAACAGAACCAGCGCGATGACGAGCACGGCCGAAATCAGGTTGAGCATGAGATTTCTGCAAAAGGTGTTGCGCGGATGCGTCCTGACGAACATGGCGAAAGTCACTCCCGATACGATCTGGCTTGGACAAAGGAATTCCCCAATTAATAGTATCGGAAAATCGCGAAAATGTCAAATCGGGCGGCGGCAATTTCCCAAAATGATCTTCCATAAATTCGCTATTTGCCTGAAAATCATGCACATGGATGAAATATCATGGTGGAAATGCGATATATTCCGCACCACATGACAGATTTCCTATTGAATTTCGCAAATTCTTCTGCGAAAATATAGGCATCCACCACGCATAAGAAAGAGGGGGCGACCATGTTCCAAACGCGCGGTTCCCGCAAGACGCTGGCGATTCGGGTTCGCAGATGCTGGCAACTGTACCTGTTCCTGCTGCTTCCAGTCGCATACCTGATCGTGTTCAAATATGTGCCCATGGTGGGCATCCAGATCGCCTTTCGCCAATACGCGCCGCGCCTGGGCATTTGGGGAAGCAAATGGGTGGGGCTGGCTCAATTTGAGAAGTTCTTCAACTCCTATCAATTTGAACGGGTGTTTTTCAACACGCTGAAACTGTCCATGTACTCGCTGGTGGCCGGCTTCCCGCTGCCGATTCTCCTGGCGCTGTGCCTCAACTCCGTGCGCAATAAGCGATATCGCTCTGCGGTGGAGAACATCACCTATATGCCGTACTTTATTTCGACGGTGGTCATCGTGGGCATCATCAACCAGGTATTCAACACGCGCATCGGGCTGTTCAGCATGGCCTATCGGGTCCTGATCGGCCCGGAAGTGCCCGATCTGCTGGCCTCGGCCACGGCTTTTCCGCACATGTACGTCTGGTCCGGAATTTGGCAGAGCACCGGCTGGGGCACGGTAATCTACATGGCTGCGCTGGCCGGCGTGGACCCGGAACAGCACGAAGCCGCGCTGATCGACGGCGCCAGCCGCTTTCAGAGGCTGCTGCACGTGGATCTGCCGGCGATTCTGCCCACGATCACCATCACGCTGATCCTGCGATGCGGCCAGCTGATGGGCATTGGCTTCGACAAGGTCTACCTGATGCAAAACGACCTGAACCTTCGCGCCAGCGAAGTCATCAGCACCTACGTCTACAAGGTTGGCCTTTCGGCAGGCGGAGGAGATTTTTCCTACGCCACCGCCATTGGGCTGTTCAACTCCGTCATCAATCTGGCAATGATCGTATTGGTCAACTTCATTTCCCGCCGGGTCAGCGACACGAGCTTGTGGTAAAGGAGGGCGCTTCATGCGCAGAAACGGACATGGCGCGCAGGCCATTCGGGCAACGCGCGAGGATCGGTTCTTTTATCTGGTGGTCAACATCTTCGTCGGAATCTTTACCCTCATCATCCTGATTCCGCTGATCAACATCGTGGCCTCCTCGTTTTCGTCGCCCAGCGCCGTCAGCTCGGGAAAGGTGCTGCTGTGGCCGGTCGACCTCTCGCTGGCCGGATACGAAGCGGTGTTTGAAAACAAGTTGATCGGCACGGCTTATCTGAATACGTTCTTTTACACCGTCGCCGGCACGCTCATCAACATTTCGATGACGATGTTCGCCGCCTATCCGCTGGCGCGCCGGAACGTTCCGTTCAAGGGAGTCTTCATGTTCCTGTTCACGTTCACGATGCTCTTCAGCGGCGGAACCATCCCCAATTACATGCTGATGATCGACCTCGGGCTGATCAACTCGCGATGGGCGATGCTGCTGCCCGGCGCAATTTCTGTTTACAACATGATCATCGCGCGCACATTTATACAGAGCATCCCCGAGGAATTGTACGAGGCCGCGTCCATTGACGGCTGCAGCGATTTCCGCTATTTCTTCACGATGGTCATCCCCCTGTCGGTGACGCTCCTGTCGGTGCTGACGCTCTACTATGCCGTCGGGCACTGGAACGCCTACTTCGACGCGTTCCTCTATCTCTCGGATCGAAATCTCTATCCGCTCCAGATCGTGCTGCGCGAAATCCTGATCGCCAACACCATCAACGCCAACGAGGTCGTGGACGATCTCACCATGTCCGCCAAACAGGGCATGGCCGATCTGATCAAGTACTCCCTGATCATCGTATCCAGCCTTCCCGTGCTGGTGCTGTACCCCTTTGTCAAGAAATATTTCCTGAAGGGCGTCATGATCGGCGCTTTGAAGGGATAGGAGGCAAATGTATGGACTTTCTGCTCAACGATCTGCACTGTCACTCGACGCTTTCCAGCTGCTGCTCGGATCCGGCAATGACCCCGCAGGTCATTCTTGAACACGCCGAGCGCAGCAACCATCAGGCGCTGTGCCTGACCGACCATCTGTGGGACGCCGCCGTTCCGGGCGCTTCAGAATGGTACGCGCCGCAGGACATCGAGCACGTCCGCAGCGCGCTGCCCCTCCCGCAGGGCAAACAGCTTCGCTTCCGGTTCGGATGCGAAACGGAGCTGCCCGCCAACGGCATTCCAGCGCTTGCGCCGGAACACTTCGGCCTGTTTGACTTTGTGGTAATCCCCGTCAATCACATGCACATGAAGGGCCTGGTGCGCCCTGCGGGCGTGGACACGCCGGAAAAAATGGCAAAATTGATAGAAGACCGGCTGGAACGGCTGCTGGAACTCGACCTGCCGTTTCAGAAGATCGGCATCGCGCACCTCACCTGCGGACTGATGTTCGCCGAAGGCTCCATCGCCGACGTCGTCCGCTGCATGGATGAATCCCGTCTGATGCGCATTTTTGCGGGCTATGCGCAGGCGGGCGCCGGCATCGAGCTGAACGCCTCGTGCTTTGAGGGCTGGGGCGACCAACAGGAAGAGATGCTGCTGATGTACCGCATCGCAAAGGAAGCCGGCTGCCAGTTCTACTGCTGCAGCGACGCGCACACCGTGGCGGTGCTGGGCAGCGTTTCCCGGGTGCTTCCCGGCGTGATCCGGCTGCTCGGCCTGACGTCGGAGCATCAATACCACATTCCCGACTGACGGAAATTTGGCCGCGCAAAGCGGCTGAATCAGATAAAAGGAGGAGATCCAGATGAAGTTTCCCCGGTATTTCTCCCTGCTTCTGGCGCTCGCGATGCTGCTGTGCGCCGTCCCGCTCGCCGGACTGGCCGAAGAGGAGCGTCCCACGCTGACCATCCTGATGGCGCAGGATACCTATGTCGAGGACTACGAAACCAACGCCTTCACGAAGTTCATCGAGGATTCGATGAACGTCAACCTGGACTTTGAACTGCTGCCCGCCGCGGACGCAGCGGACAAGCTCTCGGTCATGATTTCCTCCGGCCAGGAGCTTCCGGACGTCGTCAATTACAGCCTGGACATCACCACGACCTATCGCTATGCGCAGACCGGCGCGTTCATCCCGCTCAACGATTATTATGAGCAATACGGCGACAACGTCAAAAAGGTCGCCGAGATGTCCCCCGGCTTCTTCGATGCCGTGACCTGCCCGGACGGGAACATCTATTCCGTCCCGATCTACACAAAGGCGCTGCACGATGAGCACATGTACAAGATCTGGATCAATCAGACCTGGCTGGACAACCTCGGCCTTGATGTGCCCACCACGACCGAGGAGCTGTATACGGTGCTGAAGGCGTTCAAGGAAAACGATCCCAACGGCAATGGCATACAGGACGAATACCCGCTCGTAGGCGGCACGGGCTGGTCGCAGGATGCGACGATCTACCTGATGAATTCCTTCATCTACGACGATGCGGGCGATCATCTCATCGTTGAAGATGGAAAAGTGGACGTCGTCTACGACCGCGACGGCTGGAAGGAAGGCCTGCTCTTCATGCGCCGCCTCGTGGACGAAAACCTGCTCGACCCCATCTCCTTCACTCAGGACGACTCTCAGCTGCGCGCCATGGCAAACAACGAGGAATGCTGCATCGTCGGCGCGTTTGCGTTCAGCTCGATCACGCTGCTTCCGGTGGCAACCAGCCCCTACGCGCACGACTTCGTCGGACTCGCGCCGGTTGAAGGCCCCGAAGGCGTGAAGTTCGCCTGCTACAAGCCGACGATCCCGACCAACCGCTGGTTCATCACGGCAGACTGTGACAATCCCGAATTGGCCTTCAAGGTTGGCGACTTCATGTTCGACCCGACCGAGGAAGTCTTCCTCCGCGCGCGCTTCGGCGTAGAGGGCGAGCATTGGAGCCGTCCGCAGGAAGGCGACGTCACCGCCTACGAGGGTTACGAACCGATGTGCCGCCAGGATGTGAACATCTGGACGCTCACGCAGAACGCCCATTGGCGCAACAACGCTCCTCTGTACGCGGACAAGGCGAGTCAGGGCGGCGTTTACAGCGAGGAGATCTCGTGGTGGGACAAGCCCATCGCCGATGCCGTCTACGCATATGTCGCCTGCGATCCTGCGGAGGGAACTTTCGTCCCCACTCTGGCCTTCACCGAGGACGAGCTGAACCAGATCAGCGAAATCCGCGCAACCCTGACGACCTATGTTCAGGAGTGCAAAGTCCGGTTCATCACCCGCGATATGGACATTGACACCGAATGGGACAGCTACGTCGAAGAGCTGCAGCGCATCGGCGTAGAGCAGTTCGTCGAAGTCTGCCAGCAGGCGTACGATCGGATGTACAAATAAAAAATCCCTGAAGACGCGGGACAGATCAGATAGATCCCGCAACGCACGGGGGCCCGTCAGCGCTGCGGCGTGGCGGGACCCCGCGCGCCAATCTGAAGAACGTCCCGGCGGCGAAGAATTCACCGGCAAAAGCGCGCTTCATTCGCCGCCGGAATTCCATGCAGAGGCACTGCCGGGGAGAACGGCGGCAGAAGTCAAAACGCCGCGCCCCGCATCGGATCTGCAGGAATCAGCGCGCAGCGGCGCGTTCCGAAGTCGGTACGACCCCTGCATCCCGGCCGCGCAGGACAAACTTTTATAACCATAAGATAAGAACCGCAAGCGTGCTCAGGCGTATTTACTGCCCAAGTTTTGCCTGCGGTTCTTTCGTTCGCCCTGCGGCATCCTTCGCTCATAAAGACCGCTAATTCAGGAAGCAGCATCTGCTTTCTCTGGCCGCCATCCGCATCTGTCAGTAGCATGCATATCGCAAAATGGCAGTGACATTGAGTTGGAACGTCGATCCTGTCGTCGACGCGGGTATTTTCAGTTTCTACAAAGCGATTGGGGACGTCCTTTGCCGCGCCTCCGTCATTGACATCCTCCGCTGCAACTTCGGATGCCTTTGGGGCGCTCATCACTTTATATGTCGCAGCAAAATGAAAATCCCATTTCGGCGCCTTTTTTCGAAAACAGGTTGTGCGCTTCATGGCGCGTGCCTCTCTTTTTTGTTAAAATTTATTTATTGATATACGAAAGAGAGGTTTTCTTCCATGAAAAAGACGGAACACGAGCGCTTTGCCCTTTGCCCGTACTTCGCTTCTCTTCTGTACGATCTGCGCACGTCCGAATCCCAGTCTCAGGAGAAGTTCGCCGAGATTCTCAATCTTTCCATCCGCTCCTATTCCAACGAGGAGCGGGGGCATTCCCTCTGTTCCACCACGACGCTCCTTCGCGTCCTCGACCGGATGGAGGATCCTCGCCCCGTCATCCGCCGCTGCGTCGAACTCCTCGACGCATCCAAGCTCGCCGATCCCAGTTCATAGCCCTCCTCGCCTGTTTTCAAGGCGGAACATCCGTCAAAAAAGTTCTGGCAAGTTGGTAAACCGGAAAGCAAGCTCCCCGCCGCGCACGCCGCCGGGAACGAATAAAGCGCGAGAAGGCTTCAGCCCTCTCGCGCTTTTCGATATTTTTTGGCTGTCCGAATCCCGCCTGTGCGGAACCGCTTGCCAATTGCGGGCAATGTTCAGAGGAAACGCTGAAGGCGGGGCGGGAAAACCGCCGTCATTTTTCCTCGACTGCCGCTTTCCTTCACCCCGCCGCTTTCCCACGGTTGCCGTTTTTCTTCAACCGCCGAGATAGGCCGCGCGCACGCGGTCGTCGGCGAGCACTTCTTCGGCGGCGCCGGACATGGTGATCAGTCCGGTGCCGAGCACATACGCCCGGTCGGCGATGGAGAGCGCCATCTGGGCGTTCTGTTCGACCAGCAGAATGGTCGTGCCGGAGGCGTGCAGTTCCTTGATGATGTCGAAGATCTGCTCCACCAGGATCGGCGCAAGGCCCATGGACGGCTCGTCGAGCATCAGCAGCTTCGGCTTGCTCATCAGCGCGCGCCCCATGGCGAGCATCTGCTGTTCGCCGCCGGAAAGCGTTCCGGCGACCTGCTTTTCGCGCTCCTTCAGGCGGGGAAAGCGCTTGAACACGTCCTCGAGCGAGCCCTGAATCTCACTGGCCGGGCGCGTGTAGCCGCCCATCTCGAGGTTTTCGCGCACGGTCATCTGCTGAAACACGCGCCTGCCCTCCGGGCACAGCGCCATGCCCATCGAGACGACCTTGCTGGCCTGCACGCCGGCCATGCTCTTTCCATTGAACTCCACATGGCCGCTGCGCGGCTTGAGCAGGCCGGCCACGGTGTTCAGCGTCGTCGACTTGCCCGCGCCGTTCGCGCCGATCAGCGTGACGATTTCGCCCTCGTTGACCTCGAAGGAGATGCCTTTGATGGCGTGAATGTTTCCATAGTAGACGTGAATGTCCTCCACTTTCAGCAGGCTCATCGTCAGCCCTCCTTCCTCTTGCCGAGATACGCCTCGATGACCGTCGGGTTGGATTGGATC
>DVJL01000138.1 GCA_018716805.1 Candidatus Faecivicinus avistercoris | reverse complement strand
CGCCGGAGAGCTGGCTCGGATAGGCGTCCGCGCGGTCGGCCAGCCCGACGCGCTGCAGCAGCTTGCGCGCCATGTCCTCGGCCTCCTGCTTCGGCTTCTTGCGCAGCTGCACCGGTGCGACGGTCATGTTGCGCAGCACGGTCATGTTCGGGAAGAGGTTGAAGTGCTGAAACACCATGCCCATCTTCTGGCGGTGCAGGTTGATGTTGACCTTGGGGTCGGTGATGTCCACGCCCTCGAACGTGATCGTGCCCGAGGTCGGGATCTCCAGCAGGTTCAGGCAGCGCAAAAACGTCGACTTGCCCGAGCCGGACGGCCCGATCACCACGACGACCTCGCCGCGGCGGACGTCTGTGCTCACGCCGTTGAGCGCGTGAATTTCACTGGCGGATTTGAACGTCTTGGTCAGGTTGCGAACCTGAATGAGCGTCTCAGTGGTCACTGTTTCTCAGCCTCCTCTCCAGCTTGCCGACCAGCCATGAGAAGAACATGACCAGCGCCAGATAGATCAGCGCCACGGCGATCAGCGGCATGAACGGCGAATAGGTGCGGCTGCGGATGATGTCGCCCGCCTTCGTCAGATCCTGCACGGCGACGTAGCCGGCGACCGACGTCTCCTTCAAGAGCGCGATGAACTCGTTCGCGAGCGAGGGCAGCACGTTCTTGACCGTCTGCGGGATGATGATGAACCGCATCGTCTGCACATAGTTGAAGCCCAAGCTGCGGCCGGCCTCGAACTGGCCGTTGTCGATGGACATGATGCCGCCGCGGACGATCTCGGCCACATACGCGCCGGAGTTCAGGCCGAACGCCAGCGCCGCGATCATCGTGCCGTTGTCCGACCACGCGAAGATCACGAAGTAGATGATCATCAGCTGGACGACCACCGGCGTGCCGCGGATGACCGTCAGGTAGACGCGGCAGATCTTGTCCACCACGCCGAACAGCCTGCGCCCCAGCGTCTTGCGCGCCCCCTCAGCCGTCTTGTCGTAGGTCGAGCGGACCATGGCGATCACGACGCCGATCGCAATGCCGAGCAGGCCGGCCAGCAGCGTGATCGTGAGCGTCGCGCCCAGACCGTCCACCAGATAGGTCCAGCGCCTGCCCTGAATGAAATTCAGTTCAAAATCCGCTTTCAAACTCTCAAACCACGCCTGCAAGCGAATCCCCTCCTATTTCCAAATCCGTTAAAACCGCCGTGAAGCGGGCAGGCCGATGTCCCCAAGGCGCTCAGCCGGACGCCCTGCACAGACAAGCGGGGAGCGGGCGCCCGCTCCCCAACCTGAAACCTGCCTTCCGGCGATTATTCCGCGACGATGTACTTGTCGACGATGGCCTGCACCGTGCCGTCCGCGATCAGCTCCTCGAGCGCCGCGTTGATCTCCTCGGTCAGCGCGCTGTCCTTCGCCAGCGCGATGGCGTACTCTTCGACGGTGTAGCTCGTGTCGAGGATCTTCAGGCCCTCGTTCGCGGCGACGAAGTTCTGCGCCGGGGCATCGTCGATGACCACGCAGTCAACCTTGCCGGTCGTCAGCGCGAGCACCGCGTCGGTGCCGGTGTTGAAGCGCTCGACAGAGCCGAAGCCCGCCTCTTCGATGTCGCCGGTGCAGTAGAGGTCGCCGGTGGTGCCGAGCTGTACGCCGACGGTGTAGTTCGCGCCCTCGGCGGTCAGATCGTCGACCGACGTGATCGGGCTGTCCTCGGGAACGATGACGGACTGGATGCCCGTGGCGTAGGAAATCGTGAAGTCAACGGACTGGAGGCGCTCCTCCGTCACGGTCATGCCGGCCATGCCGAAGTCCACCTTGCCGGACGTGATCGCGGGGATGATCGCAGAGAACTCCATGTCCACGATCTCGAGGTCATAGCCGAGCTTTTCGCAGATCGCCGCGGCGACCTCGGCGTCGATGCCGACGATTTCGCCAGTCTCGTCGTCATAATACTCATACGGCGGGAAGGCGGCGTTCGTGCCCATCGAAAGCGTGCCCTTGCTCTCCTCGGCAAATGCCGCGCCGGCAAGCGCCATCATGCAGACCAGAACCAAAGCCAGAATCCTCTTCATCGAAATTTCCCTCCAAAGATTGATGATGAAAGAATTATACAACCAAATCGGGAAAAATGCAAGTCCGAGCCGCAATAATTAACATGATATGCGATTAAAGCGTATATTCATACAAATTCATAGCCAGTGCCGCCTACGGAACAGCACCGCCAGGCCCAGCGCCACGCCCGCGCTGATCAGCGCGACAGCAGGATAGCTCCACGCCCATTCCAGCTCCGGCATCCGGGCGAAGTTCATGCCGTACCAGCCGGTGATGACGGTGACCGGCGTGGAGATGGCAGTGACGACGGTAAAGACCTTCATCAGGCTGTTCTGCTCGATGTCGATCTGCGCCTGATAGGCTTCGCGCATCTGGGTGACGTAGTCGCGCAGGTTGATCGCGGCGTCGAGCAGGCGGTGGTTGCGGTTCATCAGCGCGGAGAACAGCCGCTCGCCCTCGGGCGAGAGCAGGCCGTTCGCATTCGCGGCGAGGTTGTCAAAGATGGCGTCCAGCCGCGCGTAATAGCGCTTGAGGCGCAAAAGCAGCTTCCGGTAGCGGACAATCTTGCCCAGGTACACGCTGTGCGACGACTTCAGGGCGGCGTCCTCGGCGTCGGTGATGTGCTTTTCCAGCTCGTCCAGCCCTTCCATATCGTCGCGCAGCATCTCGACGAACAGGCCGTACAGCGCGCGCTCGTTGCTCTGGCCGCGCGGCATCCGGTCGCGCACCAGCCTGGCCACCTCGGGATCCCGGCAGAAAACGGCCAGATCCTCACGGCCGAGGCAGACGACCACCTCGGCGCCCTTGCCGCGCTTGCCGCGCGGATCGTCCCACGCAAACGTCATCAGGCTGTGATGCTCAAAGCTCTCAAAATATCCCAGCTTGCCCGCGCGAATGTGCTCGGCCATCGCCGGTTCCAACTTCAGCGATTCGATCTCCTCGATGGGCAGGATCTTCTGCATGTCAATCGCCTCCCCCTCCATTTTAACACGCGCCGCCGCGGTGTTCAAGCGCAAGTCCCGAAGGAGGCGAAAAGGAAAAATCCGAAGTTCGGAGAAGTTTTCCATCCGTCCGCGCACGAGATTCGCGGGCATAGCGGCGCCATGTCCAAAATTCACAGCGCCAACCGGGTGGAAAAGGCGCCGAAATCGCATTCAGGAGTTTTCAACCCCCTCTAGAATGCCCATCAAAAGCGGTTTTCACAAAAAACGCGTCCACCGTCCGCCGGCGCGCACAGCCAGAAAAGCCGCCCGGCAACCGTGCAAGGCGGCGCCTCTGCCATGAAAATCTGCCAAAGGAGAAAAAGCGCATTCGCCGTCCCATCAAGAGGGCGAATGCGCCGATGCCAAACGCGGCAAATTGAAAACCGGAGGCCGCTTCGCACCGCTGCCATGCGGCTCCTTTTTCAACCATCGTGTTCTCCGCATCCCTCCAACACGGCGGCAAGCGACCGCCCGTGTCCGCCTGCGCCTATGGCTGCTGGCGGCGGTAGTGTTCCAAAAAGCAATAGGCATCGAATTCTCCCTGCATTCGAGGTTCATTTTGCCATGCAAAGCGCTGCAATTCACGCCACGCCGGTTCCCAGAGCGCCTTCTCCCTTCGCGAGAAGGGGATTAAATAATCGCACAGCCGAAGATTCAAGTCGCGCCAGAAATCCATCAGCGCCCACGAACGCTCCTGCGCCGGGTGCAGGCCCGACCGGACGGGCGGGCAAAAGCCCTGTAAAAGCGGCCGAAGTCCTTCAAGGCGGCGCGCGGCCTCCCCGCTGGGCTCCGGATGGTCCTGCGCATACAGCTCCATGGGAAACCGGGCGCTGTATTCCTCCAACAGCTGAAGCGCGGCCTGATACTCTCTTCCGAAACAGGCTTCAAAATACGCGCTGCGGCACTGGAGATAGTCCGCCGACGGATCGCAGAGCGTCTGCCCCGCCAAATAGAACGAAAAGCCATGCGGCATAAAGATCCTCTGAATCTGGCAATTCGCCATGCCGTTCAGGCCGAGCGCGCGCAGCGCGCGAATGTCGCTGTGCAGCACGCGGCCAATCGTCATCTGGGCGGGGTCGCTGTAGGCGACGCTGCACAAATGATAGTCAAAGTCGAAGCTGTCTCCATGAAAAACCCTTTGCCACGCCTTCAGGTATCCAAGATTCCCGGACAGGCTGCTGCCAAACGACAGGCGATTGCGCCGGTAGGCCGGAAGATCCTCGGAGGGCTGGACGCCCTCAAACGACTGGGCAAAGCTGCGCGTAATCGGCGCGTACATGAGGAGAAACCGGTCGGGGTTTTTCAGGCGCTCCCGCTCTGGCGGAAACAGCAAATCGAAATACAGCAAAAAGGCAATGCGGACGGGGATTCCCTGCCCGGTCAGCAAATCATCCACTTCATTGAGCAGCATCACATAGAAATCCGAGGGACGCGCCGCCTGACACGCCGGGCACTCGCATTGGTTGTTAAAGTCATCCGCAAGCCAGACGTGGAGCACGTCGATTTCCGGATGTTCCGCCGCATAGCGGGCAATCGCGCGGGCCATGAGGCCGCGCACCCGAGGATTTGAATAACAGAGATTGGTGTTGAGCGCAATTCCCCTGTACAATCCCCGCGTCCCGTTTATCTGCGCCATGCATTCGCGCTGCTCCGGCGCAAGTTCAATGCCGTCGTCTTCCCAGTGCAGGCCCGGAATGCCCAGCGGTTCGCACGTCCAGCCATGCCCTACCGCATGATAGAGAAGGCCGCGCTTCTGAATCGCCTCGACGGCCGCGGCCAGCATCTCTCGCGAAAGGGACGGCGAAAACGATTCCGCTGCGCGCAGCGGGTTTCCCTTATGCGTATACCAGCGCTCAAAGAAGGTATACGCCTCCATAAATTGGGTAAAATACGCATTATAGCCCACTTTCGGCGCAAAGTCGATCATGTCCAGCACGTTTTCCAAGCTGACGCTTCCCTCTATGCAGATGCAGCGATGACGGTATCCCGCGCGCATTTCCACATGAACCGTCAGGGCATCCAACGGCCTGCGCGGAATGATCTCGCCCAATGAGCCGGGCCGAAGGAATGCGCATCCGGCCTCGTGCAGCAATCGATAGACGCCCAGAAGGGCGCTCCGTGGGTTGGAATAAGCGATGACGCCCCTGCCGTTTATCACGTCGATGCGGTAAGCATCGTCCCAGTAGGGATCCCGAACCCCGTTTGCCAAAAGCTCGGCCTCCGCAAATGGAATCATCTCGACCTGCGAGGCATTGTAGCTGGGGTCCATGAGCGCGGCATACCGCGAGAGTTCCGCTCGCGCGAATGCCATGACGCGTTCCTTTAACACTCTGGTTGCCTCCCAATGCATTCGGTTTGTCGCAGATGGAGGGGAAGAACGCCTTCTTCCCCTCCTCGCGTCTCATCGGTTCAGATATTCGTCGATCTGGCGCTGCATCTCCTCGCAGATTGCGGTCACTGCGTCGTAGGCCTCCTCGCGGAAGAGCGCCATGCCTTCCTCGGGATCTACCGCGCCGTTCTGGATGGCGAACCAGTATTTTCCAAGGGCCACGTTGTACTGCGCCACCTGATTGCTCACCGGTTCGGAGTTAAAGCTGAATCCGCTCAGGATGCTCGCGTTGAAGAAGTCGGCGTCGTGAAAGCGATCGATGTGCATCAGATCGGCTTCCGTGAAGTTGCTGTCGTAGCGCTCATAGGCCGCGTTGCGCACCCAAGTCCAGGTTTCGGCCGCCCAGAGGTCTGAATTCACCTTGAACTGGCGGTCGCCCACGGGCTCCCACGTCTCGCCTTCGATGCCATAGGCGCACAGGTCGAAATTCTCCTGGCTGGCCGCGACCCAATTCAGGAACTGCAGCGTGCGCACCTTGTTTTCTTCGGTACTGGTCGAGGGAATGAAGCAGAAATCCCACGCCTTAAAGTCGGTCGCGAAGCGGTGATCCTCGTCAAAGTTGTAGAAGGTAACCGCTTCGTACACGCCGTTGGGATCCGCCTGAGTCAGCGCTGCCTGCAGCGAACCCGCAACGCCGATGTCCGCGCCGCAGGAAATGGCGCATGAGCCTTCCTGTACCTTCGCATACCAGTCGGGGAGCGACATGACGTCCGGATGCAGAATGCCGTCCAAGTACAGCTGGCGCGAAAGGAGGATGTCCTCCCACAGCGGTTCCGGCATGTCGTCAAAGATGTTGTAGATCTTGCCGTCGTTGTTCTTGAAGTAGAACACGCCTTCCCAGCCCATGTCGGTAATCCACATGTAGTCGGGAATCTCGTAGATGTCGAAGGCAGCCAGCATCGCGGCCATGGTATTGCCGGCCGCACGGCCGGTGATGATGGGCGTGAGCTCGGGATAGGCCGGAGATACGACGCCTTCGTATTCTGAATACTCAAACCCACCCTGAAAACTACGCAGGCTGATGCAGAAGTCACCTTTATGAATGGTCTTCAGCAGTGACAAGTCTGCCTTTTCGCTCAGTTTGACAGCACTCATCCCAGTCAATTCCTCATATAGCGATTGAGGGATTACACCAAACTTCTGTGTTGGGGAAAGAAGTTGCAGCTCAATACTGTTGCCACGCAGGCTCCGTTGTACAAACATATACTTTCCTTTGCGCATAACCCATGTACCGCAAATACGGCATCCCCCTGATCTTCGGCGCGGACAGCCACTTCATCCTGCCGGAGGACGCGGCGCTGCGCGACCAGCGCCTGGAGGCCAACCACATCCAATACGAGGACGAGGAAGGCTGGTATCTCGACTATCCCGACGGCGAGGAAGCCGTGCGCCGCTTCCGGCAGCAGGGCGTACTCTCGGAGGCGCAGATTGCCGAGGCCATGGAGAACACCAATGTGTTCCTCTCCTTTGAGGACGTGGCCTTCGACCGCTCGAAGAAACTGCCGACGATCTACCCGGAGCTGACGCAGGACGAGCGCAACCGGAAGTATCTGGACACGGTCTAGCGCCATTCAATTCCCACTATTTCGGCCAGCACCTTGCGCGTCAGGTGCTTTGCTTTCCGCGCAGCTTTCACATCTGCACCGAAAGTTTCAAAGCCGGGGCAATCTTCAACTTTCGCCATATAACATCACCCATTTACATTGTATAGTTCATAGTAGCCCATGAAACGGTGCGGAGCAATCCGCGCCGTTTTTTACATACTAAAATAAGAAATGGCTCCCGCTGAAATACACAACCCAACATTGATTTTCTTGGCTTTGTTGTGTATAATAAAGATGGGTGA
>DVJL01000025.1 GCA_018716805.1 Candidatus Faecivicinus avistercoris | reverse complement strand
TCAGAGCGCTGACAAAGCCCGCAAACACAAAAATTGCCCTGACAAGAGAGAAGTCAGAGGCAATTTTTGCTTCCGGCGTCAGCTGCACTTGCAGCCTGCGGTCACTTACGTCCATGTAAGCTCCCTTGTCTGCAAGTTTGCTTCCTTGTCTTGCAGGCTTTTTCATCGCTCTGGCAGGATGCTGACTTTGTCAACATCCTGAGGACGCCTCTTCACGAGGCGTCCTCCATTTTTTCCCAAGAGAGCGTATGAAAATGCCCGTTTGGCGCCTTGATCTGCCGCTTCAGCGCGTGAATCTGGCTCTATGCCGCAAGGTTGCGGATTCTTCGTTTGAACCGCTGCAAAATCCACTTGAATTGCGGATTTTTTCCCATTTCATATCCCCGCTAAGACGCGAGCGCGGCGCTGAAGCCGCCCGCAGCATCGCCCGAAAACCGGACGGCATAGGTCTGCCCGTATTCGGCGGCGATTTCGAGCCGGTTGGTGGTGCCGAGCTCGGAGGTGTCGCCTTCGCCGTAGGGCGAGAAGTCGATGGAAAACTTCGAAATGTCGCCGTTTTCCTCGAAGAGTCCTTCGGGGAAGACGATCGTCAGATCGGATTTGTCCGTCAGTTCGCCGCCGTCCAGATCGGCCACGCCGCCGATGCCGCAGGAGACGCCGTCGATGTAGTAGGTGTAGAAGATCTGGTAGATGCCGGTGCTCTCGCAGGTGAGGTCGATCGCGAACGAGCGCTCCTCCGCCGGTTCCTCGCGGGAGCAGCCGGAGAGAACGAGCGCCGCCGCTGCGCACAGCGCGAGCAACCGCAACAAACGCCGCATTGCGCCCACCTCAGCCGCGCATCGGCGCGATCTCGATGGACTGGCCGCCGTTCAGCCGCGATTCCTCCGCGGCCAGCGCGACCAGATGGCTTTCCACGGACGCCTCCAGCGTGCTCATGTTGCCGTCCGCCTCCTTGCCCGAGAGCAGGTCGAGGAATTGGCGGAGCAGCTGCTTGTCGCCGCCGGCGTGGCCGGAGAAGTCGTCCGACAGCGCGCGCACGTCGACCGTTTCCGCCGGTTGCCCGAACGGCCCGATGCGGATCGTGTTGGCCTCGAGGTCGCCGCGGATGTCACCGCGCGTGCCCATCACGCAGATCGACCGCCCGCCGACGCTGGTAAACGCCGACATCGTCAGCGTCAGCGTCGCGCCATTTTCCATCAGCATGTCGACCACCTGATGGTCGACCACGTCGTTGTCGCAGTGGTAGACGCAGCGGCCATACGGGCCGGTCTCGATGGCGGCGCGGATGCTCTCCTCGGTCGGGTTGAGCGCGAGCACGTCGCACGGCCAGCCCTTCGCGCCGCTGAGCACGCCCGTATTGGGATTGGTCAGATAGATCTTTTCGGCGTCGTAGGGACAGCTTTCCTTTGCGGCGCATCCCGCCGTGCAGCGCATGGCCGCGCCCGCCGGCGCGCACTCCGGGCGGAAGTGCTTCAGCGAGCCGAACGACGTCACGCGCTCGCAGCGCTGGCCAGACAGCCAGACGAGGTAGTCGAGGTCGTGGCAGCACTTCTGCATGATCATCGGGCTGCTCAGCTCGGCGTTGCGCCAGTTGCCGCGCACGAACGAATGTGCCTGATGCCAGTATTGGACGTTTTCCAGCGCCTGAATTGCCACGACTTCGCCGATCGCGCCGGAGTCGATGACCTGCTTGATCTTGCGGTAAAAGGGCGTGTAGCGAAGCACATGGCAGACCACGACTTTGCGCCCGGTTTCGCGCTGGACGCGCACGATCTCGCGCAGCTCTTCCGCCACGGGTGAGATGGGCTTTTCCATCAGCAGGTCGTATCCCAGCCGCATGGCGGCGACCGCCTGCCGGACGTGCTGGCGGTCCTGCGTGCAGATGAGCATCGCGTCGGCGAGCTTGGGCCGGGCGAGCAGCGCCTCGCCGGTCTCAAAGCGGTTTCCCTCCGGCACGCCGTGCGCGTCGGCGATGGCGTTTCGCCGGTCGGCGCGCGGCTCCGCGACGGCGACCACCTGCGCGCGATCCTTCATTTCCAGCAATGCCTGCCCGTAGCAGTCCGCGCCGCGGGAGCCCGCGCCGACGATGGCAATCCGAATCTTCTCCATGGTTTCTCTCCTCCTGAGTCGAGTTCAAAGTTTTCCGAATCCTTCCGGCAGCTTTCCGCTGGGATCCAACGGTTATGCGCCCCGGCGGCGCAGCTGGGAAAAGCTGCGCGAAAGCTCACTCCGAAATAGGATTCCCGCGGCAACCGCGGCGCAGATCACATAGCCCCATCCCGCGGTCATGCCGGCGTTCCCGCCGGTGAACCACGCGTCGGAGACGTGATAGAGCGCATACAGCGGAGCCAGTACGGATCCGTCGCCCGAAGCCAAGCCAAAGAGGCACAGTGTCCAGACGTTGAACGCCGCGCGCATTGCCGCCGAAGCGCGCAGTCCGCCGCGCTCGTAGAGCCTGCATCCGAGGATGGCCGTCAGCGCCGCGCCGAGGTAGGCCGGGACGATGGTTCGGCTGTCGGTAACCAGGATAGCCAGCAGCCAGAATGCGCATTCGGCGAGATAGGCATACCGGCGGCCGTAGCGGCGATCGACGGCGTCGTAGAGGATGCACTTGCTCACGACCTCAGAGCCGAATGCGCCCACAATCCATAGCGCCAGCGAAACCAGCAGCCACGGGCTGAACGCGGGCGCGTCGAACGGGTTTTCGAGCCGCATGCTGTCCAGCGCCAGCGCCAGTGCGGTCAGCACGGCGGGAATCGCTGCGCCGATCAGTGCGCCGCAGCCGGTCCAGCGCCTGCTTTCCGCGCGCGGCACGCGCCACCTGCGCGACACGCGCAGGCCGATGCGCCAAAAAAGGAAGCTGGTGATGAGGTAGAGGACGGCAATCGAGCCCATGGACGCCCCCGGCAAGCCCATGTATGTGACGCAGACCACGACGTACGCAATCGCGACGGCGAGGAACAGCGCGCCGTTTGCGGCGGTGTATGCGGCAAAGACGATCGCCGCGCGCAAAAGCGTCCGCCCGAGGGCGCGGGCGCGCGAAGGCGCACGCGGTTCCGGCGCGTCCTCTGCGCCATGCTGCGCAATCGGAGCGTTTGCACCGCGCTCGCCGGCCGGCGTTTTCCGGGGAGGTCTGTTCTTTGCCATCGTCAGCACTCCTTTTTTATGAATGCACAGATTTTCATTTTGCCGTCAGAAGCGCAGCAGGCTCCCGATCTACGCCCTTGCCGGTGCGCGCCCGGATGCGCTCGATTCTCGCAGGTGCGCGCCATGTGCGTCAGAAGGACACGCAAAGCGGGCGCAGTCGGTTGGGTCCGATCCAACCGACTCACGCCTTTCGCCGCGAAAAAACTCATTCCAAACAGCGGCGTCCGGCGCGGAAACTTACGCTTCGATCACATCGTGGATCAGCGTCGGGCGCGGCACGGGCGCCGTGCCGATGCGGATTGCGCGCCGCAGCAGGTTGTAGGCGCCGATGCGGTCGGAGCGCTCGCCGACGTGCATCGTCGCTAGCAGGTCGCCGCGCCGCACCTTGTCGCCCACGCGCCGGTGCATTACGATGCCGACCGCGGGGTCGATGGCGTCGGTCTTGCGCTCGCGCCCCGCGCCGAGCAGCTTCGCGGCGTTGCCGACGTCGTCGGTCCGGATGGCGGCCAGATAGCCCGGCTCGTCGGCGCGCAGTTCGACGGTCGATTTCGCCTTCGGCAGCAGCGAGGTGTCCTCCGCGACGCGCGGGTCGCCGCCCTGCGCGCGGATCATCGCCGCGAATTTGCGCAGTCCCTCGCCGCTGGCGATCTTGCCGTCCAGCATCTCCACGCCCTCGGCGATGGAGGAGACGGCGCCCGCGCCCTTTAAGATGTGCGCGCCCAGCTGGAGCGAGACGTCCTTCAAGTCGCCCGCCGTCCGACCGGCGAGCACGTCGATGGCCTCCTCGACCTCGAGGGCGTTGCCGATGTAGTTGCCCAGCGGCTGATCCATGTCGGTGATGACGGCGGAGAACTTCTTTCCGCTCAGATTGCCGATGCGCACCATCATCTGCGCGAGCTTTCTGGAATCCTCGAGCGTCTGCATGATCGCGCCGCTGCCGGTCTTGACGTCGAGCACGACGACGTCGCACCCGGCGGCGAGCTTCTTCGACAGGATCGACGACACGACCAGCGGCATGCAGTCGACCGTCTCGGTCACGTCGCGCAGCGCATAGAGTACCTTGTCCGCCGGGGCGAGCTCGGCGGTCTGGCCGATGATCGCGCAGCCGATGTCGGTGACCTGCCGCTCAAAGGCATCGACGTCCAGGTCGACGCGCATGCCCGGGATGGATTCCATCTTGTCCAGCGTGCCGCCGGTGAAGCCGAGGCCGCGCCCGGACATCTTCGCCATGCGCACGCCGCAGCACGCCACGAGCGGCACGAGGATCAACGACGTCGTGTCGCCGACGCCACCCGTGGAGTGCTTGTCCGCCTTAATGCCGGGGATGCGGCTCAGGTCGAGCATCTCGCCGGAGCGCGCCATCTCGAGCGTCAGTGCCAGCGTCTCGCGGTCGGACATGCCGTGGATGCAGATGGCCATCAACAGTGCCGAGATCTGGTAGTCGGCAAACGAGCCGTCCACGACGCCGCGCACGAACGCGCGGATCTCGGTTTCGGTCAGTTCGCCGCCGAAGCGCTTCTTTCGCAGAATGTCGCCGGGGCGGATGTTCTTTGAAGAATCAATCATAATATCCCTCCATTCCCGCGCGCCAAGCTTCCAGCTTGCGCGCGTAGGGCAGCGTGTAGGCGGGGCTGGTGGACGGCATTCGCGCCCAATCACAGCCTTCGGGCATCCGGCCGACCAGCCGCATGTAGAGCTTGCGCGCGGTGTCGCCGTTGAACAGGATCCTCTCGATCTTCGGGCAGCGCGCGTAGAGCGAATCAAAGTCGTTCGGTAGGACGTCGCGCATGGCGCTGTCGAGCGAGCCGGGCCGCACGCAGCTGCACGCGACGTCCCACAGCGCGACGCGGTGGCCGGTCAACAGCGCGCACTTTTCCTCGACCGTCTCAGGCACCGGCGCGCCGAGCACTTCGGCCATCACCGGCCAGAAGGCGTTGCGCGGATGCGCGTAATAGAACGACTGGCGCAGCGATTCGACGCTGGGCATCGTGCCGAGGATCAACAGCCGCGCGTCCCCGCGCGCCACGGGTGGGAAGCATTCGATGCGGGCCTCCATGGCTACAGCCTCTGAAAGACCTGTCCGATCGGGTCGCGGAGGATCAGGTTGGCGCGGCCGTCGCGCGGCGTGGGCGTGCGGTTGACGAGCACGAGGCGGCTCCCGGCATACCAGTCGATCAGCCCGGCGGCGGGGTAGACGCTCAGCGACGTGCCGCCCACGATCAGCAGATCGGCGTGGGCGATGGCGTGCATCGCGCCGCGCATCACGGCGTCGTCGAGCGATTCGCCGTAGAGCACCACGTCGGGCTTGACGATGCCGCCGCACGCGCACTTCGGCACGCCGTTCGTCGATGCGACCCACTCGGCGGAGTAGGACTTTCCGCAGCGGGTGCAGAAGTTGCGGTGGATCGAGCCGTGCAGCTCGAACACGCGCTTCGATCCGGCCTTCTGGTGAAGCCCGTCGATGTTCTGTGTGACGACGCCGTTGAGCCGCCCCTCGGCCTCCCATTCGGCGAGCTTTCGGTGCGCAGGATTGGGCTCTGCGTCGAGGATCAGGATTTTTTCGCGGTAAAACCGGTAGAATTCCTCCGGGTTGTGTTCAAAGAATTCGCGGCTCAGGATCGTCTCGGGCGGATAGGCGTATTTCTGGCGGTACAGGCCGTCCACGCCGCGGAAATCCGGGATGCCCGATTCGGTCGAAACGCCCGCGCCGCCGAAGAACGCGATTCGTTCGGATTCGTCCACCCATTGTTTCAGCGTATCAAATGCGTCGTCCATGCGCGCCGCCTCCTTCGTTTTTCTCCATTTTATCACATCCGTTCGCGCCTGTCCACACGTTTTCCAAAGGCGGTTCGCGGGCGCAATGGGTGTGGACAGCGCGCCCTGCGCGTGTTATAATGGTAAAAAATGGCGCGCGGGTGCGTGCAGGGAGGGATTGCAATGCCGGCGAAGGTCTATCTGATCACCGGCGTGATGGCTTCGGGAAAGTCGACCGTCGCCCAGCGGCTGGCCGAGCGACTGCCGCGCGCGGTGCACTTGAGGGGCGACGTCTTTCGCAGGATGATCGTCAGCGGGCGCGAGGAGATGCGCCCGGACGCGCCGGAGGAAGCGCTTCGCCAGCTCGAGCTGCGCTACCGGCTCACCGCCAGCGCCGCGCGGGGATACTGGCAGGCCGGCTTCGACGTCGTCGTGCAGGACAATTACTACGGCGCGATGTTTGCGCACATGCTCGACCTGCTCGAAGGAATGCCGGTGCATCCGGTGGTGCTGTGCCCGTCGGCGGAGGCCGTCGCCGCGCGCGAGGCCGCGCGGCCGAAGAAGGGCTACGGCGGGTTCGAGGTGCGTGCGCTCTGCGAGGACTTCCTGCGCGAGACGCCGCGCATCGGCCTGTGGCTGGACACGACGGAGATGACCGTCGAGGAAACCGTCGGCCGCATTTTGAGCGAGTGCGGTCAACCGCTGCATGAATAAAAATGGAGGAATACTCATGAACCGCAAGGAAATGCTTTCTCACATCGATCACACCCAGCTCAAGCCCACGTCCGACTGGGCGAGCATCGCCCGGCTGTGCGACGAGGCGGCCGCCTATGGCACGGCGTCGGTCTGCATTCCGCCCTGTTATGTCGCGCGGGTGCGCGAGCGCTATCCGCAGCTGAACATCTGCACCGTCATCGGCTTCCCGCTCGGCTATTCCACGCGCGCCGTGAAGGTGTTCGAGACAGAGCAGGCCATCGCCGACGGCGCGAACGAGATCGACATGGTCGTCGACCTCTGCGACGTCAAGAACGGCGATTTTGCCGCCGTGACGGAGGAGATCCGTGCGATCAAGCAGGCCGCCGGAAGCCATGTGCTGAAGGTCATCGTCGAGACGTGCTATCTCACCGAGGCGGAGAAGGTCGCGCTGTGCAAGTGCGTCACCGACGCCGGCGCGGACTACATCAAGACCTCCACGGGCTTTGGCACCGGCGGCGCGACGCTCGAGGACATCGCGCTGTTCAAGGCAAACGTCGGGCCGAACGTGCGCATCAAGGCCGCCGGCGGCGTCCGCACGGCCGAGGCCGTCGAGGCGTACCTCGAGGCGGGCTGCGACCGCATCGGCACCAGCTCCGCGGTCAAGGCGCTGGCGGACTGACAGAATCCATTGACAAGAGGGGGAATGCCGGAGTGCGCCGGATACTGTTTGTGGACGACCAGCAGTGCGAGCTGGACGGCATGGTGGGGATGATGGACTGGCGCGAGCTGGGGCTGGAGGTCGCCGGGGCGGTGACCGATCCCAGGCAGGCGCTCGAACGCATCTCGGCGCACCCGGTGGACATCGTCGTCACGGACGTCATCATGCGCGACATGGACGGCCTCGCGCTGGTGCGCGAGCTGCGCCGGCGCTTTCCGGACGTCCGCTGCGTCTGCATCAGCGGGTTCGACGATTTTCGCTTCGTCGGTCCTGCGGTCAACGAGGGCGGCGTGTCCGGCTATGTGCTCAAGCCCGTGCGCGTCAACGAGATGCGCGAGCTCATCCGGCGGATCCTCGCGGAACTGGACCGGCGCGATGCAAGGCGCGCGCCGGACGGAAGCCTGATCGCCATGGTGGGCATGGACGCAAAGCGCTGGCAGGACGGGTTCGACGAGGCGGCGCTTTCGCGCCCTGTCCGGATTGCCCGAACGGAGTTACCCCCCCCCACTGAATTTTTGAGCGCGCTGGAACTGCGCGCGGGCGGCTGGATCTCCATCCTGCCCGCGGAGGTGCAGCCGGAGGAAGAGGGCGCGCTGCTGTCCGATCCCACGCCGCTGCGCGACGTCCGCGAGGCGTACCTCCAGCTCTTCGGCGCGCAGAGCGCCATCGCGATGCAGAACGAGCAGAGCGCGGTGGAATGCATCAAGGAGAACATTGAGCGCCACCTGGGCGAAAACGTCGGCATGCAGGCGATTTTGGCCAACGTCTACTTCAGCGCGAACTATGCCAATACGCTGTTCAAGGAGGCCACGGGCATGACCATTCACCAGTATCAGATGCAGCGGCGGCTGAGCCGCGCGGCGCAGCTGCTGGTGGACGAGCCGGAGGTTCGCGTCAAGGACATCGCGTGGCGCTGCGGGTTTTCCGACGCCTCGCACCTCATCAACAGCTTCCGCCGTGCCTACGGATGCAGCCCGGACAAATACAGAAGGAGGCATCTCAGGCCATGAGGCGCGTTCGCGCAGGCGGCGCGGCGTCGATCACGGCCAAGCTGGCCGCGCTGCTGCTGCCGCTGATATTGATCATCCTGCTCTGCTTTGGGCAGGAGCTGAACCAGCTCTACCGCGACATACTCGCCCAGGAGGTCACCCAGCAGGTGCGCCTGCAGCTCGACAGCGTCGCCGACCAGATCGACAGCCAGCTGGGGGAAATCAACCGGATGTCGCTGTTCATCTATGCCAATGAGGACCTCCGGGACGGGCTTTACGAGGCGGTCGCCCAGCCGGAGGAGTTCACGGCGGCCGACCGCATTTCGCTGTACAGCGACGTCATCCAGCCGCTGTTTCACGTCGTCAGCAGCCCGGGCCAGTACATGCTGACGCTGTATCCGACTTCGGACCGGCTGTTCTGCGATTACTACTACGTCGAACCGCTCGACGAATTCCCGGACGCGCTGCCCCTTCAGGAGATGATGGATCAGGGCTATGCGCGCACGTTTTACAACGTCACCCGCATCCGCGGCAACTACACCGATCCACAGCCGGCGCTGTGCATGACGCGGTCGATCTACCATTCCGACGGCACGCTGCTCGGGCTGCTGAACACCGTGGTCTGGCTGTCGCGCCTCGAAACGGCGATGGAGACGATCCTGCCCGAGAGCGGGGCGTACTGGTACCGCTGCCAGCTCGAGGACGGGCAGACGCTGTTTGAAGGCGGCGAGCAGGGCGCGGACATGGTCGTGCTGTCCTCGGAGCTCGAGCGCGTCGGCGCGACGCTTCGCTTTGGGCTGGAGCCGGACTTTGCTTCGGCGCAGCTGACGGCGCAGGGCCGAATGTTCGTCGGCTTTACCGCGGCCGCACTGGCGCTCGCGGCGGTGGCGATCGCGGTTGCCTCGCGCCTCGTCACGCGCCGGCTGCGCATGGTGCTGGACAAATTTGCCCACTTCGCGCCCGGGCGCGTGCTGCACGATGCGCCGCTCGACGGCTGGGACGAGGCCGCGCGGCTGGATCAGACGTTTACCCGGCTCTACCGCGAATCCTACGAGAGCATCCAGGCGCAGCAGAAGATGAAGGCCGACCAGCGCTCGCTGGAGACGAGCCTCATGCTCGCGCGCATCAACCCGCACTTTCTGTACAATACATTGAGCGCCATCCGGTGGAAGCTGCCGCAGGAGGAGTGGGAGACGATGGACGCGCTGGTGGCGTTTTACCGCGGCATCCTCGGCAAGGGGCGCGAGTACGCGCCGCTTTACAGCGAAGCCGAGCTGATGAAGCAGTACGTCGACCTGAACGGCTACACCTATTCGCGCCGCATCTGCTTTACCGAAAGCCTGCCGCCGGATGCCATGACGCTGCTGATTCCCAAGTTCCTGCTGCAGCCCGTGTTTGAAAACGCCATTGCCCACAGCGGCGATGCGGCGGTGCTGAACATCGAACTCCGCGCCCAGCGCGAGGGCGGCAAGCTCGCCGTCACCGTGCGAAACGACGGCACGCCCATCCAGCCGCAGGTGATGGCGCACTTAAACGCGCTCAACGAGTGCGATCCGGCGCCGTTTCCGGAGGGCGACAGCGACAGCGGCCACGGCTATGCCATATTCAACGTCATCACGCGGATCCGGCTGCTGTTTGGCGACGGGTATGGGCTGTGGTACGAGCGCGAGGATTCCGGCGGGACAATCGCCCGGTTTTTGCTGCCCATCTGTGAAAGCCGCGAGGCTTTTGAAAATTGTAAAAAATCATAATGCGGAAACTGAATTTCCAATTTTTACAAATCACGCGCCTGAAAGCGCGTGATTATTTTCAATTTCTAGAGCAATTTTTCCAACATTTGATGCATATATTGTGCTAATATTAGAGTATTGAAAGAAAATTTTGATAACGTTGCCGGAGGTGGGTTGCTGAATGGCGGAAAGAGGACGGACGAGCCCGGTTTCACAGCAGGTTTTGCTGGACGCAAAGCTCAACCAGAAGCGTTCCGCGCGCACGAGGCTGCGCCGGAGTACCAGCATGTACATCATGCTGATTCCGGGAATTCTATTGGTTTTGCTGTTTGCCTATACGCCGATGTACGGCCTGATTATTGGATTTAAGGACTACAATATCTTCGCGGGTGCCAATCCGTTCGACGCCATCGCGAAAAGCCCGTGGGTGGGCCTCGAGAACTGGAACGCGCTGTGGATCCAGAGCAAATTCCGCCAGGCGGTCATCAACACGTTCGTCATCAGCGCGCTGAAGGTCGTCATCTGCTTTCCGATTGGCATCATCCTTGCACTGATGATCAATGAGGTCCGGTCGAAGATCGCGAAGCGCACGCTGCAGACGGTCATGTACCTGCCGCACTTTGTCAGCTGGGTCGTCGTCGGCGCACTGTTTATGAATATTCTCGGGACGACGGGCATCGTCAACCAGGTCATTACGGCGCTGGGCGGCGAGACGCAGCGCTTCTTCATGGACAATGCGTGGTTCCGGTTTGTACTGCTGCTGACCAGCGCATGGAAGGAATCCGGCTGGAATACGATCGTCTATCTGGCGGCGATCACGAGCATCGACCCCGCGCTTTATGAAGCGGCAAAGATCGACCGCGCAAACCGCCTGCAGCAGATCTGGCATGTGACGCTGCCGGGCATCGCGAGCACGATCGTCATGATGTTCATCCTTCGCTTGGGCGGCATCATGGACGCCGGCTTCAGCCAGATCCTGGTCATGTACAACCCCACGGTCTACGCCTCCGGCGACATCATCGGCACTTACGTCTACCGCGAGGGACTCGGCAAGCTGAACTGGAGCCAGGGCACCATGGTCGGTTTCTTCAATTCCATCATCAACATGATCCTGCTGCTGGGCGGCAACCTGCTCAGCCGCAAGCTGACCGAGCGCAGCATTTGGTAAGGGAGGCGGCAAAAGCATGGCAAAGAAGCGTTCCGCGGGCGGCATTCCCCCTTCCCGGGGAGAGCGCGTTTTCGAGGGCATCAATCTCTTCATCCTGATTATTCTGGGCGCGCTGATGCTGTTTCCTTTTTTGAACCTGCTGGCGAAGTCGTTCTCCAGCACGACGGCCATCACGACGGGTCAGGTGCTGTTTTTGCCGGTGGACTTCCAGCTCGGCACCTATAAGTATGTGATGAATGAATCCCAATTCTGGGATTCACTGAAGGTTTCGCTGATCATTACGATCGGCGGAACGGCGGGCAGCATGCTCGTCAGCTGCCTGACGGCGTATCCGCTGTCCAAGACGTGGCTGTACGGGCGCAAGCCGCTGATCCTGTTCTTCGTGTTTACGATGCTGTTTTCGGGCGGCATGGTGCCTGCCTACCTCCTGATGCGCACGCTCAACCTCATCAACACCATCTGGGTGCTGTTCATCCCGTTCCTGCTGAGCGTGTACAACATGATCCTGCTGAAAAACTTCTTTGAGGAGATTCCGCAGGAGGTCGAGGAATCCGCGCAGCTCGACGGCGCGAGCAACGTGCGCATCCTCGTCTCGATCGTGCTGCCCATGTCGCTGCCGGCCATGGCGACCATTGGCCTGTTCTACGCCGTCGGCTACTGGGACAACTACATGAACGGCCTGCTCTACATCACGACGCCGAGCCTGCGTCCGCTGCAGACCTATCTCTATCAGGTCGTGACCGAGGCGATCAACGTCGACGAGGCGCTGTCCATGGACGCGCAGGAGAACGCTGCGCTGAACAGCGAGGCCATTCGCGCAGCCACGATCATGCTCGCCTGCATACCGATCATGTGCGTGTATCCGTTCCTGCAGAAGTATTTCGTCAAGGGCATGCGCGTCGGCTCCGTCAAGGGCTGACCGCGAAGCGGGATTTCGGATGGATTTCTCCGCCCGCCGGGCGGTGAGATAATTTATGAAGGAGGAATCATCATGACCCTGAAGCGTCCCCTTTCCATTCTGTTGGCGCTCACGTTGCTGCTGAGCCTGAGCCTGCCGTTCGCCTCCGCCGAGGAGGAGGGCAGAACGATCAAAATGCTGCTGAACACCAAGTCGTTCGATATGAACACCGACTATGTCGCCACGACGCTCGAGGAGATCACGGGCTATCACGTCCAGTACGACTATTACTCCGACGACAACCAGCTGGCGATGGAGGTCGCGTCCGGCACGGACTACGACCTGATCTACACCACCCCCACGATGTACCAGACGCTGCTTTCGCAGGGCGCGCTGAAGGATCTTTCCCCGATCCTTGAGCAGTATCCCGACGTCAAGGAAGCCATTTCCGATCTGGGCTGGACGTACGTCACCCATGAGGATGGCATTTACGGCATTCCGAACGTCGACGACGCCGTCTATGTCGGCGGCATCGCGTACCGCACCGATATCTTCGAGGAGTACGGCTACACCGAGCCGGCCACCATCGATGAATTCTACGACCTGCTGGTCTCCATCAAGGAGGACACCGGCCTGATCCCGCTGACGGGCAAGAGCGCCGTCGAAGCCGTCATCGCGTCCGCGTTCGGCCTGTCCTACGATTTCGTCGTGGACGAGGAAACGGACAGCATCGTCTCCTGGCTGCGCCTGGATGGCATGAAGGAGTACCTTGCGTGGATGAACAAGGCGTACACCGAGGGCCTGATCGACATCGACTGGCCGGTGAACACCGATGATACCCTGAACGAGAAGATGTCCTCCAACAAGGCCGCCATGTGCTATGCTGCGCACTGGAGCACGCTCAACTGGGTCAATGCGCTGGTGGAGACCGGCTATGAAGACGCCTACTTCAAGACCATCGTTCCGCTGGAGGATTCCAACGGCGAGCGCCACATCGCCGTCTCCAACGGCGTCAGCGCCGTGTTCGTCATCCCGGTGACCGCCTCCGATGAGGACGCCGCCTACACGATGGGCATGATCGCGTCCCGCCTCGAGCCCGAAAACTACTGGCGCTTCAACGACGGCGAAGAGGGCGTCCACTATACGCTCGACGAGGACGGCATCCCGCTGCCGATCCTGCCCGCGTTCAACGACGATCTCGCCAACGGCTCCGAGTTCCAGATCGGCCGCAACCAGTATGAGCACCCGATCACTTGGATGGCCCGCGTGCACAAGACGCAGGTTCAGTGGGATACGTTCTACGACGCCAACAGCAAGGCCGCCGGCTACGGCTTCGAGGGCAAGCCGCTGACGTTCGCGCAGTTCCCCGAGTACACCGAGTACTACACCGCGCTCGACACGCTCTGCAACGACTACTTCCTGCAGGTGATCGCCGGCACGGAGAGTCTGGACAGCTATGACGACTTCGTCGCCGAATGGGAAGCCGCCGGCGGCAAGGCGCTCGAGGAAGCTGCGACGGCCTGGTATCGCGAGAATCCGGAACTGGTCGAAGCTGCCCGCGAGAGCACTTCTCCCTACAATGAGATCTTTGGCTACACCATCAACTGATTGACGGCCGTTCCCGCCTGACCGCGGAATCCATCGCTTTCGCGGTGGATTCCGCTCTTTATTTTCAAAAAGATGTTTGGAGGAAAGTTACATGAACATTGCGGAAATGACGCAGAAGACGTGGGATCTGATCGTCGTCGGCGGAGGCCCCACGGGCGTCGCGGCGGCGGTGACCGCGCGCAGAAAGGGACTGGAAGTGCTGCTCATCGAAAAGGCGGGCTTTCTGGGCGGGGCGCCCGGAACCTGTCTGATCAATCCCTTTATGCCGTATTCCACCACAGTGGACGGCGAGCGCTTTCTGTTGAGCCGCGGCTTTTTCACCGAGTTCCGCCAGCTGCTCAAGGAGGCCGGCGGCTATCGCGGCGACGGCAGCGAGGACATCCACGAGGAGTACGTCAAGCTCGTGCTCGACCGGCTGGTCGTCCGAGAGGGCGTGCAGCCGCTCTTCCACGCGACGCTGTGCGGCGTGGAGAAGGAGGGCGAATCGCTCAAGGCCGTCCAGGTCGCGACGAAGTCCGGCGTGCTGCGCTTTGCGGGCCGGTACTTCATCGACGCCACCGGCGACGCCGACCTCGCCGTCATGGCGGGCTGCCCGTACCACCTCG
>DVJL01000137.1 GCA_018716805.1 Candidatus Faecivicinus avistercoris | reverse complement strand
CCGGCCGGTCTACCGCAAGACGATCTCGCTGGGCGCGATGCCTGCGGGGCAGTCGAAGGAATTCTCCATCGGGATTCCGTCCGGAGCGCTGGGCGACGTCGTCTCCATTTGCGGCATGGTGCAGCCGGCCGGCGGGGATTACTGGCTGCCGCTGCCGCACGTGGATACCGGATCGATCGGGACGTGGGGCATTAAGCTCGAGATCGCCAACATCAAAGCCGATGCGAAGATTTCCGTCGGCATGGGTTCCAGCCGCGCGTGCGAGCGGGGCTTTGTCACCATCGAGTACACGAAGAACACGGATTGAGTGGGAGGCGATGCGCGGCGTTTTAATCTGCTCACAAGTTTATCCACAAACGATAAGGAGGGAGCGCCTGCAGGGCGCAGTCAGGGGCGAGGATACGGCGCAGCCGTCCGCAGCCCCGTACCCGCGGCGCGGCACATGCCGCGACGGGGGTAACACATGAGGGAGCGCCCAGAGGGCGCGACCAGGGGCGAGGACATCGCGGAGCGATCCACAGCCCCGTACCCGCGGCGCGCTGAAGGCGTGGCGGGGGCGGCACATGAGGGAGCGCCTGCAGGGCGCGACTAGCGGCGAGGACAGCCGCGGAGCGATCCGCAGCCCCGTACCCGCGGCGCGGCGCATGCCGCGACGGGGGCGACACAACAGGGAGGGAATCATCATGGCAACGGTCTATATTGGAAGCGCGCGCATCGACGAGCGCGGCAAGGCGTCCGGCGGTCAGGCCGGGAACCAGAGCGGCAGGGAACTGAGCAAACAGGCATGGTACCTGCACTCGAAGAACTGGTACTGCTTCCGTGCGCGCGACAGCGCCATGGCGGGTTTCATTGCTGAGGGCATGGAGAAGGGCATTTCCAACAAAAACATCGGCTACGACCAGCTTCAGAACCAGACGCTGTATAAGCAGGTCAAGGACAAGGGCTTTGATCCAATTCAGGCGACCACGCCCTGCGAGACGGACTGCGCCCGGATGGTGCGCGTCTGCGTGGCCTATGCCTATGAGCGCGTCGGGCTGGACGGCTCGAAGGTGCCGGACTGGTATACGGCGACGCTGCCCAGTCTCATCATGGGACTGGGAACGTTTGTGAAGTACACCGACGCCGACCACTGCAGATCGAGCAAGTACCTCAAGCGCGGCGACATCCTCTGCACGCGCACGAAGGGGCACGTCGTCGTGGTGCTCAACGACGGCGAGCTGGCGGGCAGCGATGATACCGACTACGAGCTCGGCGACCGCATCCTGCGCGACGGCGACTATGGCGCAGACGTTATCGAGCTGCAAACGCGGCTGAAGGCCGTGGGCTATGATCCCGGCGAGATCGACGGCGAGTTCGGCCCGAACACGGAGGATGCAGTCGAGGCGCTTCAGACAGCGGCGGGGATTACAGTCGACGGCGAGTTCGGTCCGGACAGCCTGGCCGCACTGGTCAAAATGGAAGGCATGGACGATCCCGACGAGCCTGCGGACGACCCGGAAGATGAACCGGCTGGCCCGTCTGTGGAGATCAGCGGTGGCAACGCCTACATCCGCATCGGTCCTGGCACGCAGTACGATGCCATGGGCGTGGCACACGCGGGAGACAAGCTGGCCTTCGCCAACCCGGACAGCTGGGTGCCCGTGCTGGTTGACGACCGCATCGGCTGGATCAGCGGGAAGTACGCCACAATTGCCGGCTGAGCCGGCCGAGGAGGAGTTCAATTGGATTGGATCAACAACGCCGGCGCGCTGGCGGGCTCGATATCGGCGATCATCGCGCTGATCGCCGCGCTGCTTTTCAAGCCACTCAAGCGGATGCGCGCGGCGCGCAGGCAAGACCACGATGCGGCGGCGGAGTTCCGGCGAACGGTGCTCGCCAAGCTCGACGCGATCAACGACGATGTCGCGGACCTGCAATACGAGCGGCTGTCGCAGGCGCATGACTTCTACGTCGGGCGCGGCTGGTGCCCGACGAGCAAGAAAAACCAGCTGTGCCAGATGTACAAATCCTACACTGCCAAGGGGCGCAACCACCTGAGCAAATACTATGAGCAGGAGATACTCGCCCTTGCGGAAGAACCCCAGGAAAGGAGCGAATCAACATGACGAAGACTGCGGAATACTGGAAATCGTGGATCAGGGCGGCGGGCATCCGCGCGATCAAGACCGTCGCACAGACGGCCGTGGCGACAATCGGATCGAGTGCAGTGCTGGGCGACGTGTCGTGGGGCATGGTCGCCAGCGCCGCCGCCCTCGCCGGCATCCTCTCGCTGCTTACCAGCATTGCGGGATTGCCGGAGATCGCGAAAGAAGAGGAAGCGTAGCGCCGCTTCCGTCATCGAAACAGTTTAAGCCGGGCAGGTTTTTCCTGCCCGGCTTCAGGATGTTGACTTTGTCAACATCCTGCCAGAGTGATGAGAAAGTCTGCAAGACAAGGAAGCAAACTTGCAGGCAAGGGAGCTTACCTGGACGTAAGTGACCGCAGGCTGCAAGTGCTGCTGACGCCGGAAGCAAAAATTGCTTCTGACTTCTCTCTCGTCAGGGCAATTTTTGCGTTTGCGGGCTTTGTCAGCGCTCTGAAGCCGGGCAGGTTTTTCCTGCCCGGCTTTCGCCTGTGCTGGGATCAGTCGATTGCGGTGACTTCGTAGCCCGCTTCGGTCACGGCCTTGCGGATGGCTTCGTCGTCGGCGGACGCGGCGATCGTCGCGCAGTTGTTGGCGAGGCTGACTTCGACCTTCGGATCCAGCGCCTCCAGCGCCTTCTTGACGTGGGAAACGCAGTGCTGGCACATCATGCCTTCGATGTGAACGGTCTTCATGGGAATTTCCTCCTTCTCTTCCGGTTGGATTTTCGGTTTTTCTATCGAAACGGGACAGGCGCCCGACGCGCCGCAGGCGGACGCGGTTTGGCTGCGCTTGAGGCGGAAGCGCCGCAGCCGCAGCGCGTTGGTGACCACGCAGACCGAGCTCAAGCTCATGGCGAGCGCGGCGAACATCGGATCCAGCTCGATGCCCAGCGGCATCAGCGCTCCGGCCGCGACCGGGATGCCGATGGCGTTGTAGATGAACGCCCAGAACAGGTTCTCGCGGATGTTGCGGATGGTCGCGCGGCCCAGCCGGATCATGCCGGCGGCGAGCGTCGGGTCGTCGCGCACGAGCACCACGTCGGCCGACTCGATGGCGACGTCCGTGCCCTGCCCGATCGCCACGCCGAGGTCGGCGCGGGTCAGCGCCGGGGCATCGTTGATGCCGTCGCCGACCATCATGACCTTCCGGCCCTCGGCCTGCAGCCCGGCGATCACGCGCTCCTTGTCCGCGGGCAGCAGCGACGCGCGCACGTCGGTGACGCCCAGATTCCGGCCGATGGCGTTGGCGGTCTGCGGGTTGTCGCCGGTCAGCATCACGCTGCGCACGCCCAGCTCGTTCAGATCCGCGATGGCTTCCTTCGCCGTCGGGCGCACGCCGTCCGCCAGCGCGAAGCCGCCCAGCAGGCGATCTTCCGCCGCCGCAAACATGACCGTCGCGCCGCCCTCGCGCTGGGCGCGCGCCCAGTCCTCCAGCCGGCTCGCGTTCGCGCCGAGCGAATCGAGCCATTCGGCGCTGCCGACGTAGACGCGCCGGCCGCCGACGACGGCGCAGACGCCCTTGCCGGCGTGCGTTTGGTAGTCGCTCGCGCCGCCAACGCCGGCGCCCTGCTCGCGGGCGTAGGCGGCGATGGCCGCGGCAATGGGGTGGCTGGACAGCGACTCGACCGCGGCGGCCAGCGGCAATAGCCCCTCGTCGAGCGATTTCACGGCCGTGACGCGCATCTTTCCCTCGGTCAGCGTGCCGGTCTTGTCAAACGCCACGCAGTCGATGGTGTGCGCCATTTCGAGCGCCGCGGCGGTTCGGATCATGATGCCCAGCTCCGCGCCCTTGCCGGTGCCGACCATGATGGCCGTCGGCGTCGCGAGGCCGAGCGCGCAGGGGCAGGAGATGACCAGCACGGCGATGGCGTGGCGCAGCGCGTCGGCAAAGCCCGCGCCCAGCAGCAGCCAGACCGCGAGCGTCACCAGCGCGATGCCGATGACCACCGGCACGAACACGCCGCTGACGCGGTCGGCCAGCCGGGAGATCGGCGCCTTTGAGTTCGCCGCGGCCTCGACCAGCTTGACGATCTTGCTCAGCGCGGTGTCCTCGCCGACCTTCGTCGCGCGGAAGCGGAAGCTGCCGGAGGTGTTGATCGTCGCGCCGACGACCTCGTCGCCCACGCCGAGCTCCACCGGCAGGCTCTCGCCGGTCAGCATGGACTGGTCGAGCGCGCCGTGCCCTTCGAGGATCACGCCGTCGGTCGGCACGGTCTGGCCGTCGCGGACGATCACGATGTCGCCGGCCTTCAGGTCGCTGGCGTCGATCTCGACCTCCGCGCCATCCCGAACGACGGTCGCGCGCTGCGGCGCGAGGTCGAGCAGGCGGGAGATCGCCTCGGAGGTGCGCCCCTTCGCGCGCGCCTCGAGGTACTTGCCCACCGAGATCAGCGTCACGATCATCGCCGCGGACTCGAAGTAGAATTCCACCATGCCCTCGACGGCCGCGCCCGCGCTCAGCTGCGCCGCCAGCCCGAGCAGCCGCGCGATGGAATAGACGTAGCCCGCCGCGGAACCGATCGAGATCAGGCTGTTCATGTTCGGCGCGCCGTGGAAGAGCGACTTGAAGCCGTTGGCATAGTAGTGATGGTTGATCAGCATGATCGGCGTGGCGAACAGCAGCTGCACCAGGCCGTTGACCATCGGATAGTGCAATACCGCCGGCAGCGGCAGCCCGAGCATATGCCCCATCGAGACGTACATCATCGGCGCCAGCAGCGCGATCGACGCGATCAGCCGGCGCAGCGCATGCTTCGCCTCGTCGTCCTGCGGGGCCTTGGACTCCGCCTTTGCCTCCGCGCCGCGCGGGCTGGCCGAGTAGCCGCCGCTGGCCACCGCGCGGCAGATGTCGTCCGGCGTGACTTTGGCCGCGTCGAAATCGACCTCCATCGAGTTGGTCAGCAGGCTGACCGAGACGTCCTTCACGCCCTCGAGCTTGCGCACGCTCTTCTCCACGTGCGCGCTGCACGCCGAGCAGGTCATGCCGCGAACGTCAAATGTCATTGCAATTCCCCCTTCTCAGGCGGTCACTTGAGCTTCTTCATCAGCTCAAACGCCTCGCCCATGATCTGAGTGTCGCCCGCGCGGACGCCCTCCATCACACAAGTCTCCATGTGTTCCTTCAAGATGAGATACCCCATCGATTGCAGCGCGCTCTCCACCGCCGCGATCTGCGTGAGGATGTCGCCGCAGTAGCGGTTTTCGTCGAGCATCTTGCGGATGCCGTTGAGCTGGCCGATCATCCGGTTGAGGCGGTTGTCCAGCTGGCGGCGCTCCTGCTCGGAGCGCGGCGTGTGCTTCGTGCGCGCGCACTCCGTGCAGCTGCCGCAGCACGATTTCTTCTCTTCCATGCGCTCTCCTCCCGAATACCCCTTGCGGGTATTTTCTCGATCCGTCCCTATAGTATACCCTAAGAGGGTATTTGTCAAGTAAAGTTTTCAAAAAAACTGAGCCATCCAGATGGATGACTCAGTTTCCCAACCAAAGGCGGTTCAAACGGTTTTCCGGCGCCTGCTGAATCCACAGGTCGGCGCCAATAAAGCCGCCCTGCCGGATGCTGACGGGCGTCCGGTTGGCGACGACGATGTGGTCGAGCAGGATGACGCCCAAGGCGAACAGCGCGTTGAGGGCGTCGAGCGTGCAGCGGACGTCGGCCTGCGAGGGCCGCAGCGTGCCGCCGGGATGGTTGTGGCAGAGCACGACGGCGTGCGCGCCGGTCGTGACCGCGCATTGCAGCACGCTGCCCAGATAAAACGGCGTCTGATCGAGCGTGCCCTTCTGCAGCAGCGCGCAGCGCATCAGCCGGCCGCCCGAATCGAGGCAGAGCAGAAAAAACTGTTCGATCGGCACGCCGATGAACAGCGGCAGGAGATACGCCGAAGCCGCTTCCAGCGAGCCGATCTGCGGATGCCTTTCCTCCCCGCCCTCGTGCCACACCTTGCGCGCAAGCGAAGGAACGAACCCGAGCAACTCCGCCGCGTCCGGCCCGACGGCCTCCGGCGCGAGCGCGGCGAGGTCGGCCTCGAGGATCGCGCCGGGCGACTGAAACTGTTGAATCAGCATCGCGGCCGCGCGCCGGGCGTCGGCCTTCCGGTCGAGAAAGCCGACCGCATCCTCAATGGCGGCCATGCAGCGCGCCTGGCGCAGCTCCGATGGCGTCATTCACCGAGCGCGCCTGCGGATTTCAGCGCGCGGATCACCCGCTCCGGCTCCGCGATGCGCTCGCCGATATACCAGCCGTCCAACTCCTCGTCGAAGAGCATCTCCGCCGCGCCATCGGCGAACACGCCGTCCGCGCCAAACGCGAGGTCGAGCGAGATGGGCGGATCCAGATCGTACAGATCGACGACATATTCTGATTCCGAAAGCCGCTCCGCATCCTCAAACTGCTCCAGAAAAGCTCTGAGCGCCGCGCGCTGTCCTTCCGACAAATTCAGCTTCATGGCGTCCTCTCCTATTCACGCAAGATTCCCTTGTCTTCTCCATTTTATCGCATTTTCCGCGCTATGGCAAGGCGTTCGCGCAAAAAAATGAGCGGAAGGCCGCGACGCCGGAGGTCGCGCGAACCGAAGGCATCCCGTCGAAAAGCGCTTCCCCATCCGCGCCGCAGATGAAGAAACGGGCTTCAACCCTTTTCAGGGTTTTCCCGCCGCGATGGAAGGGTGGAATTCTCCGCCCTTCTTCCCCTTCACGGCAGGAATCGAAAAAAGCGCGCCACTTCGCGCTTGCAGGTTCCTCGCAGAACGCCGCGCCGGCCGCAAAAGCGGCGGCGCTCCGTCCAGGAGACGGGGCGCCGTTGATCAAGCCCGTCTCCGTCCGGCCAAGCGCGCAGCCGACTTCCGACGGGTGCCGGCGCCGTCCGATGGGAGGGACGGCGCCGGTTTACGTTCACAGCAGTTTCGACAGGAACTCCTGCAATCTTGCGTTTTTCGGATGGTTGAAGATCGCGTCGGGCGAGCCCTCCTCGAGGATCCGGCCACCGTCCATGAAGATCACGCGGTCGCCGACCTCGCGGGCGAAGCCCATCTCGTGCGTGACGACGACCATCGTCATGCCCTCGCGGGCGAGCGACTTCATGACGTCGAGCACCTCGCCGACCATCTCCGGGTCGAGCGCGGAGGTCGGCTCGTCGAACAGCATCACATCCGGCTCCATGCACAGCGCGCGCACGATGGCGATGCGCTGCTTCTGC
>DVJL01000136.1 GCA_018716805.1 Candidatus Faecivicinus avistercoris | reverse complement strand
CTCCTCAACAATCGGAATCACCATGCGGCAGGGTCCGCACCACGGCGCCCAGAAGTCGAGCAATACGGGGCGGTCTGCGTTCATGACCTCGATTTGGAAGTTTTCCTTGCTGATATTCATAGCCTTCATATTTTCGGCCTCCTTTGTTTTGTCTGTGGCCTTATTATACCTGAAGATCCGTCCCACTTCTGTGATGAAATCACCAAATGGCGTTTGCTTTCAGAATAAGTCTAAAACTGTTTCACTCGTTTGAAATCTTTTGGATAAAGCGCTGCAATGCCGGATTGTCGTTGTCCCTGCGCCAGGCGATCAGGATCTCCTCGTTTTCCTCTTCTCCGGAAAGCGGGAGGAAAACGACGTTTTCCGTGCCGATATCCCACGGATGAGAGTAGCCCGGCACGATGGAAATG
This sequence comes from Candidatus Faecivicinus avistercoris, assembly GCA_018716805.1. Lineage (GTDB taxonomy): Bacteria > Bacillota > Clostridia > Christensenellales > Aristaeellaceae > Faecivicinus > Faecivicinus avistercoris. Next base: position 9,209 of record DVJL01000136.1, on the reverse strand, counting down.
CCCTCTTCCGCCGCCACCATCATCAGGATGCTCTCCATGTCGTTGGAGCGCAGGATGATGTTGGGCTGATATCCCGCACGCTGATATAAGTTTATTTTATTGTAGTATGCAAATGTTGAATTTGCAATCCCGGTTCCGCGTCACCTATGCTTGATGCCTGTACGGAATTTTAACATGGATTTGATATTAAGCATTGACAAGGCGTCGAAAGATATGCTATAATTTTAATATAATTTTCGGGATGAGTTGCAAAAAATATAAAGGTTATTGCGCGCTAAGCGTAAATAATAAATGAGGAGGAAATACCATGAAAAAGCTCGCATCTCTGATTCTCGCGCTGATTCTCTGTCTCGGATTGGCCTCGACGGCGCTCGCGGAGGGCGAAACCGTGGCGGTGGTTCTCAAGACCCTGTCGAGCGAGTACTGGAACTACGTCAAGGCCGGCTGCGATGCGGCCGCAGCGGATTTGGGCATCACTGTGACGGTTATCGGCCCCGGCGCAGAGAGCGATATTTCCGGCCAAGTCTCCATGATTGAAGAGCAGCTGGGACAGGACATTGCCGCGATCGTGTGCGCGCCCAACGACGGCGACGCCGCGGCGGCCGCGTTGGCGCAGGCGTCTGTGCCGGTCGTGTTCGTCGACACGGACGCGAACCTTGAGAGCAAGACCTCGTTCGTCGGCACCTCCAATGAGGATGCGGCGGCGATCGGCGGCGCGTACGTCGCCGAGAAGCTGGGCGCGGACGCGAAGGTCGTCATCATCTACGGCCAGGAGGGCGAGAATACGTCCAACATGCGCCTGGCGGGCTACAAGCGCGCGCTGGAGGAGGCGGGCATCGAGGTGCTGGCGGAGCAGTCCGGCCAGAACACCACCGACGGCGCCATGGCCACCATGGAGGACCTGCTCAACCGCTTCCCGGGCGAGATCAACGCCGTGCTCTGCCACAATGACGACACCGCCATCGGCGCCATGCAGGCGTGTGAGCAGGCGGGAGTCGAGGGCGTGACGATCATCGGCTTCGACGGCAACGTCTCTGCAGTCGAGCTCGTGCTCGAGGGCAAGCTGGAGGGCTCCATCGCCCAGCAGCCGTACATGATGGGTTACACCGCTGTCGAGACGGCGCTCAAGGCCGCGCGAGGCGAGGAGGTTGAGCCGGTCATCTACGTCGACGCACAGCTGATCACTGCCGAAAACGCGCAGGAATATCTGGACAGCCTGGCTGAGATGCTCGGAGAATAACCGCGCGGGCAACCGCTCAGGGCGAAACTTGCGGCTGATTCGCGCATGCGGATCAGCCGCATTCAGAGCAAGGAGGTGATCGGATGAGCGAGTATGTGGTGGAACTGAAGAACGTCACCAAGCGTTTTCCGGGCGTCGTCGCGCTCAAGGACATGTCTATTCAGATCCGGCCGGGTGAAATTCACGGCCTGATCGGCGAGAATGGCGCCGGAAAATCCACGCTCATCAAGGTTTTGACCGGTGTCTACATCCCTGAGGAGGGCGAGATTTACGTCTCCGGCGAGCGGAAGCACTTTCGAAATCCGGTGCAAGCGCGCTCGTCGGGCATCGCCTGCGTCTATCAGGAGCTGAACATCGTGCCGCAGCTGTCCGTGGTTGACAACATCTTTATCGGGCGGGCGCTGAAAAAGCCCAGCGGCCTGCTCGACTATCGAACCATGCACGAGCAGGCGCGCAGCGCGCTGGCCGAGCTGGGCCACGAGGAAATCGACACCCGCATCCAGTGCGGCAAGCTGGGTATTGGACTGCAGCAGATGGTGGAGATCGCCAAGGCGGTGTCGCTGGACGCGAAGCTCATCATCATGGACGAGCCGACCTCGTCGCTGGGCAAGCAGGAGGTCGAGCAGCTGATGAAGACTGTGCGCCGCCTGAAGGAGAAGGGCATTGCGATTCTGTTCGTGTCGCACAAGCTGGAGGAGCTGTTCGAGCTGTGCGAGCGTGTGACGGTTATGCGCGACGGCGCCCACATCCTGACCGACGACGTCAAGAACATGACGCGCGACACGCTGATCCAAGCAATGGTCGGCCGCACGCTGGACAACCTGTTTCCCAAGGTCTACGGCACGAAGGGCGAGTGCTTCCTGAAGGTTGAGCATCTGAAGGAGGCTGGCGTGTTGCACGACGTGAGCTTCGAGGCATATGGCGGACAGATTCTCGGCGTGGCTGGGCTGGTCGGCGCAGGGCGCACGGAGACGATGCGCGCGATCTTTGGCGCGGACGTGCTGGATTCTGGAAAGATCTACGTCAAGGGTCGGGAAGTGCACATTCGCCAGCCGAAGGACGCCATCCGCGAAGGACTCGCGTTCTTGACCGAGGATCGCAAGGGACAGGGTCTCGTGCTCTCCCAGCCGGTTCAGACAAACCTGATCCTCGCCAGCATGCGCCTGTTCCGCAGCGGGCCATTTTTGCGCCGCGCGCAGATTCGCGACAACAGCGAACGGCGCGTGCATTCGTTGCGCATCAAGACGCCGACGATCGACGAGGTCGTCGCGCAGCTGTCTGGCGGCAACCAGCAGAAGGTCGTCATCGGCAAGTGGATCAACACCGAGGCCGACGTCTACATCTTTGACGAGCCGACGCGCGGCATCGACGTCGGCGCGAAGATCGAGGTCTACAACGTCATGAACGACTTGGTGCGGCAGGGGAAGTGCGTCATCATGGTCTCGTCGGAAATGCCAGAGATCCTCGCCATGAGCGACCGCGTGCTGGTCATGCGCGGCGGCCGCGTGATGGCCGTGATCGACCGGGACTCGGAGCACTTCAACCAGGAGGACATCATGAAAGCGGCTTGGGGAGGTAGTTTGCAATGACGAATGCACAACCGAAAAAGAAAACGGGACTTAGGGACATTCTGATGCGGCTCGGCCCCGCGTTGGCGCTGATTTTGATGTTTGCCGTATTTACCATCGTAATGCCGGGCAAATTTCTGCGCGTGGGCAATCTGATGAACGTGCTCAAGCAGGCATCGATTAACTGCATGATCGGCGCGGGCATGCTGCTGTGCCTGATTACGGCGGGCATCGACCTGTCCGTGGGGTATAACTGCACGCTGGCGTGTTGCCTGATCGGCGTGCTGATGAATGCCGGCATTACCAGCCCATTTATCCTCATTCCCGCAGCGCTGCTGATTTCCACGTTCGCCGGCTTCGTCAACGGCACGCTGCTGACCCGGCTGGAACTGCCGCACCCGTTCGTGTCCACGCTGGGCATGAAGAATATCCTCTGGGGCGTGTCGCTGCTGATCACCAGCTCGACCTCTATCGGTCTGTACAACAAGGGCATCGATTCGACGCTGGCGCTGGGCAGCGAAACTCTCTTCAGCTTCGGGCTGCCGGTGAGCTTTCTGGTGGTGCTGGCCGTCTACGCGATCTTCCATGTGTTCTTGAACCATACTTCGCTTGGCCGGCAGATCTACTGCGTCGGCGGCAACGCCGAGGCGGCGCGGCTTTCGGGCATTCGATCGAAGAACGTGCTCACCGCGGTCTACACGATTTCCGGACTGATGTGCGGCATCGCCGGCGTGATCCTCGCCGGGCGCGTGGCGTCCGCCAACCCGAATACCGGCGGCACCTACGATACCGACGCCATCGCCGCGTGCATCATCGGCGGCGCGTCGTTCTCCGGCGGCAAGGGCACGATCTGGGGCACGCTCATCGGCGCGCTGCTGATCGCCATGATCCGCAACGGACTGAACCTGATGGGCGCGTCAAACGACGTGCAGTACATCGTCATCGGCGCGGTCATCATCCTGTCGGTTACGATCGATGTGCTGCGCGGCAAGATCGAGGCCAAGGCGCGCAAGATGGCGGCTGCGGAATAATTCCACTTCCGGCCAAGTCGCTCGCAAACGCTCCAATTCCGCTGAAGCGGCGCGCCGCTTCGGCGGAATCGTTTGGGCGGAACCTTTCCGTCGACAACACTTCTCTGTCCCGAGCTGTTTCGCGCCGCGATAACGGCATCTCCAGAGGATTGACATGCGACGGAATCAAACGCTGAAGATTGTGCTGATCACGCTGATGCGCGTGGCGACGATGCTCGTCCCGATTCCGGCTTCGGGCGGCTACGCCGGCGACGGCGTGATCCTGATGTGCGCCTTTTTGATGGGCCTGGTCAACGCGGCTTTTGCGTAGGCATTGGCTCGATGTCGGCGGATCTGCTGCTGGGCTATGTCTCGTTTGCGCCGGGCATGCTGGGCATCAAGGCGTGCGTGGCGCTGATCGCCGGCGGGATCTTCAACCACTTCGGACGCGGTCAGGCCACAGGACGCGCGTTCGGCGTGCAGCTGATTGGCGGCGTCGCCGCAGAGGCGTTCATGGTGCTCAGCTATTTCTTCTATGAGGTCGTGCTGCTGTGCGTCGGCATCGCGTGCGAGAACATCGCGCTGGCGGCGCAGGAGCTGGGGCTGGGCAGCGTCATCGTCGGCCTGCCGAAGAAGGTGTTCCTGTCCGATCGCGGCGCGCATTGCTGCGCGAAGTTCGGCTTCCCGGAGGGCTATTGCTTCTCCATCGCCATCGCAGTCGGCAGCAACACAGGGACCAAGGAGGCCCATCCAATCGGCGAGGGCAAGGTCAACCTCGTCTTGTGAGCGAAGAGATGGCCTAAAAAAACGCAGGCCCGGAGGGCGCAGACGCGCTCGCCGGGCTTTTGTCACTTTGCCTTACGGGCTGAAGCATTGGGACATAGAGGGCAGGTCAGCTGTACAGCCAGTCGTTCGCATCCGAATAGGTGTACGAAATCCCATTTGCCGCGGCGTATTCCGCGGCATAGGAATCGCGGCCGACGGTCAACGTGAGGTTGGCGGGGCATTCGGCAAATGCGCCGATGCCGATGGAGGTGACGCTGGCGGGTATGACAACGCTGGTCAGGCGGTCGCGCCAGGAAAGTCCGCTGCCGCCGATGGAAGTGACGGGATAGTTGTCCAGCTCGGCGGGAACTTCCAGCTTTCCTCCGAACCCGCATAAATAGATGATTTCCACGTCGCTGAGCGACGGATGGAGCGCGCGGTTGATGCCGGAGACGGTGATTGCGGAAGCATCCTCGACGATGGCATCGATTTCGAGAGGCGTAACGATCATCTCGCCGATTTCCTGCCCGAACGGCTCGCGCTCCATGCCGTCAAGCGCGTCTTCGCTGGGCGCGGAGCCGTCGCGCGCGGCGAGCACGGCAAATGCATTGCGCGCCAGCGCGGCCGCGTAGATCACCGTTGGCATCCCCACGGTGACGACGTCGACGCCGAGGGATTCCTTCGTCAGCGGCCTGCGGTGGTTGCCCACGCCCGCGCCGGGCTGGATGACGGCCCGGCGTCGGAGAGATGGATCGTGCTGCCGATGCGGGCGGAATCCCGTGCGGCGAGGGTGTCGAGCATTTCCATCGCCTCGATTCCAGTGATGCCGAGCACGCCCGGCGCGATGGCACGTTGATTTTCGGTAGAAAGGCGCTCGTGGAAAAATTGCGAATTGAAACATATAACGTTTGACTTCGAATTGTTTCGAGGCTAATATGATATTGAAAGGCACCGAATTCTGAGCGAATTTAGTAAAAGTCGTTAATTGATCTAAAATAAAACACTTTTATGATGGAATGCGGGGTGAGCGGTGCCGTTTCGGAATTGAGAGCAGGGCTAAAAAGTTGAGGTGGGAGGTAGGAAATCATGCGGATTGATCGAGTAGAAACTATTGTTCTGCAAAGGCAGGTGGAGCGGCCTGTAGCGGATTCGTTACACGTGTACGACGTCGGCGGACATTTGCTGATCCGGATCTATACCGATGACGGCATCGTCGGCACGGCGGTAACGAATTTTGGACGCATTCATTCTGGCATGGCGACGGTGAAGATGATCATTGACAACGAGCTTGCCCCGGTGCTGATTGGGAAAAACCCCCATCGCGTGCGGGAACTGCGCAAGCAGATGTTTGTCGCCACGGAGTATTATGGGACGCTCGGCGTTGCGAACTTTGCGATCGCGGCGGTGGATAACGCTCTGTGGGACATCAAGGGCAAGGCAGCCAACCTTCCGGTTGCGGATCTGCTGGGCGCGCGCCGGACTGCCATTCCTGCGTATGCCATGGTCGGCTGGTATTTCGGAGGCGGCATGAAGGAATTCGTCCGCCAGTGCACCGACGCGGCCGACGAGGGCTTCCGTGCGGTCAAATTGAAGGTGGGTAAGGACACGCTCGAGGAGGATGTGAAGCGCATCCGCGCGATTCGCTCCGAATTGGGCGACGAATTCCGCATTATGGTCGATGCAAATTGCGCCTTTGACGAGGCTGAAGCGCTGCGTCGCGGGCGCGCGTATGAAAAGCTGGGTGTGTTCTGGTTTGAGGAGCCGATTCAGCCTTATATGCGCGATTCGCACGCGCGGCTGGCGCGTGAACTGGATATCGCCATTGCGATCGGCGAAAACTACTTCACGCGACATCAGTTCTACGACGTGCTGAAGGCTGGCTGCGCGGATATCATCCAGCCTGACAACCGGCGAGCGGGGGGCGTGACGGAATGGATGGACATCGGTGCGATTTGCGATGTGATGGGCATTCCGCTGGCGAGCCACGGCGGCGGCCCGGGCAACGTCAACGTGCTCTGCGCTATTGAGAGCGCGATTTATATCGAAACCGGAAGCCTAAAGGGCGATGGTGAGTTCTATGTCCATCCGCAGGTTCTCAAGGATGGCGCGCTGCAGCTGACCGACGTGCCGGGTATGGGCAATGATGTCAATGAAGCATACATCCGCAAATATCGCATTTGCTGACGAACTGTTTAAGAAAGGGATAAGATCATGAAAATCGCATTGCTGGAACCGCTCGGAATCGGAGAGGAAATGGTGCGCGCGCTTGCGCAGCCACTCATCGACGCGGGGCACGAGTTTGTGTATTACGACGCCAAGACGACTGATGTTGAGGAGCTCAAGCGCCGCAGCGCGGGCTGCGAGATCGTCGTCATCGCGAACAACCCGTATCCCGGCGAAGTCGTGTGCGGCGCGGACGCGCTGAAGATGCTCGACGTCGCGTTCACGGGGATCGACCACGTCGGGCTGGAAGCCTGCCGGGAGCGGGGTGTGCTCGTTTGCAACGCGGCGAACTATTCCAACCAGACCGTGGCGGAGCTCGTCATCGGGCTCGTCATCGACCTGTACCGCAAGATTCTGCCGGGCGATGCGGCCGTGCGTGCCGGCGGCGCCTCGGCGGGACTGATGGGCCGCGAAATTTGCGGAAAGACCGTCGGAATCGTCGGAACGGGGCGAATCGGAACGATCACCGCCAACCTCTTCCGCGCGTTCGGCGCGAAGGTCGTCGCCTATTCCCGCACCCGCAAGCCGGAGCTGGAGGCGCAGGGCGTCGAGTATATGCTGCTGGACGAGTTGATGCGCGAAAGCGACATCATATCGTTGCACGTGCCGAACAACGCCTCTACGCGCCGGATGATCGGCCGCGAGCAGATCGCCCTGATGAAGCCCACGGCGATACTCGTCAACTGCGCGCGCGGGCCGGTGCTCGACGCTGCCGCGCTGGCCGACGCGTTGAACGAGGGGCGCATTGCCGGCGCGGGCATCGACGTATTCGACTGCGAGCCGCCGATTCCGGAGTCGGATCCGCTGCGTTCGGCGCGCAACACTGTGCTGACGCCCCACGTCGCGTTCCTTTCGGAGGAATCCATGGTTCGGCGCGCGCACATTGTATTCGACAATATCTGGGCATATCTGAAGGGCGTTCCGGAAAACGTCTGCAAGCTCTGACGCAGCGAAGGAGGAAAGGACGATGAAAAAATCCATTCTGGACTTTCGGGCGATGGTGGAGCGGGGCGAAAAGATCGTCTGGCTGACGGGATACGATTACCTGACGGCAAAGTATGAAGAGCGCGCCGGCGTCGACATGATTCTGGTTGGCGATTCGCTGGGCAACGTCCTGTTGGGCTACGACACGACGTATCCCGTCACGATGGAGGAAATGCTCATCCACTGCAAGGCGGTGCGGCGGGGCGCGCCGGATACGTTCGTCATCGGCGATATGCCGTATATGTCCTATCAAATTTCTGACGAGCAGGCCGTCGCCAACGCGGGCCGGTTCACGAAGGAGGCGCTGTGCGACGCCATCAAGCTCGAAGGCGGCGGGGAGGAAATCTGCAAGCGCATCCGCGCGATCGCGTCCGTCGGCATTTTGACGTTCGGGCACATCGGCTTGACGCCGCAGTTCGCCGCGCAGATGGGCGGCTATAAGGCGCAGGGCCGCAGCGCGGACGCCGCGCGGCGGCTGTTGGACGAGGCGCTGCGCATACAGGACGCTGGCGCCTGCGCGATTCTGGTCGAGGGCGTGCCGGACATCGTCGGCGAGCTGATCGCCAAGAAGCTGTCGATCCCGACACTCGGCATCGGCGCGGGCTCCAAGACCGACGGCCAGTTGCTGATCTTCGCCGATATGCTCGGTTATTACGACAACTTCACCCCGAAATTCGTCAAAAAGTACGCCGAGCTCGGCAAAGAAATGGAGCGGGCATTCCGGGAATACTGCGACGACGTCCGCGCCGGGCGCTTTCCCGTGGATTAAATGCACACCTATAAGATCGACGACGCGGAGCGCGAGAAGGTTCGCGCGATGATCGACGGCTGAGCCGCACGAGGGCGCGCGACGCCCGGAAAGGGAGAAAATATGGAAACGATGGAATTCTATCAGCAGCCGGCTAAGTCCATCCCGATCGTTGGGAACTACGACGTCATCGTCGTCGGAGGAGGCTGCGCCGGCTTTGCGGCGGCGGTCGCCGCGGCGCGCAACGGGGCGAGGACGCTGATCCTCGAGCGCTTTCCGTTCTTCGGCGGCACGGCGACGGCTTCGCTCATGGCCAACATCGTCGGGATGCGCAATCAGGTGGAGCCCAACAAGCTGCAAGTCTGCAAGGGAATTGGCGAGGAATTGATTCTCAAGCTCCTCGAATGCGGCGGCGCGACGGTGACGAAGAATGCCTATCCCGCGTCCGGCGGCCCGCACACGAACACCAAGGGCGATATGTCTTACAGCTATGCCTTCGATACTGAGAAATTCAAGTACCCCATTTGACGTTGTCCGACAGGCTGCGTATTTCCTCCTGTGCAAAGGACGCCAGGAGGGTCAGCATCAACTCGCCGTCCTCGGTGAGGGAGTCGATGCGCTCCTTTTCAAACTGCACGGAAACGCCCAGCTCCTTGAGCCTGCGCACCGTA
>DVJL01000135.1 GCA_018716805.1 Candidatus Faecivicinus avistercoris | reverse complement strand
CGATGACGCTCCTCTGGTGGGCGACAGACATACTGGGAGGCAAGGGCAATGGCGTTGGTCAGGGATAGCTTCATTCGTTTATGCCTGAAACCATCGGTGGAGTGCGACCTGCCGGGGCGGTTGCGCCTGCGTTTCGGGCGATTTGAGCTGCTGCCCAGGGCGGCGCTGCCATACCTGCATTACATCGAAGACATAAACGCCATCCAGATGGGTATTATTACGAACTCCACGAAAGAACGCCTGGATGAGCTCGAAGCGGAAAAGAAAAAACTGGAACTCGCCATCGCCGAAGAAACGTTGGAACACCCAGATGTGCCTAAAGAATACTTCGAACACTGGCTTCGGCATTTTCGATCTGGAGATGTAGATGATCCAGAATATAGAAAACTTTTGGTCGATATCTTTGTCAACGCAATCTATGTGACCGACGATGGACTTCGATTTGCCCTGAATTTTTTTGACGGAGTGGAAACAATTCCACTCCGTGAATGGGATCAAGCAAAAGGTTCGGATTTGCTGGGGTATGCTCCACCAGTTGATAGGATCCGAGTTCATTTTGATGAATGAACTCGGATTTTCATTTCCCAAGGTTGAATTTTCTGCTTCGTGCTCTGACGCTGCTGCGGGGATGCGCCCGGACAAAGCTTTGCCGCCCGGCGCAAGGGAATCCTGCATGCCGTCCGAACGGGGCAGGGGAACGCCTCGTCCGCCGGAACCGACGTCGCTTTTGGCGGCTTTCCAATTCAGGATCAGGGGGCGGTTCGGAGTTTTACGCAAAGTTTCTGGGGGCAGGGCGCTGCGCCCCTTGACATCTTGTCCTTCCGATGTTATGATGTCGGCGGGGCGGCGGGCATTTTGCCCGGGTGGACGGATGCCGGCTTCCCTGCGCCTTTGAGAAGTTTCGCGGAACTCGGAGCGATTCCGCCGAATTCGGCGCTTGGACGTCCGGCCCTTGGCTGCGGCTGTGTTCCGCGAACCGGCATCAAAAGGCGCTCGGCCGTTTGTTTTCCTTTGCGCTTTTTGCCTTTCTTGGACGGATTGGCAGCAGGGGCGGCTCAAACGGGCACCGGGCTGTGCAGGGGATGGAAAAGGTGGCGCGCGGTCGCGGGTTTTGCGTTCCAACCCGCTGTGCCGCATAGGGTTTGAGAAAAGGAAGGATCCCCCTTTGATGGGATCTCGGGGCAGAGCCTCGGGAAAGGAGTGAGCATGAAAAGAAACCGGCTGTTGATCCGGGTGCTGGCCATCGTGCTGGCGGTGCTGCTGGTGGGCGGAGCGGTGGTCTCCGCGACGATCAGCGCGTTTGCCGAAGCGGATGCGGCGCAGGCCGAACGGGATCGCTATGAGATCGACATCGTCTATATGGAAGAACAACAGGCGCTGCACGTCACGCAGCGCCTCGTTTATCACAACCGGCAGGCGTTTGAAATGGATCGCGTGCTGTTCAGCGCGGCGGGCAACATGTACCGCCGGGAGGGCGCGCTGGCGTATGCGTCGGAATCGCTGACGGACGTGTTCCCGGAAGGCTATGTGCCCGCGGGAATTGAACTGATGCGGGTCGAATTCGACGGGCAGGCGGCCGACTGGGGCTACGTCGACGAGGCGGAGATGGTGCTGCGCGTGGGGTGCGCGCTCGCGCCGGGCAAGAGCGGCGAATTCCTGTTTGAATACTACCTGCTGCTGAGCCGGAACTGCTCCATGCTCGGCGAATACGACACCGACGTCCGGCTGAGCGGCTTCTACTTCGCGCCCGGGCTTGTCAACGGGGACGACGAGGAGTTCGTGGTCAACACGCCGCTTTCGTTTACGCGCTGGCTGCTGACCGGCGCCGCCGACTATTCGGTGACCCTCGCGATCCCGGAGAATTACCTTCCCGCCGCGACCGGCAGCGAGGCGCTGGCCGGAACGGAGGATCGCGTCTCAACGTGGCGGTTTGAGGCCGAAAACGTGCGCGAATTCGCCGTGTCGTTCGGAAAGCGCTGGCGGGAATCGACGGCCGAGACCGAATCCGGCGTCACGGTGCGGCTCTTGTCCAACCGCAGAAACGACGCGGGCGCGCTCGCGACCGCGGTGGAGACGATCGAGCTGTACGAGGAGTGGCTTGGCGCGTTCCCGATGGCGCAAATCGACCTGGTGCAGTCCGACTACCCGATCGACGCGCTCAACTTCCCCGGCGCCGTCTGGCTGCCCGAGGCGCTGTTCGATTCCGATGGCGAGATGGCCGCGGCGCTGCGGTTCTGTCTCGCGCAGCAGTACGTCGGGATGCGCGCCTACGCCGAGCCGGTCGCCGATGCGTGGCTGTCCGACGTGCCGTGCAGCTATCTTGCGCTGCTGGCCGTCGAGGAACTGGAGGGCTACGACGCCTTTCTCGCCGCGCTCAACGACGCCGTGCTCGAATCGCTGCACATCACCATCCCCGGCGGGCTGAACATCACCACGAGCGCCGATCTGTTCACCGCCAGCGAATACGCGCTGGTCGTGCGCGGCCGGGGGACGGTCGTCATGCACGAGCTTCGGCTGTCCATGGGGCGCGAGGAGTGGATCGCCGGCATCCGGCAATTCTATGAGATGGGCTTGGACAACCGCCTGCTCGGCGAGATGGACTTTGTCCAAGCGCTCGACAAGGCCACTGGCGGCGACTGGGAGACCTTTCTGACCGATTGGCTGTTCAACGTCGGGGACTACATCGACCAGCAGATCGAATTCTACGAATAGTGGACGGGGGAGCAAACTCCCCCGCCGGGTGCCGCGGCTCAAATTTTCAATTTGAGCCGCGGTAGTTTTGCCCTTGGGCGAAATCGCAGAATCCTGCGGATTCTGCGCCTCCGACCACCCCCACCAGTTTCCGCTGAAATCCTTTGGATTTCCGGGCG
>DVJL01000024.1 GCA_018716805.1 Candidatus Faecivicinus avistercoris | reverse complement strand
TTGCACAGCTCGGACACGGTGCGCATGTTGTGGCTGACGTAGAGCACGGCGCGGCCCTCGCTGGCGACGTCGCGCATCTTGCTCAGGCACTTCTGCTGAAACGCGAGATCGCCCACGGCGAGCACCTCGTCACAGATCAGGATGTCCGGGGCGAGGTGCGCCGCCACGGCGAATGCGAGTTTCACATACATGCCGGACGAATAGCGCTTGACCGGCGTATCGATGAACTTTTCGATCTCGGAGAAGGCGATGATCTCGTCGAGCTTGGCGGTGATCTCGCTGCGGCGCATGCCGAGGATGGTGCCGTTTAGGTAGATGTTGTCGCGCCCGGTCAAGTCCTGATGAAAGCCCGTGCCGATCTCGAGCAGGCTGGCGACGCGGCCGCGGATGCGGATCTCGCCCTTCGTCGGCGCGGTGATGCGCGAGATGAGCTTGAGCAATGTCGATTTGCCGGCGCCGTTTAGGCCGATGACGGCCAGCGCGTCGCCCCGGTCGACGTTTAAGCTGACGTCGTCGAGCGCGAGCATCGTGCCGTTCTGCGTCTGACGGTAGTCGGTGCCCAGCTTGCTGTTGGGGTCCTCCTTGCCGCGCAGGCGCGCGAACCAGCTGGTGATATCGTCGTGCAGCGTGTAGCCGTTGAGCTGGCCCAGCCGGTATTCCTTCGAGACGCCGTCGACTTCCAGAAGCCGTTCAGACATTCATTGCACTCCTTTGTTCGGTCGGCGGTCCTCAGACCGTGTCCATAAACGTCTTTTCCGTGTGGGAAAACAGCACCACGCCCAGCGCCAGCACGATGAGCGTCGTGCCCGCTGAAATGAGGTTGTACTGAAGCGAATACTCCGCCACGCCGAGGTACGCCGCCCGGAACAGCTCGATCACCGGCGTGATGGGGTTGAGCATGTAGACGCCCAGCAGCGACGGAAAGCGGTCGGCGATCATCGAGGACGAATACGTCACCGGCGTGGCGTACATCCACAGCTGCACGCCGAAGGACACCAGCATGGCGAGGTCGCGGTAGCGCGTCGTCAGCGCGGAGACGATGATGCCGAAGCCGAGGCCGAGCAGCCCGAGCTGAATCAGCATCAGCGGCGTCAGCAGAATCAGCCGCCAGCTCGGCACGACGGACGGATTGGGCTGAAGCGCGTAGAACACCACGAAGATCAAAAACAGCGCGAACTGCACGAAGAAGTTGATCATCTCCGAGCACACCGTCGCGATCGGCATACACAGCCGCGGGAAATAGACCTTGCCGAACAGATTCCGGTTTTGGATAAACGTGTTCGACGTCGTGGTCAGGCAGCTGGAAAAGTACTGCCATGTGATGCTGCCGGCCATGTAGAACAGAAACGGTGGCATGCCGTCCGTCGGCAGGTTGGCGATGTTGCCGAACACGACGGTAAAGATCACCGTCGTCAGCAGCGGCTGGATGACGACCCACGCCGGCCCGAGGATCGTCTGCCGGTACATCAGCGTGAAATACCGCTTGACCAGCAGCCAGATCAGATCGCGATACTGCACCAATCCCTTAAAGTCGATGTCGAACCAGCCGCGCTTCGGGCGGATGATCGTGTCCCAACCTCCGCGGTCTCGCTGCATTCGTATTCCTCCTCGCGTAATCAAGCCGATGCGCACGCATCATTTGCGCTATTGTATCACGCCCGCATGTAAACGCGCAAGCGCAAAAATGTGAACAGGCAAGGATGCGCCGCCCTGCCCGCCCGGGAAATCCGAATTCCCAATGATCCCGCCCGCGAGCCGGCCTTGCGCCGGACGCCGAGGGGCCGCGCAAGGCGATGGACGCTGCGGGGAATGCAGGAGCCAGTCCAATGAAAAAGGCAGGAAAATCCTGCCTGAGTGCAGCCCTGCCTTCTTCCTCATTCCTCGACCGGCTCGATCTGCTGAAACCAGCGGTAGAGGGGCGCCAGCCGCCGGTAGCCCGCGGCGACCTCGCCGGCGAGCGCGGGCGACCGGAGCAGGTCGAAATCCGTCAGATCCTTTTCAACGTAGAAGCTCTTGGCCGGATAGAGCGCGGCGACCTGTTCGGGCAGCCCTTCGGGCACGGCAAGCCGGCGGCGGACGTCCGCATACAGCTGAAACTCCCCGCCAAGGCCGCCGAGCAGCGACGCCAGACCGTCGGGATCGGCGCAGATCTTGCGGCGCATTCCGTTCATCAGCGGCCGGTTCTCGCGATAGACGCCCATGCCGTAGCTGGCGCCGGAATCGGACAGGTCGAAGTAGACGCCCAGCGTGACCGATTTTTCCTCGCCCGGCCGGCGGAACGCCAGCCAGATGTAGTCGCGGTAGGGGGACTTGTCGTGGGAAAAGCGAATGTCCCGGTTGATGCGGGCGAGCACGCGGTTGGGGCGGCGCTCGAGCGAATCGTCGAGCCACTCCACCGTCGGCGCGAGCGCCTCGGCCAGCGCGAGGCTCGGCTCCCGCACGGCGCGAAGATACCAGTCGTGGTTGGAATGGAAGAAGTCGGCGTTGTTGTTGAAGCGAATCGCCATGAAGAACTCAAACGTCTCGTCCGTATATCCCTGAAACATGCTATCCCTGCTTCCTCTTTCGGCTGTGCCGGACAGGCACGAAGCGATTCGTCTTGCCCATCTCCTCTTTCATGCGCTGCTTGCGCACCGCCGCGCGCTCCTTGCGCGCCTTGCGCGCCTTGCGCGAGGTCACCAGCAGCACGATGATCAGCACCACGAGCACCACGCAGGAGCCGATCAGCAGCACGAGAAACAGCGACGAATTGCCCATCTGCATCGGCGTGCCCTCGGCCAGCGCGGCGTCCGGCTCCTCCGGCTCCGGATCCTCGCCGCCCGCGCCGACAATGACGGAAACGGCGTCCGCCGTCGCGATGCGCGTCTCGCCATCCGCGCCGGTGTAGGTCGCGGAGAACAGATAGTCGGTGCTCTCGCCGACCTCCAGCCGCACGGTATAGCGCGTCGGCTCGCCGGCCGGCACCACCGCCAGCTCGCCCAGCTCGCCCAGCGACGCCTCGGAGAGGACGACGTTCGACGCCATGCCGTCCCCTGCGTTGGAAATCTCCAGCGTAAACGTCACATAGCCGGAATGCCGGATGTGCGGAAGCGAAGCCGAGGCCTCCAGCGCCAGCAGCGGCTCTCCGGCCTCGGCGGCCACGGTCTGAACGTCGGTGATAAAATCGACCTGCGCGCCGGCGGCGCTCGTCCCGGTGATGCGCCAGCAGTAGGTCCCTTCGCCGCGAAGCGGATAGGTATGCGTGATCTCGACGGGATCGCCTCCCGCGGGCAGCGAAATGCCGTCGGCGATGACGCCGCCGTAGACGTCGTCGTAGACGACGATGTCCCGGTAATCGACATCACCCGCGTTGGTCAGCTGCAGCACGGCCTCCACCATTTCGGAATCAAACATCGACACGCCGGCCACGAGCGTGGCGTTCAGCCGCCCCTGCGCAGCCTCGATGTCCACGGCTTCCAGCCGGACCGTATAGACGTTCTCCTGACCTGCCGCAGAATAGCTCAGCACCGGCTCGGAGACGACGTCCTCGGAGATGGCCGTGCGATGGAGGAACAGCTCGCTCTGGCCCGCCTCCAACCCCTCGATCCGCGCTTCAAACCCAACCCCCGGATCGCTCACGACGACGTTCTCTACGGCCGCGGTTCCGGTGTTCTCGACGCGATAGGCGACCGTCGCGGTGTTTCCCACCGTGACCTGCGCGCTCGATATGCGCCGCAGGAACTCCACCTCCGGCTCAGCTCCGTCGCGCGAGATCTCGATCGCGACGGAATAGCTGTGCAGCCCGGCGTTTTCCGATTCGCAGGTCACCACATAGCCGATCGACCCGGCGTCCAGCTCGGCCTGCGCGACGGTGTGCGTGCGCGATACGGTGCGCGACTCCCCCGCCGCGATGTCCCCGACGACCTCAGCGATCAGACCGTCCGCCGAGGCGAGGCTGACGCCGTACAGCGTCCCTGTCGAGCGGTTGGTCAGCGTAAACGTCAGCTCGACGTCGCCCGGCCCGGCAACCGCCTCGGGCGAAACGGCCGCGGCAATGTCCAGCGCCGGGGTCTCGGCTTCCTCCGCCTGCGCAGACGCGGCAAAGCGCGGCGCGATGGCCGCGCCGCCCATCCAAGCCAGCGCGAACGCAAACAGCGCCGCCAGCAACCGGGTTCCAATCCGCATTCCAAGCCCCCGTCTCTCGGGACGACCGCCGTCCCGGCACAATCTCCTACTATTTTAGTGCATTCCGAAAATCCTGTCAAGGCGCTCCACTTGAATTCCGCCGTCCGCCCAGCGGGCATTCCTCTCCTGAAAGGCGCCCGCCCGCCTGGATCGATTCGGAAGCGCTCCATGCGCGCGATTCGCCAGCCCAGACCTGCGCCTCATAATTCCAGTGCAGAATGCCGGACACGACGATGATCTGCACCGTAAACGCCGGCTCTACGCCATATTCCGTCCGGGCGATGCGCGTCAGTTCCCCCAGCATCCGCTCCCGGCTCTCCTCGGTGCAGTTCGCGCAGAGGTATCTCCCCTTCGGCAGCACCTTCAGGCCGTCCACCTCCGCGTAGCGCGTGCAGAGGGCGAAGAGCCTGGACTGTCCGCCCGCGGTGTAGATGCCCGCCAGGTCCTCAAACGAAAACTGCTCCTTTAAGTCGGGCGGCACCCGATCGTAGAAGTGGCCGAGATAGCCCCAGAGATTGTCCAGCGCCGGCGCTTCCAGCGTGTCGGACAGCAGGATCACGCGCTCCGGACAATCCTTGAGGAAGACGTCGTCAAACGCCTGCCGCTTCTGCAATTTCCCCTCGTAGTCGGCCTTTGCCAGCTGGATTTTTGACTTGCTGTACTGCAGCGCCGCGATCTTTTCATCAGCCTTTTCCTCCGCCTGCTCCAGAAAGTCGATGATTTTTTCAAGGTCGTCGTATTCCAGCACCTTCCTGATCTCCTGGAGGGGCAGGCCCATCACCTGCAAGGCCCGCACCGTATTCAAGCGGACGATGTCCTGTTCGGTATAATAGCGGTAGTGCGTCCATTCGTCCGTCCGGCTGGGCTTCACCAGTCCAATGCGGTCGTAATGCCGCAGCGTCTCGCTCGTCGCATGGACGGCCTTCGCGGCTTCTCCGACTGTAAAATATTTTTTCACTTCGCCCACCCCATTGACCTTTGTGTTACACAAAGGCTTATAATCCATTCTAGCACAGGGAAACCGGAAAATCAAGAGAAGCGCGGACGGCTCAGGCGAAAGGCCGCGCGATCCCGCCCGGGCGCCGTCTTGAAGGGAGACGCCCTGTGCCCAGAGGCCGCGGCCGAACCGAAGCCGCCGGCAATCAAATCAACGCCCATCACCATTGGGCCTGCAAAATTCAAGGAGGAGTCACCATGAAGAAAATCATTTCGCTTGCACTGTGCCTCGCGTTGGCCTGCTTCGCGCTGACCGGCTGTTCCGGCGAGGCCGAGCCGTTCGTTCAGGAGGAGTATACGGCCGATCCATCACAGATCCAGGGAATCGCCATCGACGTCGAGGACCGGCAGATCGACGTGTCTTTGTCCGAGGACGGCCAGATCCACATCCTCTACTCCGCGAGCAGCGAGGAATCGTATGACATCGCGGTCTCCGATGAAAACGTACTGACGATGACCATCGTATACAACAAGGACTGGACGGACTACATCGGCCTGAAGCCCTCCGCTGAAGACCGGCGGATATCGGTTCAGGTTCCGGATGCGCTCCTGGACACCCTCTCGCTGTCCACGACGAACGAGGACATCTCGCTTCCGGACTTGACGGTGACGGGAAGCATCAGCCTCTCCTCCAACGGGGGAAACATCAACTTTGAAAGCCTGAACGTGGGAAGCGGCCTGTCCCTGACGGCCAAAAACGGGAACATCTCGGGAACGGTCGCGGGAAGCTATGACGATTTCGCCATTCAGACCGAGATCAAGAAGGGCGAGAGCAACCTCCCCGGCGACAAGGAGTCCGGCAGCAAGGCGCTGAACGTGTCCTGCAACAACGGCGATGTAAACATTGAATTTGTAAACGAATGACCCGCTCTCCAAAGCGGCCGTCCCACACCCGGGAACGCAAAGGCGCGGCGGCATCCTCGCGATGCCGCCGCGCCTTTTTTGGGGATTCGATCCCCGGGAAGTTCTCTAGGAAAGAATCTGGCAGACCTGCCCCGCCAGCGCCTCGGCGAGCCGGGCATGGCCGCACCGGCATCCTCGCGATGCCGCCGCGCCTTTTTGGGAATTCGATCCCCGGGAAGTTCTCTAGGAAAGGATCTGGCAAACCTGCCCCGCCAGCGCCTCGGCAAGCCGGGCATGGCCGCGGCGGGAGAGATGGACGCCGTCGATGGGCGAAACTTCGGCAACGGGAGCGGCGTCGAAAAAAGCGCACCGCATCAGCCTTGCGAGCCGGGCGTACTCGGCGGCGAGGCCGCGCGTGACCTCGAGGGCGTGTTCGCCAAACGACTCGGCCATGCGCGTGTTCAGCACGGGCGGCTCCACGGGCGCGGGCGCGACGATCAGAACCGCGGGCGGCTGGCCGCCGGCGTCCTGCCCGTAGAGGCGGATCAGCCGGACGAGCTGGGCAAGTCCCTCCCCGATCGTGACCGGCGTCAGGCCGAAGCGCCGCTTGGCGTCGTTCGTGCCGAGCATGAGGATCACGAGGTCGAGCGGATTGTGGCTCATCAGGCAGGGCGGAAGATAGCTTGCGCCGCTCTTGTAGCCGCCTTCAATGGGGTCGTCGTACACGCAGGTGCGCCCGCCAAAGCCCTCCTCGACCACGGAAAAGCCCTCGCCGAGCGCCGCCGAAAGCCGCATCGGCCATCGCTCGTCCTCGCCGTAGCGGCCGCCCCTCGGGTCGTAGCCATAGGTGTTGGAATCGCCAAAGCAAAGGATTCTCTTCATCTCTTGTCCCCCACTTCGCTGTGCGGCGGCAGGCTTTCCTCCCTCGCAAATATGCGCAGAGAAAAGCCGAACGCACGGCTCCGCGCGCCTCATTTGCGCCGTCTGCGCCCATGTTTCGACGTCTGCGCTTCGGGCAGGTTGGAGACGTTGAAGACCTCGTCCTCGTAGAAATCCGAATAGTCCTCTTCGCCGTGGCTGACCTCAAACAATTCGTCCGGCGAAAGCTCCGGGATGCGCGGACGGCGCGGCTTGGCCGCCTTTTTCCCTTCAGGCGTGCGCCGCTTTGCGCTGGCAGACCGCGCAGGGCGGCGCTTCACCACCGTGCTGGGCACGGTATAGCGGCGCTCGACGGGGTCGTCCCCATCGGTGCGCTCGGCATCGCGAAGGTCGTCCTCGTTGAGAAAGCGCTCGTCGTTGACAATGATGCGCTTCTTGCGAAACCATACCCAGTACGGCCTCCAGCGGATCATCCAGATCAGCCAGTCCATGGCGACGCCGAGGATCAGCAGAAAGATCAGCAGCTGCAGCCAGTGCTCTGAAAGCCACAGCAATGGCGACCCGCCGCTGCCGGCCAGATCGAACAGCTTCAGCACCCAGCTCGCCAGCCCCTTCAGCCAGCCGAGCAGGGCGTTGACAATCGCATTGGAATATCCCGTTTGCGTCATTTGTTTCCTCCTGTATGGGCGCGCTTACTCCGCCGCGTCCGGCTCCACCTCCGTCAGGGTCACTTCCAGTTCGCCCGGATCCGGCGTAAACGTCACGTCGGGATAGGTGTCCACCGGGAACGTCGGCGCCAGCGCGTAGGTTCCTGCGGTCAGCCCGGACAGATCGACCGTCGCAGCAAAGCCGTTCTGCTGAAGATCTTCGATGACGCTGCGCGGGCCGGTGACATACACGCGGATCTCGCCGGTATCGTAGGTCAGGTTCAGGTTTTCATCGCGGTTGATATAGCTGACCTTCACGCCCTCGATCCACGCGCCGGTCGTCTCCTCGACGATGGTGACGTTGACGTAGACCTCGTCGGCCGAAATCGAGCGGAACGACGAAAGCGAGGCCACCGATGCGCGCGCCGTGAAGCTCCTCGACCGCCCGGCCACCGAGACCGGCTCGACCTGAAGCTCGGCGATCGAATCCAGCAGTTCCTGATCGGCGGCGACGACGAGCGACTCCGGCTGGATCGACACGCTCTCCACCACATAGCCGTCCGCCGGCTCACCGGTCACAACGCTGTCGATCTCCGTGCTGATGGGGATTTCCTTCGTCGGATAGACGTCCATGTTGACGGTGATCGACGACGAGGAGCGGTTGAGCATGGACGCCGTGATTTCATTGCCCTCGCTGTCGAGCAGCACATACTGGTCGGCGGTGATGAACGAGCTGTCGTAACCGGTGACGTCCACATAGACGTAGGCCGACGCGATGCTCTGCACGACCGACGCCGCGCCGCTGATCGTCACGGCGGTCGGATTGGTCCGGTTGACGTTGTACCAGCGGTCCGCCTCGGTCTCGCCGACGATCTGGACGTTGACCGGGATCATGCGCGAGTCCAGCGTCTCGAACGTGAGCGTCAGCGTGTCCGGCATGATGCGCACCACGCGGCCGTAGCTGGTGGACGCCACGAGCGAGACCTCCTGCGTGCCGGCGGTGCGGACGCTGGAGAGGTCGAGCGTGACCTGCACGTTGTCCGAGGAGACGTAGGCGTATTCCGACTGCGCGACCTCGACGGTGACGCTGATGTCACTGAGCTGCTCGGTCGGATTTTCGAGAAGCGCCAGTCCATAGGTGTTCAGCGCGGACTGGCTGGTGATGTAGCCGGTCAGGCCGGTGATCGTCTTGGTGCGCGTGAT
Organism: Candidatus Faecivicinus avistercoris; assembly: GCA_018716805.1. Taxonomy (GTDB): domain Bacteria; phylum Bacillota; class Clostridia; order Christensenellales; family Aristaeellaceae; genus Faecivicinus; species Faecivicinus avistercoris. The sequence goes on along the minus strand of DVJL01000024.1, from coordinate 20,378 downwards.
CGTCGTGTTCGAGGTGATGACGAAGTTCCACAGAAGCACCGCCATCAGCAGCGACAGCGCCTTCAGGCCGAGGTTGTGGGACAGCAGACCCCACAGCGCGCGCGCGCCGTTCAAAATCACATTCGTCACGCGGTGCGATTCCATCCACCTGCGCAGCCGGGCGAGCTTATTCTTCATGCGTTTCCTCCTTCCCGCGGCTGGAGCTGCTCTTGGAGGACATGCTGCTCAGGCGTTCGGACACGGTACTGACCCACGAGGTGCTCTTGCGCGCCTTCGGGGCGAACAGCTCGGTCAGCAGGATCGTGAGGGACTTGACGTCCAGATAGCGTGTCAGCTTGCCGTCGCGCGCCATGGAGATGATGCCGGTCTCCTCCGAGACGATCAGCGATACGGCGTCGGTCGCCTCGGTGATGCCGATGGCGGCGCGATGGCGCGTGCCGAGCTCGCGGCTGATGGTGTAGTCCTCGGAAAGCTGGAGGATGCAGGCGGCGGCGACGATGCGCTCGTCGCGGATGACCATCGCGCCGTCGTGCAGCGGCGTGTTCGGCTCGAAGATGTTTTCAATCAGCGGATCGGAGATCTCGGCGTCGACGACCGTCCCGGATTCGATGACGTCGCCCAGGCCGGTGCTTCGCTCAAACACGATCAACGCGCCGATCTTCTTGCGCGACATGTTGTTCAGCGCGCGGACGATCTCCGCCACGTGCTGCTCCGTCCGGCCGGAACTCTGCTTCTTTTGCGAACTGAACATCTGCCGCGTCCACTTGGAGCGGCCGATCTGATCCAGCGCGCGGCGCAGCTCCGGCTGGAACACGATCACCAGCACCAGCACGCCGGTGTTGATGACCTGCTGCAAAAGCCAGCTCACGGCGCTGATCTGCAGCGCTTCGGCCAGCCACGAGAGCACCAGAATAAAGATGATGCCCTTGAACAGCGAGTTCGCCCGCGTGTGCATGACCAGCTTGATGATGCTGTAGATCAGCACCGCCAGTATGCCGATGTCGACGATGTTGCGCCAATCCGGGCGGTCGAAGAGGTTGACAAACAGCGCTCCGATCTGAGCAAAAAACGCCTGTATCTGAACCAAGTCCGCCACCTCCCGAAATTTGTCGTTCTATTCTATTATAATACAAAAATTTTCAAAAGCAAATGCCTTTTTGCGGTAATCGCGTAAATTTCGGACGACCGGATTTTGACCGCTGCCTTCGAGACGAATCTGCAGCCCCGCGGGGCAAAAATTCCACCCGCCGATTGCATCGCTGCGCACACCATGCTATAATGTAGGAAACGCTGAAATTGGAGGAAACCGCCATGCAATCGCTCAAAGAGCAGGTCTACGAAGCCAACATGGAGCTCAGCCGGCGCGGGCTCGTCGTCCTCACCTGGGGAAACGTCTCGCAGGTCGACCGGGAGCGCGGCATCGTCGCCATCAAACCCAGCGGCGTGCCCTACGAGACCATGACGCCCGAGCAGATCGTGCTGCTCGACCTCGAAACCGGGCGTCCGCTGGAAGAAGGGCTGAAGCCCTCGTCCGACGCGCCGACGCATCTGGCGCTCTACCGCGCGTTCGCCGAGATCGGCGGCGTCACGCACACCCACTCCCCCTGCGCGACCGCGTGGGCGCAGGCGGGGTGCGAAATTCCCTGCTTCGGCACCACACACGCCGATTCGTTCCGCGGCGCTGTGCCTGTGACGCGCTTCCTGACCCCGGAGGAAACCGAAGACGCCTACGAGGCCAACACCGGAAAGGTCATCGTCGAGGCCTTTCAGGGCCGCAGTCCCGTCCACACGCCCGCCGTGCTCGCCCGCGGCCACGGGCCGTTCACCTGGGGACGGGACGGCATGGACAGCGTGCACAACGCCATTGTGCTCGAGGAGGTCGCCCGGATGGCCATGTGGACGCTCTCCCTCGCGCCCGGCGCTGAGTCGCTGCCCGGCCACATCGCCGACAAGCATTTCCTGCGCAAGCACGGCCCCAACGCTTACTACGGGCAGGGAATCCCTTCTGCGCGTCAGGGATGAATTTCGTTCCTGTTTTTTGCCTATTATGTACGATATTCAATCCGTAATTTGACAATTTTTTATAAGTTTTTATCTCTTTCGATTCCGAAACCGCGGTGGATTGGGTCAAGATTAACGCATCTCTGCCATTCATTGCTAATTTATTGTTAACTGCGTCAAATTGTCCTAACATTCTTCCTGAACTTTGTGACATCGATCAATATCCAAATGTTCGGATTTCTGTTATAATGAGTGCAACGATATTGAGATTGGGAGGAAATCATCATGGCAAGCCTTTCTCTTCGCAACATCTATAAGGTCTACGCCGGCGATGTTGTGGCCGTCAGCGATTTCAACCTCGAGATTGAAGACAAGGAATTCATCGTTCTCGTCGGACCTTCCGGATGCGGCAAGTCCACCACGCTGCGCATGGTCGCCGGCCTGGAGGACATTTCCAGCGGCGAGCTGTACATCGACGACAAGCTCGTCAACCACATCCCGCCGAAGGACCGCGACATCGCGATGGTCTTCCAGAGCTACGCGCTCTATCCGCACATGACCGTTTACAACAACATGGCGTTCGGCCTGAAGCTGCGCAAGATGCCGAAGGCGGATATCGACCGTCGCGTCAAGGAAGCGGCCGCGATCCTGGGCATCGAAGCCCTGCTCAACCGCAAGCCGGCGGCGCTCTCCGGCGGTCAGCGCCAGCGCGTCGCGCTGGGTCGCGCAATCGTCCGCGAGCCGAAGGTCTTCCTGATGGACGAACCTCTTTCCAACCTGGACGCCAAGCTGCGCGTGCAGATGCGTACCGAAATCACCAAGCTGCACAAGCGCCTGCAGACCACCTTCATCTACGTCACGCACGACCAGACCGAGGCCATGACCATGGGCTCCCGCATCGTCGTCATGAAGGACGGCTTCATGCAGCAGCAGGATACGCCGCAGAACCTGTATGACTATCCGGCGAACCTGTTCGTGGCGTGCTTCATCGGCACCCCGCAGATGAACATCTTCCGCGTGCGCCTCGAAAAGCGCGGCGACGCCGTGTACGCCTCCTTCGGCAACAACTCCATCAAGGTGCCGGCCGGCAAGGTGCAGCGCATGACGGGCGACTACATCGGCAAGGAAGTCTACATGGGCATCCGTCCTGAGAACATCCACGACGAATCCGCCTTCATCTCCGCGTATCCGGACGCCTGCATCGACGTCTCCGTCGAGCTGATCGAGCTGATGGGTTCTGAGACGTATCTGTACCTGTCCACCACGGGCAAGGACGAGAACTTCATTGCCCGCGTCGATCCCCGCACCACTTCCCGCGGCGGCGATCACATCAAGGTCGGCTTCGATGTCAACCGTCTCCACTTCTTCGACGTCGAAACCGAGAAGACGATCCTCTCCCGCGACTGATTTCTTCTCTCAATCAACCAACCCGCCGGATGTACTCCGGCGGGTTTTTCCGTTTGAAATGCACCTTGCCGCCTGCGCATTTATCAGATTTGTCGGGAGGCTCGTCGGCGATCCAGCCAAAGCGGCGCTATCCGAGCTGATTTGCAGTCTGAAAAGTCGGGAAGCTTACAGGCTTTATCAGTGGTCTGGCCAGTGGCAAATTCGCTCTCCGGCTCAGCAAGCCCGTCATCGCAGGAGTTGCGTCGGACCTGCTTCCGAAAATGAAGCCCGCTTCCGCTCCTCTGCGAACAGTACACTGCGCTTCCCTTGGGATGTCCTCCCCGGCGCTGCAGCGCGAGGGGCATCTGGATTTCCCCTCGGCAAACGAAGCCTCCCGGCCGGAATGGCCGGGAGGCTGATTTTCACTTCAACGTGATGATGACGCGGCGGTACGGTTCCTCGCCCTCGGAATGAGTCGTGACGTCCGGATCCGCCTGAAGCGCCGAGTGCAGGATGCGGCGCTCGTAGGGGTTCATCGGCTCGAGCGCGACGCGCCGTCCGCTCTTCTTGCAGCGCCCTGCCATGCGAACCGCCAGCTTCCGCAGCGCCTCTTCGCGCTTGGCGCGGTAGTTCTCCGTGTCCAGCGACACGCGGAGGTAGTCCTCGCGCGCGCGGTTGACGTTCAAGCTGGTCAGATACTGCAGCGCGTCGAGCGTTTCGCCGCGGCGGCCGATCAGGATGGACATGTTCTCGCCGGAGAGCACCATGCGGATCTGCTCCGGGCTCTCGGAGACGGCGATCTGCGCCGGCACGCCCATCCGCTCGGTCAATCCCATCAGGAACGCGCGCGCGTTGTGCGCGGTTTCGCTGAGCTGGTCGTCCGGCGTCGGCACGAACGGCTCCTGCTCGACCGGCGCGGGCGCGGGCACCTCGGTCTCGGGCGCGGTCTCCGCCGCGGGCTTCTGGGGCTTCGGCTCGCGCTTCTTCTTTTCCGGGCGCGGCTTCGGCGCTTCGGGTTTCGCCGCATCGTCGCGCTCCTCGCGCGGCTTGGGCGCCTCCTGCTTCTTCTCCGGCTTCTCTGCCTTCTGCGGCTTGTCGGCCCTGGCCTTCTCCGGCTTTGCCTTCTCGCGCTTTCTGCCGGACGGCTGATCGATCGAAAGCACGGGCAGGTCGATCTCCAGATCCTTATCCGATTCCTTCAGGGTCAGCCGAACCTTCGCCGGGCGCCCAAAGATGCCGAACAATCCAGGGCTGCCCATCTCAATCACTTGAATGTCTACGTCGGCGGAATCGCAACCCAGCTCGGCAAGTCCCTTGCTGATTGCGTCCTTGACGGTCTTTCCTGTCGATTCGATAAACTTCAAGGCACGATGCCTCCTTATGGTCGTCCGAAGGCGCCAGCAGCCCCATTCCCGGGCTCAGTTGGCGGCTCCATTTTTTTCAAGCTCACGCTTCGCCTCTTCGTGGTCGAAGATGCGGTTGAGCACGATGTTCTGAATGATGGAGATGACATTGACCGCCATCCAGTAAATCGAGAACGCCGAGTTGCTCGTCGCGCAGATCCACAGGGAGAACAGCGGGAAGAACCACTTCATAAATCCGCTGTTCATCGCGTTGGCCGGTTCCGGCTGCGCAGGCTGGCTCTTGTCCTTCTTCCTGCCGGTCGAATTCATGACCTTCGTCATCAGGAACTGGCTGACGGCGGCGAGAATGGGCAGGATGAACAGGCCGTTGGCATACTCGAACAGCGCGGCAAACGACGTCGGAAGGGTGAGCGTCGTCTGCAAGAAGATGAAGTTCAGCGGAATGGACATGAACGCGTTCGCGCCATGCTGCGCGGCGATCGCGGCATACTCGCTCGTGGCGAGGAACGCCCGCGCCGCCTCGATGTTCTCGGCGGTCAGGATCGACGAATAGCCTACAGGGCCGATCTCGACAAGCGCGCTCCCTGCGGCCGGCAAGATGGAGGACATGAACGAGTCCGGCATGAACACGTTCTTGATCCAAAGCCAGCTCTGAAACACCGGCTCGATGCCGTTTTGCAGATCGAGGATCATCTGGATCGTGTGCTCGTTCGCGACGACGCGCATCGCGGTGAACATGAAGATCAGGATCGGCCATTGCAACAGCATCGGCAGACAGCCCGCCGTCATGCTCACGTGCTCCTTGCGGTAAAGCTCCAGCGTCTTCTGGTTGAGCTTTTCCTTGTCGTTGGCGTATTTCTTCTGAAGCGCCTGCAGCTTGGGCTGGATCCGCATCGTGGCGCGCATGCCGCGGCGGGACTTGATGTCCAGCGGCAGCACCAGCAGACGCACGAACAGCGTAAACACCACAACCGACCATCCGTAATTGCCCACCCAGCTGTAGATCCAGTTGAGCACGGATACAAACAGGGAATTGATCGCGTCTATCATTCTCAATCCTCCAAGGGAGTTATCGTCAACCATACAAGAAAATGCCCCAGCGCGCCCGCGCGATTGAGCGGGCCTGCAAGCCGCGGGCATTTCAGCTGCGCGGGGCGGCGGCCGGTCGCGACGGTCTCGCGAATCACGGCACGGGATCGTATCCGCCCTTGTGAAACGGGTTGCAGCGCAGGATTCGCCGGAAGGCCATCCAGCCGCCCTTCACGGCGCCGTACTTCGTCACGGCCTCCAACGCATACTGCGAACAGGTCGGAATAAACCGGCAGCACCCGGGGTGCCGCGGCGAAATGTTCCTCTGATAGAAGCGAATCAGCCCGATCAGCAGTCGCTTCGGCAAAGAACGCATTTACACGCCCTCCCTGAGCAGCTTCGCGCGCGAAAGCACGCCGCGGATCTCGCGCGTGAGCTCCGCGTGTCCGGCCGCAGCGGCCGACGGCCGCGCCACAAAGACGTACTTGCCGCACTTCATCCGCGCACGCAGGCGGCGCACATCCTCGCGCATCCATCGGCGGATGCGGTTGCGCGTCACGGCGTTGCCGACCTTTCCGGAGACGGAAAAGCCGATCTTCAGGTCGCGCGCCTTCATGTACACCAGCGTGACGTTGCGCGAAGGGGTCGACTTCCCCCGCCGGTAGACATACCGATAGTTCCTGTTTTCGCCCAGGCGGTAGCGGCGCGGAAACGCCTCTGATCCACGCGCCGCGGAATGCCTGTCCTCCACGGATTACGCAGAGAGGACCTTGCGGCCACGCGCGCGGCGCGCCTTGAGCACGTTGCGGCCGGCGCGGGTCTTCATGCGCGCGCGGAAGCCGTGCACCTTGGATCTCTGACGCTTCTTGGGCTGGTAGGTACGAACCGAACTTGCCATAACTGAAACACTCCTTACCAATTTTATTGGGGTTTGAACGCCGAATGGGCGAATCACCCAGATTTACAACCCCATCAGTATAGCCGATTCCCGCCGTTCTGTCAAGCATTCTTCCATGAAATCTCGCCTTCATGCGCCCGGTTTCAACGCAATTTTTCCAATTTTCCGCCCTCTTTTCGCCCTCTGTCAAGATTCGCTTGCCATCGCGGGAGAATCGGGGTATAATGGCATTGGCTCAATCCAACGAAACCGATGAGGAGCATTGCCATGAAGCTCAACGCCCGCGCCCGCTCGATTCCCGATTACGTCGACACGCTGGACGGCTTTCGCGCCATCGCCACACTGCTCGTGCTGATCTTTCACTACTGGCAGCAGTCGTGGGTCTCGATGGTCGTCCACATCGGCCCGGTCTCGATCGACTTCACGCCCGTCGTCTCCATCGGCAGCCTCGGCGTGGAGCTGCTGTTCGCGTTGAGCGGCTTCTGCCTGTACTATCCGCTGGCCATGCATCCCGAAAGGCGGCTGCACATCGGCAATTACGCCTACAAGCGCATGGTGCGCATCCTGCCGACGTACTTCTTCAGCGTGATCGTCAGCGCGATCTATCAGGTCGGCCGGCTGGATCCGGCGCTTCTGCGCGAGCAGTTCATCGGCAACATGACGCTGACGCAGATGTCCACGCCGGCGCTGGCGTACAACCACTTAAACCCCGTGCTCTGGTCGATCGCGATCGAAGTGCAGTTCTACCTGATCTTCCCGCTGATCCTGCCGCTGTTTCGCAAAAGGCCCTACTGGGTCATGGCGGCGGCGTTCGCCATCGGCGAGGGCTGGCGGATGTACCTGCGCGACATCGACTATTCGCGCATCGGCTGGCTGATGAACCAGCTGCCGGGCATGATCGACGTGTTCGTCGGCGGCATGCTCGCGGCGCACATCGTCGCCCGGATCAAGCGCACGCTCGACGATGGTTCTCGCGCGGCGCTTCGCCCGGCGTTTACGCTGGCGGCGCTGATGTTCGCGGCGATGTACTTTCTGGCCGTGATGTACATCGACGCGCTGCGCTACGAGGACGTCCCCGAAAACCTCTCGCGGCTGCAGATGCACACGCGCAAGTTCGTCTCGGCGGCGTTCTGCGGCGCGATCGCCGCGTCGGTATTCAGCTGCGAATGGCTGCACCGCCTGCTCGGCAATCCGGTCACGCGGTTCCTCAGCACGATTTCCTATCAGGTCTACATGTGGCACGCCTGGATCGCGCTGCGGCTGAAGGAATGGCACCTGCCGCCCTACATGACCGAGCGCCCGATGGACGATCCCGAATGGCGGTGGCCGTACATGCTGCTGTGCCTCGCGCTGAGCTTTCTGGTGGCGGTCCTGATGACCTATCTGGCCGAGCGGCCGATCTCGAAATTCTGCCTCGCCCACGCGCCGCGCTGGGCAAAGCCGCGCCCGGCCGCCGCGCCGGACGCCGACCGAAAAGGAGCGACCTCATGACCGAACGACTCTCCCCCCGCCCGAGCCTCCTGCGCGAAACGCGCCTGTGGTACGGTGCCGCCATCGTGGTGCTGACGTGGGTTGGCATCATGATGATCCTGAACTTCGACATCTTCGCCCACTCCCCGCGCGACAGCTACACGCTTCAGGCGCTGGCGTGGCGCGAGGGCAAGCTCTCGCTCGGGCAGGACTACCCGTGGCTGGAGCTGGCGATCTACGAGGGCGACTACTACGTCAGCTTCCCCAGCGTGCCGGCACTGGTGATGTGGCTGCTGACCTTCTTCTTCGGCGAAAACACGCCGAACACGCTGGTCACGGGGCTGTACTTCCTCACGGCCTACTTCGCCGGCTACGCGCTCGCCCGGCGCTTCCGCAAGAGCGCCGACGCGATGTTCTTCGCGCTGTTTTTGACGCTGGGCTGCAACATGCTGCAGTTCTCGCTCACCGGCGACGTCTGGAATCAGGCGCAGCTGATGTGCTTCATGCTGACCACGCTGTGCGCGCTCGGCCTGACGGGCGAGACGCCGCTCGAATGGGGGCTGGGGCTGTTCTGCTTGGCGCTTTCGGTCGGCTGCCGGCCGTTCCAGGCCGCGTTCGTGCCGCCCGCCCTGTGGATGCTGTACAAAAACATCTCCCGCGCGGAGCCCGCGCCCCTCGGGCGGACGCTCGCGCGGATGCTCCCCCATCTGGCCGCGCCGGCCATCGTGGCGCTCGCGCTGGGCGCGTACAATTACGCGCGCTTCGGCAACCCGCTGGAGTTCGGGCACAACTACCTGCCCGAGTTCACGCGCGATCCCGACCAGCCGCAGTTCGGCCTGCAATACGTCGCCGGCAACATCGCCAACCTGCTGAGGCTTCCGTGGTTTGAGGAAAACCGGCTGATGTTCCCGATGTTCAACGGCTTCGCGTTCTGGATGGTCAACCCGATCTACGTCGCCGCTCCGGTCGCCTGCGTCGTCAAGGCCGTTCGCCGGCGCTGGGACGCGACGGACACGCTGCTCGCGCTCGCCGTCATCCTGGAGATCTTCCTCCTGCTGCTGCACAAGACGCTCGGCGGCTGGCAGTTCGGCGCGCGCTACCTCTGCGATCCGATCCCGATGATGCTGCTGCTCGAGCTGCGCGGCCGCAAGACCCGCGCGCGCTGGGAGACGGCGCTGGGAACGTTCGCGATTGCGTTTAACATCTACGGCGCGATCGTGTTCCATCTGATGGATCTGTTGTGAGCGAATCGCCCGCCTGCGAGAAGAGGCTCGCGCTGAAGTTTGCAGTCCGGCCGCTCAGGCGCGCGATTCCCGGGCCGTTTTCAAAAGATTCGGAGGAATGCCCATGGACGTCCCGTCTCCAAAGCCCAACCGGATGTTTGCAGAAATGCTCAAGGCCGCCCGGCAGGCGCTCGAGCTGCGCGATCCTGCGGACGCGGCCCGCGCCGCCGGGATCGAATACGATCCTGCACGGCGCGCGTTTCGCGTTTCGACGCTGGGCGAGACGGTCGAAATCTCGCTTCCGGACTGCTCGTTTTCCCCGGCGCTGCCGGAATGGCATCAGCTCGTCATCCTGCACTGCCTGAGCCGCGCGGACGGCGCGCCGCCCGGCGGCGAATGGATTGCGATGGGCCAGATGCGCGACGGGCTCGTCCGGGGTTCAAAGTGCGACCGCGAAGCCGGCGCGCGCATCGGCGCGCTGCTCGGCGGCCTTTCGCCGGAAGATGCCGGAGCCGTCTGCCGCGCGCTCGGCGGCGAACCCGTCGAGGGCAAGGCGGATTTCAGCTGCGCGCTGCCCTTTCTGCCGCGCTGGCCGGTGATGCTCAACCTCTGGTTCGCCGACGATGAATTCGACGGTTCGGCGCGCCTGCTGGTGGACAAGAGCGCCGACCACTATCTGTCCATTGAGGACGCCGTCGCCGTCGCCGACATTCTCATCGCCCGCCTGGCGAAAAACTGCCGCCTCGTCTGACTCATTTATTTTATTACGAAAAGGAAGTGTACCTCATGTCCCATTCCCGAGATGCGATCCTCGAAATGCTCAACGGCGAGCACGCGCTTGAAAACCTCCGGCATCTCATCGAAACCGAACCCGCCCCCGCCGCCGGCCGCGACGTCAACAACCACATCCACACCACCTATTCCTTTTCCCCCTATTCGCCGACGGCGGCGGTGTGGTTCGCGCGGCAGGCCGGGCTGTGCACCTGCGGCCTGATGGACCACGACACGATCGCCGGCGCGGAGGAGTTCCTCGCCGCCGCCGAAGCCGCCGGCATGGCCGCGACGATGGGCATGGAATTCCGCGTGAGCTTCGCGAACACGCCGTTCGCCGGCAAGATGTTCAACAACCCCGACCAGCCCGGCGTGATGTACGTCACGCTGCACGGCGTTCCTCACAACCGCGCCGCAGAGCTGACGCGCGCGATGGCGCCCTATCGCGAGATGCGCAATGTGCGCAACCGCAGGATGGTCGACGCGGTCAACGGCATGATGGCCCGCTATGGCATCGCGATCGACTTCGACCGCGACGTGCTGCCGCTGTCCAACTACAGCCGCGGCGGCGCCGTCACCGAGCGCCACCTCTCCCGCGCGCTGGCGAACCGCATGATCGAGGTCGCCGGTTCGGGCGCGGCGCTGGTCCGGTTCATCCACGAAGACCTGAAGCTGCCGATCCCCGCCCGGATCGAGGGCTATCTGCTCGATGAGGACAACCCCTACCGCGAATACGACCTGCTCGGCTGGATCAAGTCGGAGCTGATCAGCCGCTTCTACATCGACGCCACCGACGAGCTGTTCGACGTGCGCGACGCACTGAAGCTGTCGGAGCAGATCGGCGCGATCTCGGCGATGGCGTATCTGGGCGACGTCGGCGACAGCGTCACCGGCGACAAGCGCGCTCAGAAGTTCGAGGACGACTATCTCGACGAGCTGATCGAATACGTCGCGCAGCTCGGCTTCCGCGCCGTCACCTACATGCCCTCGCGCAACACCCGCGCCCAGCTCGTGCGCGTGCGCGCGCTGTGCGAGAAGCACGGGCTGTTCCAGATCAGCGGCGAGGACATCAATTCCCCGCGGCAGTCCTTCGTCTGCGAAGCGCAGCGCGATCCGGAATTCGCCAACCTCTACGACGCCACATGGGCGCTGATCGCCCACGAATGGCGCGCGACCGAAGATCCCGCCGGCGGGTTCTTCTCGGCGGAGAGCGTCGAAAAATGGCCGGATCTCAACGAGCGCGTGCGCGCGTTCCGCGATTGGGGTCTCGCGCGCTTCGGCCGCAAGTGAGGCCGGGGCAGACTGCTTTTTCCGGTTGAGGCGGCGCGCATCCGAAGCGGTTCGCGCCGCCTTCTTTGCCGGCTGCACGCATTCACAATGGGGTGAGGATTTTGACGAAGGATCATGCTTTCCTGCGCGGCCTGCGCGACGGCGCGCCCATTTCGCTGGGCTACTTTGCCGTGGCCATTTCGCTCGGCATCGCGGCGCGCGGCGCGGGCCTGACCGCCTTTCAGGCCGCGCTGGCCAGCCTGCTCAACAACGCCTCCGCCGGGGAATTCGCGGCGTTTACGCTGATCGGCGCCGGCGCGGGCTATCTCGAAGTCGCCTTGATGACGCTGGTCGCCAACGCGCGCTACCTGCTGATGTCCTGCGCGCTGAGCCAGAAGCTGGCCGCTTCGACGCCGCTCATTCCCCGGCTCATCATCGGCTTTGACGTGACCGACGAGATCTTCGGCGCGTACATCGCGCAGCCGGGACCGCTCAACCCGCGCTATGCCTACGGCGTGATCCTGATCGCGCTGCCCGGCTGGGCGCTGGGCACCTTCCTCGGCGTGGCGATGGGCAGCGCGCTGCCCGCACGGCTGGTCAGCGCGCTGAGCGTATCGCTGTACGGCATGTTTCTCGCCGTGATCGTGCCGCCCGCGCGCAAGAGCCGCGTGCTGGCCGCGCTGATCGCCGCGTCGATGGCGCTGAGCGCGCTGTTCACGCTCGCGCCGCTGTTCGCATTCCTGTCCACGGGCGCGCGGGTCATCCTGCTGACGGTCGCGCTGTCGGCGCTGGCGGCCTGGCGCTTTCCCGTCGAAGAGGAGGCGCAGCCATGACCGGAAACGCCTACATCTACATATTCGCCATGGCGGCGGTCAGCTACCTGATCCGCACATTGCCGCTGACGCTGATCCGCCGCAGGATTGAAAACCGGTTCCTGCGCTCGTTTCTCTATTACGTCCCCTACGTCACGCTCGCGGTGATGACGTTTCCCTCGATCCTGACCGCCACGGGCAGCGTCTGGTCGGCGTGGCTCGGCTTCGCGGCGGCGCTGTTCTGCGCGTGGCGCGGAATGGGACTGCTTCCTGTGGCGTGCGCGGCCTGCGCCGCGGTGTTCCTGTCCGAATTATTCCTTCTATAAAGCGCCGCCCCAAAACCTTTACGCATTTACCCAATGCGCATCCTTGCCTTCCGACGAAAAACGCGGTACAATGAAGAATATCTTGGGGAAAATTGAACCAATTCCCCTCTTTCATCGTCTAAAGGATGAATTGCAATACTTTCGGAGGAAACTGCCATGCGCATACGAAAATACGGCCTCTTCGCGGCAATGCTTGCGGCTGGCGCATGTCTGCTCAGCGGCTGCGGACAGGTGGATGACTCCGTTTTTGAAAGCACGGCCGACTTCAGCGTCAACATCAGCGTCCCCTTCGCCACCACCGAGCCGGACGAGATCGCCGAGGAGGATCGGGCACAGGTGGAAATCGACGCGAACGGCAACGTCACGGTCAACGATTCTTCGCTGCTCAACAGCAGCTACACCCGCCAGACAAACGACGACGAAGCTGAATACGAAACCCTGGAGCTCGGCGACACCGGCCTGGCCGTACAGGCGCTGCAGCAGCGCCTTCAGGAGCTGGGCTACTTCAGCGGTGGCATCTCCGGCATCTTCGACGCGGCGACCGAAACCGCCGTGCGCCGGTTTGAGCAGACCTACGGCATCATGCAGACCGGCATCGCCACGCAGGCGTTTCAGGAGGAGCTGTTCTCGTCGGACGCACCGGTCTACGGAACGGCCGAGTACGAATCCGCTGTCGTCTCACAGTACACGACGCTGCAGCGCGGCGCGGTCGGCAGCGCCGTCTACGCGCTTCAGCACCGCCTGGAAGAGCTGGGCTATCCGATTTCGGAGCTGACCGGCGTCTACGATGAGGAAACTGAGCGCGCCGTCGAGCTGTTTTACGAGACCTATGGACTGGAACCGCAGCCGATCGCCTACATCGCCATGCAGCAGCAGCTCTATTCGGAAGGCGCGCTGCGCTATTCCGAAGGCGGGGAAACGCAGACGGTCGAAGTCGACGAAAACACTTTGACCATCGGCAACGTCGGAACGCTGGTCATGCAGCTGCAGGAGCGGCTGGTCGAGTTGGGCTACATGACCTCCACCCCGTCGGGCATCTACGACGAGGAGACCGCTGCGGCGGCGCGGCTGTTTGAGGAGGCTTGCGGCATGGAGCCGACGGGCACGATGTCCTATGCCGTCCAGGCATTCCTGCTGTCGGATCAGGCGCCCGCCTACGGTTCGACCTATGCGGGCGACACCACCGTGTACACCGACCTCTCCGAGGGCGACGAGGGCGACGCGGTCACCGCGCTGCAGGAGCGCCTGATCGAGCTGGGCTACGCCTCCGGCGCGGGCGACGGCAACTATGGCGAGCAGACGACCGCCGCCATCCGCATGTTCCAGCGCTACAACAACCTGGAGGAAACCGGCATCGCCACGGCGCAGGTGCAGGCCGTGCTGTTCTCCCCCACCGCCATCAGCTACGACGACGTGCTCAACGGCATCACGGCGCAGAGCACCCCGGCGCCCACCGAAGCGCCGGAAGTCCTGCCCGAGGACGAGCTGATCGTCCAGACGCTGGGCATTGGCGACAGCGGCTCCGCCGTCGAGGAACTGCAACAGCGCCTGAGCGACATCGGCTACGCCTGCGACGTCACCGGCACCTATGACGAATCGACCGCCAGCGCGATGCGCGCGTTCCAGTCGGCCGTCGGCGTCTCGCAGACCGGCGAGGCCTCGCCCGAGATGCAGGCCTACATCTTCAGCAATGCCGCCCCCTACAATGGCATTCAGATGTACAACTCGACGCAAAGCTACATCACCCTCCAGCAGGGCGACACCGGCGAAGCCGTCACGCGCCTGCAGCAGCGGCTTTGGCAGCTGGGATTCCTCCTGACCGAAGACGTGCAGGACAGCATCGGCACCTATCACGCGGCCACGGCCGACGCCGTCAGCGCCGCACAGCGCGCCATGGGCTATCGGGAGACCGACGGCGTGGCAGGGCCGGAATTCCAGTGCTTCCTGTTCTCCTCGTATGGAGACTATTTGCAGCGGTGAGCTTTCCAGACAGACGGCCGGCGCGGGACAATTTGCCCGCGCCGGCCATCGCTTTCTATACATACTTTCGCATCTGCTTGAGCGCCGCCTTTTCCAGCCGCGAGACCTGCGCCTGCGAGATGCCGATTTCATCGGCGACCTCCATCTGCGTCCGCCCCTGAAAGAAGCGCCGCTCGATGATCTTCCGCTCGCGCTGCGGCAGGTGGTCGAGCGCCTGCCGGATGGAGAGATCGCGCACCCATTCCTCCTCGCTGACGCGCTCGTCGCGCACCTGATCCATGACGTAGATCGCATCGCCGCCATTTTGATAGATCGGGTCAAACAGCGAAATCGGCTCCTGAATCGCCTCGAGGGACAGCACGACGTCCTCCTCGGACACGGCCATCTCCTCCGCGATCTCGCAGACCGTCGGCTCGCGCCCATCGCGCGCGGCGAGCAGGTCGCGCGTGCGAAGCGCCCGGTAGGCCGTATCGCGCAGCGAGCGCGAGACGCGGATCGGGTTGTTGTCGCGCAGGTAGCGCCGGATCTCGCCGATGATCATCGGCACGCAATAGGTGCTCAGGCGGACGTTCATGCTCAGGTCAAAGTTGTCCAGCCCCTTCATCAGGCCGATGCAGCCCACCTGAAAGAGGTCGTCCACGTTCTCGCCGCGATTTTGAAAGCGCTGGATCACGCTCAGCACGAGGCGCAGATTGGCGTGGATCAGCTCGTCGCGCGCGAGGGAATCGCCCGCCTGGGCGCGTTCGAGCAGCGCCCGCATGTTTTCGTGCGAGAGCGTCGGCAGCTTCGACGTGTCCACGCCGCAGATCTCAACCTTGTTACCGGCCATTGTTCATACCTCCACAGCAGCAAGTATTGCCGCTGGGAGGCGCGTCTATACGGCCGCGTCAATCATCGGTGCGGTAACAATCGACGATCTCGCCGAAGAACATCGCGTGGAAATCCCGTCCCGGATAGCTCGAATCGATCACTTCCCGGGCCATCCGGTCCGCCGTCATGTCCTGGACGAGCAGCGTCCGGCACTCTAGATACAGCCCGCACTCGGCGACGATGGGCGCCTTGACCTTCCGCGCCGGCGCGGCGGTCAGGCCATGGCCGTCGAACTTGTCGATCTCGCGCCCGGAGCGCGTGCCCGCGAAGGCCAGCTCGGCGCGCATTTTTCCCGCCGCGGGCACGCTGATGGTAAACTCGCCGGTCTCGCACAGGATGGCGTAAGTGTGCCGCTGCGGGCGCACCACGGCCGTAAACACCGGCTTGCCCCAGCAAAAGCCCATCCATCCCCAGCCGACCGTCATGACGTTTGGCCGCTCGCCGCCGGCGCTCAGGAACACGCCGCCGTGCGTCATCCGCTCCGTCACCTCGCGCATGGCATCCAGATACTGCACTTCCCGCATCGCAAAAACCTCCTCGATGGACTTAAGACCTGCCCGCAGAAATCCCGGACAGATTGCAAGAGCCGCGGGCAGCATTCCTGCCCACGGCTCCAGGCTGTCAAAAAATTGACAGCCTGTGTGGACGGGGGAGTAAACTCCCCCGCCAGGTGCCGCGCCTCAAATTTTCAATTTGAGCCGTGGCAGTTTCGCCCTACGGGCGAAACCGCAGAATCCATAGGATTCTGCGCCTCCTGCCACCCCTACCACAATTTGCTTGAGTTTTCCAAAGAAAACTCCGGCCGCAAATTGCGTGAGGAAGATATTTTTCTTCCGGAAAATGGGATTTTCCTTCAGAAAAATATCGCAAATCCGCCGCGCATGTCGCCGGATTTGATTCTACAGGTTGTTCTGCGTACCTTTTTTGACAAGCTGAAGCCGCGGGCAGCATTCCTGCCCACGGCTCTTCTGTGCATCTTATTCGCCAAAGCTCCAATCGTCAAGGTGGTACACCGGATTGAGCGCCTCGACCCACGCGGCAAGCTGCTCGGTGTAGTGCTCCTCGCGCATCGTCTCAAGGGTCTGATCGTACAGCGCGTCGCGCACCTCGTCCAGCGGAACCGCTCCGGCCGGCACATCCTCGTAGTAGTAAATGATATGCACGCCGCTGGTGGAGATGACCGGCGTCGCAGAGTAATCTCCGACATTCTCAAGCGCCATCGCGCCGGCGGTAAAGTTTGCATCCCACGTCGTGGATTCTGCGCTGACGTAATACCCGGTGGTCATGCTCGGCTCGCTCTGCATCCCGGGATCCTCGCCGTAGGCGGCCATCACATCGTCGAAGCTCTCCCCCGCCTCGAGCTGCGCGTAGATCTCGTCCGTCACGTCGCTGACCGACGCCAGACATGCGGCCTCAGCCTCGGCCTGCGCCTGTTCGAGCTGCTCGATTTCGGCAACCTTTGCATCGATGTCGGCCTGGATCTCCTCCGCCGTGCGAGGGGCGTCGGTCGCCTCAGCGTCGGTGGTTCCGTCCGACGCATCCGAAGAAGCCGCATCGTTCGCCGCGTCGCCGGTCGCGTCGGTGGTCTCATCAGTGGTCTCATCACCCGCCGCGTCGGTGGTCTCATCAGCGGCTGCGTCGGTGGTCGCTTCACCCGCCGCGTCGGTGGTCTCATCAGTGGTCACGCCGGTGGTCTCATCGCCCGCCGCACCGGTGGTCTCATCGGCGGCTGCGCCGGTGGTCGCTTCATCCGCCGCGTCGTCGTCGGTCAGCGCCGCCAGCTCTTCCTCCAGCGCGGCCAGCTCCTCCTCAGCCGCATCCACGGCGTCGCGGGCATCGGTCACGGCCTGCAGCACGTCGTCCTCGGGGATGACCAGCACGTGCTTGACCGCGCGATATCCCTCCGGCCGCCAGCAGATGACCGAATTCGCATCCGTCGCATCGGACTCGATGTCCGTGGGCGATTCGGTATAGGTCTCCTCGTCCGCCGCAACCTTCTCGTCGTAGGCCGCCTGAAGCTCCTCGTCGGTCACTTCGGTGACTTCCGTCTCGACGTCGGCCTGAAGGGCGTCCGCCTGATACCCGCTGAGCATCATGTTGTACATGTACTCCGGCGTATAGCCTTCGGTGAACAGAACCAGCTCGGCGTTCGCGGCGCGCTCCTCATCGGTATCGCCGCTGGCGTACTCCAGCGCATACTCGTAGTTCGTCTGATAGGCCGTATCGGCCTCCTCGGCGATTTCCTCCTCCGTCACCGGAAGCGACAGGCCGCGCTCCTCGAACTGCGCCGCGATCACGCGGTTCTCCAGCTCGGTCTGCACGGCGTCCTCCAGGATGGAATTGACCGTCTCGGTGTCGACCTCGTAGCCCATCGAGGAATAGATCTGCGACATATAGCTGTAGTTACTATAGAACACGGGCATGACATCCTGCGCGGTCAGCGTGCCGCCATCGTATTCCACCAGCACGGTAGAGAGCGTCTCGGCGACCTCTTCCCTCTGCTGCGCGATCAGCGCGAGCTGGTCGACGTCGACCAGGTTGCAGCCCGACAGCACCAGCGTCAGCGCCAGCATCAGCGCCGCCAACTTCGCAAACGTACGTCTCATAGCAATTCCTCCAACCTCGGATTGAATTCACGCCTCTATTATACACTTTTCACGCGATTTCGCAAGTGCAAAAGGGAAAACTCCGGCTTCCAGAAAGCGCGCGACGGCCTCAATCGGCGATTGTTTACAGTTCGTCCATTTTTGATCCAGAATTGATACGCGCCGGACGCGCGCATTGCACATCCTGCGGCAGACGCGGTCAAACGCCTGTCCACCACCTTCGCCCTCGAGCACGAGCACGTCCGACACGCAGAAAAACAGATTGCGCCGCGCAAACCCAGCCAGACGGTCGAGCGGACGCCGCATCGGCTCCGGGCATATGTCGTCCGGAAAAATCAGCGCCACGCGCTCGACGTTCAGCTGTACCGCCAGCGCGAGCGCCACGGCCCAATAGGCGCCCTCCGCGGCGACGCATGCGCCGAGCGGGCTGCGCACTTCGTACAGCGCCATCTGCGCCGATTCAAGCAGATCCCCCGCGCACGGCGTCGCGCAGCAGGCCGTCGCGACGCCGCTGGCGCCCAGCCGTTCGCGCAGCGCGCCCATCCTCTCTCCGCCCTCTCCGATCAGCAGGCAGCCCACGGACTCCTTTGAACGCATGCCCATCCCCTCCTCGCTCGGTTGCGCCGGCTGGAACCGGCCGCACGATACAGGGTATGCGCCCGTCCGCGCGGCTAGCGCACGGGGAGGACAAATCTTTGGGACGGATCAGAGCCGCTCGATCACGACCTTGTCCAGCATGGCCTTGTAGATCGCGCGATCAACCACGCGGAAGCTGTCCGTCGCGCAGCGGGCCGTCGCTGCGGCGACGCCCATGCGGAACATCTCCTCGAGGCTGCACTCGCCGATGACGCCGCACGCCAGCCCCGCGACCATCGTATCGCCCGCGCCGACCGTGGAGCGCACCTCGACCGGAATCCGCGGCGCATAGAGCGCCTCGTCCGCGTCGGCGATCAGCGCGCCGTCCGCGCCGAGCGACACCGCGACGACCGCCACGCCCCGGTCGATGTACTTCCGCGCGGCATCGCGGATGTCCGCAAGCGACTTCAGCTCGCGCCCGACCATCGTCTCCAGCTCAAAGCGGTTCGGCTTGATGAGATAGGGACTTGCCTCGATGCCCAGCGCCAGCCGCTCGCCCTCCGCGTCGAGGATGCAGCGGCAGCCGAGGCCGTCCACGGCGCGAAGAAGCGTGCGGTAGTAGTCCTTCGGGCATCCGGGCGGAAGCGATCCGGACAGCACGAGGCAGTCCGTGTTCTCCGCATGCAGCGCCACCAGCTCGGTCATCCGCTCGAGATCGGCGTCGTTGACCCTTGCGCCCGGCTCGTTGATCTCGGTGATCTCGCCCTTTTCGCGGTCGAACACCTTGATGTTTGTGCGCACGCTGCCCTCGCACCAGATGAAGTTGTACGCGGTCGAGTTCACCATCAGGCGCTTTTCAAACAGCTTTGCGCCCTCTTTGTACATAAATCCAATGCACTCCGCATCCACGCCCAAGGCCGATGCCGCGAGCGCGACGTTGACGCCCTTGCCCGCGGCGACGCTGTTCGATTCAACCACGCGATTGAGCCCGCCGGGCACAAATCGCTCGACTTCGACCGTGCGGTCGATGCTGGGATTCAGGGAAATGGTCGTTATCATAGGCTCTCTCCTCTATTTCTCCTGCCGCTCACTGGACGCTGAACAGCATCTCCGCATAGGTCGGGAACGGCCACGCACGGGCATCCGCGATCAGCTCGGCTTCGTCCACCGGCGCGCGCAGCGCGCGCATCCGCTCGAGCACCACGTCGCGGCAGTAGGCCGCGCGGTCGAGCATCGTGCCGGCGGGGATCTGCGCCACGGCGCGGTCGAGGGCGCGCGCCTCATCCGAAATCTGCGCCATCAGGCCGCTCAGCTGTTCCAGCGCGCGCGATTCATAGGCATCCGCGACGCCCAGCCCGCGCTTGAGCGACGCGCCCTCGGCCAGCCTGCGCGTGCCCTCGGCCAGAACCGGCAGGATGCTGCGCCGCACCATGTCGAGCATTGTCAGCGCCTCGATGCGGATCTCCTTGGCGTACTCCTCGAGCAGAATCTCCTGACGGGAGCGCAGCTCCGCGCCGTTGTAGACGCCATGGCGGGCGAACAGCGCCTCGTTCGGCGCGTCGGCCAGCCGCGCGAGCGCGTCGACGGCGTTGGTGAGGTTGAGCAGCCCCCGCCGCCCGGCCTCCTCGACCCACTCGTCGGTGTAGTTGTTTCCGTTAAAGACGATGCGCCGGTGTTCGCGGATGGTCCTGCGGACGAGGTGCATCACGGCATAGTCAAAGCTCTCGGCGCTCTCCAGCTCGTCGGCAAAATCCGCCAGCGCATCGGCGACGATCGTGTTGAGCACGATGTTCGGCT
>DVJL01000023.1 GCA_018716805.1 Candidatus Faecivicinus avistercoris | reverse complement strand
GACCTGCTCCGGCGCGCGGGGCTGTCGCCGGAGGAGCTGCGCCGCGTGTTCGCCGAGTGGAACGAGGGCGAGCTGGACAGCTACCTGATCCAGATCACGCGCGACATCCTCGGCACGCGCGACGCCGACGGCAGCCCGCTGGTCGACCACATTCTCGACACCGCCGGCCAGAAGGGAACCGGCAAGTGGACGGCCATCGCCGCGCTGGACGAGGGCGTGCCGCTGACGCTGATCGGCGAGGCGGTGTTTGTGCGCTGCCTGTCGGCGATGAAGGACGAGCGCGTCGCGGCGTCGGCCGCGCTGGCGGGGCCGGAACCGGCGCTCAACCGCGAGGATCGCGCGCAGCTGATCGACGACGTGCGGCACGCGCTGTATGCGTCGAAGATCGTCTCCTACGCGCAGGGTTACCAGCTCATGCGCGCCGCGGCGAAGACCTACGGCTGGAACCTGAACTACGGCGGCATCGCGATGATGTGGCGCGGCGGCTGCATCATCCGCTCGGCGTTTCTGGGGCGGATTCGCGAGGCGTTCGCGCGCGACGGCGAGCTGGTCAACCTGATGCTCGACCCGTTCTTCGCCGGACAGCTGGCGGAGGCCCAGCCGGGATGGCGGCGCGTCTGCGCGCTCGCCGCGCTCAACGGCGTGCCCGCTCCGGCGTTCCAGGCGGCGCTTTCGTACTACGACGGCTACCGCTCCGAGCGCCTGCCGGCGAACCTCCTTCAGGCGCAGCGCGATTACTTCGGCGCGCACACCTACGAGCGCACCGACCGGCCGCGCGGCGAGTTCTTCCACACGAACTGGACCGGAGAGGGCGGCGACACTGCCGCCGGCGTCTACAACGCCTGAATCAAGCGGGCGAGGCAAATCCCCGCGGAAGATTCGCGGGCGCGGTGGATGCCGAAGACGGTGCGGATGTGCGAAAGCGTCCCCCTGACAAGCGCGCTTTTCTCCGAAGATGATTCGCGTTGATTGCCGGGGAACCGGCGAGCCGTCCGCGCCCGCGTCCCATCCGTCCCCGCAAGTCCGTCCTCATCCCGACAGGAGGTTTGAACCATGCAATCCTTTTCCCTCTATGCGCGCGACAGCGCAGGCCTCTCCGACGCCGAACTCCGCGCCGCGCTCGCGCAGTCCCTCGAGGGCCGCGATCTTCGGCGCGTGCTGCTTTTGCCGCCCGACCACACGCGGCTGCATTCCGGCGCGGGCCGGATCGCGCGCATCCTGTGGGAGCTGCTCTCTTCGCGGTGCGAGGTGGACGTCATGCCCGCGCTCGGCACGCACGTCGCGATGACCGAGGCGGAGTGGCGCGAGATGTACGCCCCGATTCCCTATGAGAAGATGATCGTGCACAACTGGCGTGCCGACGTCGAGCGCATCGGCGAGGTGCCGGCGGCGTTCGTCCGCGAGGTCTCCGAGGGCTGGATGGACGAGCCGGTCGCCGTCGAGGTCAACCGGCGGCTGCTCGACCCCGGCTACGATCTGATCCTCTCCATCGGGCAGGTCGTGCCTCACGAGGTGGTCGGCATGGCCAACCAGACGAAGAACCTCTTTGTCGGCTGCGGCGGCGCGGCGATGATCAACGCCTCTCACATGCTCGGCGCGCGCTACGGCCTCGAGCGCATCATGGGGCGCGACCGCACGCCCGTGCGCGCGGTGTTCGATTACGCCGAGGCGCACTTTCTTCAGGGCGTTCCCGTCGTCTATCTGCTGACGGTGACCACCGCGCCCGGCGGCGACGTTTGCATCCACGGGCTGTTCGCCGGCCGCGAGCGCGCGCGGTTCGAGGAGGCCGTCCGGCTGTCGCAGGAAAAGAACGTGTTTTACGTCGGCCGGCCGCTGACGCGCGCGGTGGTCTGGCTGGATCCGGACGAGTTCAAGTCCACGTGGCTGGGCAACAAGGCCGTCTACCGCACGCGCATGGCGATGGCCGACGGCGGCGAGCTGCTGATCCTCGCGCCGGGCGTCGAGCGGTTCGGCGAGGACCCGGCCATCGACGCGCTGATCCGGCGCTACGGCTACCGCGGGCGCGAGACGATCCTCGCGCAGGCGCGCGAGCGCTCCGACCTGCGCGAAAACCTCTCCGCCGCCGCGCACCTGATCCACGGCT
Source organism: Candidatus Faecivicinus avistercoris (assembly GCA_018716805.1). GTDB lineage: Bacteria > Bacillota > Clostridia > Christensenellales > Aristaeellaceae > Faecivicinus > Faecivicinus avistercoris. Next base: position 5,821 of record DVJL01000023.1, on the reverse strand, counting down.
CGTCCGACGGCCGCTTCCGCATCACCTACTGCACGCGCCGCCTCTCGGCAGACGAAGTGCGCGGCGTCGGCTACGATTGGATTTCCTTTGACGAAGCCGTGCGCCGCTTCGACCCCGCGCGCCTTCAGCCGGGCTGGAACGACCTGTCCGACGACCCTGTGTACTTCATTCCCAACCCCGCCCTCGGCCTCTGGTCGGCGCGGAAGCTCTGAAGTCCTTCCCTTTGGGCGGATGGATTCGACGGGAAGGGCGGCGGGCTTCGCGCGTCTGGGTACGGCGGAGGCCGCCTGCGCCGTCCCACGGCATTTCTCCTTCTGCGCGGCGGGCCGCGCTGAACGAAAACGCGATTCCCGAACCTCGAATTGACGCCGTCCGGCGCGGTATGCTATAATGAGTGGACTGCACTTGGCTCGAGGGGAGAGGTGGTTTCGGATGCGGACGCTGCTGGCCGCGCTGGGGTTCTGCGCGGCGATGCTGGCGGGCGTGCTGGCGGTGTTTCACGGCGTGGGCACGGACGCTGGGCTGTATCACGCGCTTCAGATGGAGGCCGGGATTCTGGACGAGGCGGGCATCTCAGAGGCGGATCTGATCCGGCTGGACGAGGCGCTGGCGGCGTGCCTGAAGGGCGACGCGCACGCGCTGGACGGCCTGACTGTGGAGGTCTTTGGGCAGGAGCAGCCGGCGTTTAACGACCGCGAGCTTCAGCACATGGAGGACTGCAGCCAGCTGTTCATTTTGCTCAGGCGCGCAATCGCGGTTTCGGTGGCCGTGGGCGCGTGCGTGCTGGCTGTGGGCATTCGGAGTCTGCGCGACCGCAGAAAGGTGCGGCGCGCGGCGTGGATTGCGCCGCTGATCCTGCTGGTGCCGCTGGGAATCTTCGCGATCTGGGCGGCGGCGGACTTCAACGCGGCGTTCAACTTCTTCCACGAGATGCTGTTTACCAACGACCTGTGGCTGCTGGACCCGCGGACGGATCTGCTGATCCGCATCTGCCCGCAGAGCATGTTCATGGGCATGGCCGCGCGCATCGGCGCGCTGGGACTTATGTGGATGGCGATCGTCGCCGGCATGGCGGCGGTCTGTACGAGGGAGGCCTGAAGGATGGAAAGCTACGAGGCGCGGATGCGCGAAAAGGCGGATGCGCTGGTTCGCCGGGGCGCGGCGGTGATCCTGGCGGTGGAGAGCTCGTGCGACGAGACGGCCGTCGCGGTGGTGGAGAACGGGCGGATCGAGCGGGCGAACGCGATCGCCTCGCAGATCGACGTCCACGCGCTGTACGGCGGCGTCGTGCCGGAGATCGCGTCGAGGATGCACGTCGAAGCGATCGACCCGCTGCTGGACGCGGCGCTTGCGCAGGCGGGGCTGTCGCTTCAGGACGTCGACGCCGTCGCCGTGACCTATGGCCCGGGGCTGGTCGGCGCGCTGCTGACCGGCGTGAGCTGGGCGAAGGGGCTGGCATATGCGGCGGACAAGCCGCTCATCGCGGTCAACCACATCGAGGGGCACGTCAGCGCGAACTACGTCGCGCATCCGTCGCTCGAGCCGCCGTTCGTCTGCCTCGTGGCGTCGGGCGGGCACAGCCACATCGTCAACGTCGCGCGCTACGGGCAGTACGAACTGCTCGGCGGCACTACGGACGACGCCGCCGGCGAGGCGTTCGACAAGGTCGCGCGCGTGCTCGGCATCCCGTATCCCGGCGGGCCGCTGCTGGACAAGCTGGCCGAAGAGGGCGACGATTGCGCCTACCACTTCCCGCACCCGCACACGCAGGGGAAGTACGATTTTTCGTTCAGCGGGCTGAAGACGGCGGTGATCAATCAGGCGCACAAGCTGCGCCAGCAGGGGCAGGAAATCGTGGCAAAGGACTGGGCGGCGTCGTTCCGGCGCTGCGTGGTCGACCTTCTGGTCGAAAAGACGCTGGCGGCGGCGCTGGACACGGGCGCGAGGCGCGTGGCGGTGGCCGGCGGCGTGGCGGCGAACTCGCTTCTGCGCGCGGAACTGAAGCGGCGCGGCGAGGCGGCCGGGCTGGAGGTGTTCATTCCGCCGAAGCGCCTGTGCACCGACAACGCGGTGATGATCGGCGCGGCGGGCTTCTACCGGCTGATGGCCGGCGAGCAGGCGGGGCTGGATCTGAACGCCCTGCCCGCGCTGAGGATGTTCGGGACGTAAGTTGGCCGGCGAAGCGGGCGTGAGCGCGCCCGCTTTCCGCATGGAGCGCGGAATCGGGCGGCCTTTTGCTCAGTGGGCCGCCTTTGCCTTAAACGGGAGGCCGGCCGGGTTCAATCGGTGCGGGCGAAGAGCCGCCCTTGCGCGGGCGGATGAGGAGGTTGAGAGCGCAATGAAGCAGGGTGAATGGGCTGCGGAGTGCGCGGCGGTCAACGATCTGGCGGAATTCTGCGGCGCGCGGGACGTGCCCGAGCTGACGCCCGACGCGCTCGAGGCGCGATATGGCTTCCGGCGCGCGGATACGATGGCGCTGTTCGGAGGCAGCATTCTGGCGGGCGTGGACGTGCTGGCCGCGGCGATGCGCGCGGGCGTCGCGAAGCGGTACGGCATCGTCGGCGGGGAAGGGCATACGACGCAGGCGCTGCGCGACCGCGTGCACGGCCTGTATCCCGACCTCGACGTGCGCGGCATGCCGGAGGCGCGGCTGTTTGCCGAGGTGCTGAAGCGCTGCCACGGGTTGGAGCCGGACTTCCTCGAGGAGAAGTCGACCAACTGCGGCAACAACATCACCTATCTGCTCGAAGTGCTGCGCGAGAGCGGCGCGCCCTGCCGCTCGATCGTGCTGGCGCAGGACGCGACCATGCAGCGGCGAATGGCCGCGGGGCTGGCGCTGCACGCGCCGGAGGTTGCGGCGATCTCGTTTGCGACCTATCGCGTGTGCGCCGTGCCGCGCGGCGACGCGATGGGCTTTGTGCCGGAACCGGAGGGCATGTGGGACGCGGCGCGCTATGTCTCGCTGCTGATGGGCGAGATTCCCCGCCTGCGCGACGATGCGGACGGCTACGGCCCGCGCGGAAAGGGTTTCATCGCCCATGTGGACGTGCCCGAAGCGGCACTCGCGGCGTATGAATGGCTGAAGGCCCGCCATCCCGGCGCGACGCGGACGGCCGACGCGCGATATGCGACGCGGGATGCGGCGCGGCAGCCCGGGGAATGAGCGCGCGAACGTCTCGCCCGGCTGGTGGATGGACACGCCGCGGCCAAAGGGCGGCATCTTCGCGCGACCGTGCGCACGTTTTGCCTGTGCACGTTGATCCGCGTATTGTCGTTGTACCGTGCCACATTGACCAGCCGCGCGTTTTGCCTATGCACGTTGATTCGCCGCAGCCAAAGGGCGGCATCTTCGCGCGGCCGCGCGCGTTTGGCCGGACGGCGGATGTCCGCGCTATGTGGGATGGCGGGAGCAAGGGCGGCGACGCCGCTTGCCGCGATCCTCGGCAGACATTCTGGGATTGGATGCGGCGCGGAAGGGGAGGAAAGTCTGCCTCCGCGCGGTTGTGTGCGCGTTTTGTCTGTGCACGTTGATCCGCTGCGGCCAAAGGGCGGCATCTCCGCGTGGCCGTGCGCGCATTTCGACGGACGACGGATGTCCGCGCCGGGCGGTGTGCCGCAAGCGTGGAAAGCGCTGTTGCCGTGCTCCTCGGCAGATATTCTGGGATTGGATTGAATGTCCCGCGCGATGCGTGGGAAGTGGCGCTATTTTGTCATTTCTGGGAACTTTTTGCACGCTGTGTTCCGTCTAAATTCCGAGGTGATTGCAATGAAGAAAGTCTTTACATTTCTGCTGGCGTTGCTGACGGTGCTCGGCGGCTGCGCGCTGGCGGAGACGGCGGAGAACAATCCGCTCGCGGAGTATGCGCTGACCAGCGGCGTGCCGGTCGAAATCGATCTCAATGGCGACGGCACGATCGAGACGCTGACGTACACGGCCGAGATGGATGAGACGCTCGGCGGCGAGTTTGCGCGGATCGAGATCGGAACCGCGCAGGGCACGACCGTCGGCTGGAACACCCAGACGCTGTTCATGACCTCCGCGTATGCGGTGGACATTGACGGCGACGGCGCCGTCGAGGTGTTCATCTGCGGCGACTGGGCGTCGTCCGACTACGCGACCTACTGCCTGCACTATCTCGATCACGGCGACCACGGCGAGATCGAGCTGCTCTCCTTCGCCAACGCCGACCGCGGCGATGAAAACGAGGGGTACAACCTCTACGGCTACGGCTACATCCAGTCCGTCAACGGCAACGAGCTGGTGCTCTGCGGCTCGCAGGACGTGCTCGGCACCTATTTCGGAACGCGGACGTTTGCGCTGGTGGACGGCGTGTTCGAGTTCTCCGACGACGGCCTGTGGCGCTTCGACACCTCCGACGTCGACTGGGAGTACCGCGCGCTGACGCCCACGCAGGAAATTGCCGCGACGTTTGTCGATGGCGACGTCCAGACCGAGGGCGCAATCGAGGCCGGCACGCGGTTTGTCATCACCGCGTCGGACAAGACCTCCGTCGCTTGGTTCCGGACCGAAGACGGTCGCGAAGGCTTCTTCTCCATCGCGCCGGACACGGAGCGCGGCTGGGGGATGAAGGTCAACGGCGTGTCCGAGGAGGAGCTGTTCGAGATGGTTCCCTATGCGGATTGACGCCCGGCCCTTTCAGGGACGACTAAGGCGGTTTTGCGCGGGAATCGGCGCTTCGCCGGTCAGAAAATCATGAAAAGCGCGAGCGGGATACAAATTCCCCCTCGCGCTTTCATCTATACAAGGGAGGCAACGGCAAGCGCGCCGAACAGCCCTCGCGCCTTCATCTGTCCGAGGGCAGCGGCGAGCGCGGCGAATGCCTTCGCGCCTTCATCTATCCAAGGGTGACGGCGAGCGCGGCAAGCGCCTTCGCGCCTTCATCTATCCAAGGGCGACGGCGAACGCGGCAAGCGCGTCGAACAGCCCTCGCGCCTTCATCTGTCCGAGGGCAGCGGCGAACGCGGTGAACGCCTTCGCGCCTTCATCTATCCAAGGGTGACGGCGAACGCGGCAAGTGCGCCGAACAGCCCTCGCGCATTCATCTGTCCAAGGGCAGCGGCGAACGCGGTGAACGCGCCGAACAGCCCTCGCGTCTTCATCTGTCCGAGGGCAGCGGCGAGCGCGGTGAACGCGCCGAACAGCCCTCGCGCCTTCATCTGTCCAAAGGCAGCGGCAAGCGCGGCGAATGCCTTCGCGCCTTCATCTGTCCAAAGGCAGCGGCAAGTGCGGCGAACGCCTTCGCGCGTTCATCTGTCCAAGGGCGACGGCGAACGCACTGAACGCTCTCGCGCATTCATCTGTCCAAAGGCGGCGAGCGCCCTCGCGTTGAAAGGGCGTCTGCCCGCAAAAAGAAACCCGGCTCGGGCGGGCCGGATCGCATTCTCCGCGTGGGAGGGCGATCCGGCCGTACCCGGCCGGGATTTTGTCACGGCTGCGCCGTGCGGAACATCGTCATGACGGCCGAATTGCTTCGCCGCATGTCATCCCCGGGGATCCTTTCCCCCGGGCGTTCGCGAGGGCTCTTACAGAACCTGGCAGACGTAGGTTTCTTCCAGATCGTGCATGCCGCAGAACCAACGGAAGTAGTCGGGCCGCACGCTGGATTCCTCGTTCAGGCAGTTCGCGAACTCATCTTCAGCCTCGATGGGAGCAAAACCGAATCGGATGTGCTTGAAAGGATTGAGGCTGCGATGTTCTCTCATACTTTCATTGCGCTTCATAATCAATTCCTCCTTTGCTTTCATCGACGCCATTATAATCGATCACCAACGGATTGAAAAGCATTTTTATGAAACGTAA
>DVJL01000134.1 GCA_018716805.1 Candidatus Faecivicinus avistercoris | reverse complement strand
AGGAACGGCTTCATGCTTTTTTTGCCGCCGAACAGAAACGGGAGGCGGCAAAATCCCTATCAAGAAAGCTGGATTATGGGGACAAGAAAAAATAAATATTTTTTTGTCGTGGGCTTGACATAAGGGTGCCGCAAGTCGTGAAACCGTCGATCCGGCAGGCCGATCTTCTTGACGACCTGCTTGAAACGGTGTTCTACCGTCGTGTGCGGCAATGCGTTGCCTGCCTCATCGGTGAACACCAGCCCGAGCGAATTGTTCCATGCGGGACCGGCAAGCAACTGCCATTGTGCCTGCTGCCGCTTCACCTCTGCGAGCGTGTCCATGACCGCTTGCGGGGGCTTGATGACGCGGGCTTTGCTGTTCTTCGTATCGCCGAGCGTCCGTTCTTCGCCTGTAGAGCGCTTCCAAAGCAACTGCTGACATATCGTAATCGTTCCCCGCCTGAAGTTCACATAACGCCATTGCAGGCCGAGAAGCTCCGACAGTCGCGCGCCTGTGAACAATGCCGTGAAGAACAGCGGCTCGTTTGGATTGCCCTTTATTGCGTCCAGAAACGCGCTGATCTGTTCGCCCTCCAGGGGATGGATTTCCTTCTGCTCTACGCGCGGTAGTTCCACGCTTGACGCGGGATTGCCTGCGATATAGCCAATCTTGACGGCAACCTGAAGGGCCTTGTGAAGCACGCCGTGCGCGTTCCGAACCGTCTTTGTGGACAGTCCTTTCAATCCCCTGTAAAGGTCGTTGATGAACATCTGGCAGTTATGGGGGCGCAATTCGCAAAGCCTGATCGCGCCCAGGGCGGGAACGATATGCCGGCGAATCGCCGTTTTATAAACGCCTCGCGTCGTATCCTTGACGCCTGTACAATATTCGTTCAGCCATATTTCCAGCCATTCCTTCAGCGTCATTCTCGACGGCTCCAAGTAGGTGTGATCATCCACGGCCGCGACGGCGGCGCGGAGCTTGCGGGCGCATTCGTCTGAAGTGTTTCCGTAGACGGTTTTATAAACGGGCTTGCCGGTTCCGGGATCAATGCCCGTCTTGAAGCGTGCTTCCCAGCGTCCGTCTTTGCGCTGGCGGGGCTGCAGGCCGCTTCCGTTAGTGGCGCGTTTGCGCGGCATGGCGATACCTCCTTCGAGGGATGAGTTAGGTGGGACTAAGTGGGTTTAGTGGATTTAGGGCGAATAGTGTGACCCTAAACGCCCCCTGCAAACCCACTTACTTCCGATAGCGGGGAACTTCCGTCAATTCCTGCACGCGCTCGACGGCCCGCTCCTGTCCGGCGTCGTTGAGCTCGCCGAAGCTGGACAGCAGCGCTTCGCGGCGCTGCGCCTCTTTGCCATGGAATTTTTCGTAGTTTGCAAGCATCTTTTCCTCGAGGTCAAGGCGGCGGACGAGCTTTTGCCCGTCAACCTCTTCGACTGGCAAGCCGGCCAATTCCCACCAATTCACGTTCAAAACTTCCGCAATGGCCTTTACAATGGGAATGGATGGCCTCGCGCGCTTACCTGCTTCGTAGTTGCATATGGTACTCTTTGAAAGATCGACACTCTTTGACAATTCCACTTGTGACATTCCCGCCTTTTTCCGTGCCTCTTTCAATCGCTCGCCGAATGTTGACAAGTGAACACCTCCTATGCATTCCATTATATCACGCGTTTAAATCGTTGTCAACGAAAACAAATCTACGCAAATAGTTGACAAATTGGAATTTTGGAGCTATAATGGTTTGCAAAGAAAACTTTGGAGGTGGCATTTTGAAAACTGACACAGATGGCCCGCTCGCCTACAAATCCGTCAAACAGGCCGCGGAGGCCGCAGGCGTAAGCGTACCCACGTTTCGCGCGTGGCTCAATCAACCCGGATTTCCTGCGTTTCGCGCTGGGACGCGGTGGATTATTCCGGTTGCATCTCTCAGACGTTGGCTGGAAGCGCAGGCGGTGAGTGATGAGCAATCTGTTTGACGCAGTTCGCCGGAGCGTCACGGCGCGGCAGGCGGCGGAGGCCTACGCGCTGGCCGTCGACCGGCACGGCAAGGCGCTGTGTCCATGGCATGACGACCGCCGGCCGTCGCTGTCCTTCGACCCGCGAACCGGCCGCTGCAAGTGCTTCGCCTGCGGGGCGGGCGGCAGTGCGATCGACCTCACAGCCTGCCTGCTGGGCTGTTCCCCCTTAGAGGCGGCGCAGCGGCTGAACGCCGACTTCGGTATCGGCGCAGACGACACCGGCGCACGGCCGGAAGTTCTGCCTACAGGGGAAACCCCTGCCCAGCATCGAGCGCGCGTCAAGGCCGAGGCGAACCGGCAATACGCCGCGCTCTGCGACCGCCTGCACGCTGCGGAGGAGGTTCTGGCGCGATTTACGCCGGAGACGGCGGAGCACTCGCACGAATTCTTGCGCGCTCTGCAGGCTCTCGCAGACGCTCAGGATGGTTTGGAACAATTTAACACATGAGAGGAGCGGTGAAACAATGAGCGAAAGTGCTCAGTCCGCGAAGCGAAAAACCGTATCGTTTGCAACCTTTGAACCTGTTGCACCCAGTTACCTATGGGAACCGTACCTGATCCGGGCGAACCTGAATCTGATCTTCGGCGACGGCGGCACCGGCAAGTCTACGCTCGTTTCGGGCCTGTTCGCCGCGCTAACGACCGGCCGGCAGCCGGCGGGCATGCCGGGCGCGATCCCGCCGGAGCCGTGCAGCGTGCTTTACTTCGCCACGGAGGACGACGCGGAGGGCATTCGCTACCGGCTCGACCGCTGCGGATGCGATCCGGCGAGGGTGTTTACCGTGCCGGCCGGCGGCATGCCGAACCTCGCAGACACGGCGGCGATCCGGCAGTGCATCAGGAAACCGGCGCGCGGCTGGTCGTACTCGACCCCATTCAAGCATTTCTTCCGCCGCGTACGGCCTTGAACGCCGCAAGCGACATTCGCCCGCTGCTGGACGGACTGCGCGCCGTATGCCGGGAGACGGGCTGCACGGCGCTGTTGGTCGCGCACTCGAACAAGAGTTCGCAGCAGACCCGGGCCGCTTACCGGGCAGCGGGGTCCTCCGACCTCGTGAACGGCTGCCGGTCGGTTCTGCTCGTCGGCTACGGCAACGGCGCGCGCGTCGCGCTGCAAATCAAATCGAACGCGCGATACGGCCCGCCGATCGCTTTCGACGTCGGCGACGCCGGCGGGCTGCGCTGGCTGGGCGTTTGCGACGTCGACGAGGAGGAGGTGTTGAACGCGTCGCGAACCAAACCGACCCGAGGCGAACCAGTCGACCCCGTTTTCGAGCTGGTGCGCGCGCTGGTCGCGGCGAACCCGGACGGTTGGCAGGGCACGGCGTCGCAGATGCTGGCGCAGGGCGCGGGGCTGGTGCCCCGGCTGGGCATCACCGACCCGCGCGCCATTGGCCGGAGCCTTCCGGGCATCGCGGACAAGCTGCGCGCGGCCGGCATCGAGTGGCGGCGGCGGACGAAAAACGGGATGGCGATCCACGAATTTTTCCCAAGAGAAACGGACGAGGAGGCATGAGCATGAAGGCGGTATACACGAGCGAACAGGTCGAGCGGAGGATCGAACGCGAGGTGGAGAAAAGCTATGCAAAAGGGCACGATGAGGGCTACCGGCAGGGCTACATGCGCGGGAGCGAGGACGGCTACCAGCGCGGCTACCGCTTCGGCTTGGAGGCGGGACTGGCCGCGCGGGAGCGCGAGGACGCGAAGCGCTAGGACGTACTACCGAACCTGCCCGCGATGCGGGGCAAACCTCGATCCGGGCGAACAATGCGACTGTGAGGAGGCACAACATGAGCAGCACGATTTCTGAAATTCTCGCCGATCTGTGCGCATGCACGACGACGATCGATTTAATCGCCACGACGGCGGGCATGGCCTCTACCGAGGCCGTCGGCGCTTCGCTGTTCACAACCGAGCTTGCACTGAAGGCGATCACGAAGCGGCTGGAGGCCGTCGCGGCCGGGCTGGACAAGCTGGAACAGGCGGGAGGGGTTCGACATGGTTAAACTCCGAGCAGACTACAAGGAAGCGCACGAGCTGGAGCGCGTCGCCGGCGCGCTGCGCGCGCAGGGATTGCACGTCAAGATCAAAGTTCCACAGACGCAGAAGGCCAATTACCAGCGCGCATACCTCACAATTTTCGAACAGACGTTTGACAAAACGGAACGGAAGCGGTACAATGGTGGTGACGGGACGCCACCCGTCGAGAAGCAGTACCCCATTTGAGAGAATGGAAGCCCACAGCGGCGCGGGAAGCCTGAAACGGCCCCCGCGCCGTTTCGCATATCCAGCCCCACTTCGGGCGTAAAACGGAGGTTTTGAAATGGCAAGCATCGAAGAACTGAGCCGCTATCTGCTGGCGTCGGAACTGGACGCGGCGCGCGCGCTGTACAACGAAGCGCTGGCGCTCGGACACGCCCCCTTGCGGGCCGCTGCGTTCGCCTACAGGGCCGGACGGCTGGCCGGCAAGGAAGAATCCAAGGCGCGCGAGAAAGCGGCCTACAAGGCGCTGCAGGCGGCGAGAGACCGCATTGCCGAACTGGAGGGCGCAGCGGCGGACGCGCCGGAAGGCGCAGACAGCCCCACTCCGGGCGAAGAAATGGAGGTTGAAACCCATGAGTGACGAAAGAACCTTTACGCAGGCAGAAGTTGACCAGCTGATCGGCGAGCGGCTCAAGCGCGAGCGCGCGAAGTATCAGCAGGAGGCCGACCAGCGCGCGGCGGAGCTGGACAGGCGCGAGCGCCTGCTGGCCGCAAAAGCCGACTGGCAGCGAAAGGGCCTTCCGGTCGATCTGCTGGACGCGATGGACATCACAGACGAAGCGCTCGAGCGCGCCGAGAGCGTGCTTCAGCGCTACGCAAAAAACGACAATCGCCCGACCCTTCCGCGAAGCGCGGGCGCAGACCCCAACACGGTTCCCTATAGGGCCGGCCCCGATCCGTTGCGCGGAGCGTTCGGGCTGGGAAAGGATGAATGATCTTGGCGATTGATCTTGTAACGAAATATTTACCATATGTTTACGAACTGTTTACGACCGAATCCAAGCACGCGTTGTTTACGAACCGGGATTTTGCCTGGGACGGCGCGCACGCGATCAAGGTGTATTCGGTTTCGTCGGTTGAGATGAACGACTACGGGCGAACCGGGCCGTCTTCGGGCAACTGGTCGCGCTACGGCGAGGTCGCGGACCTCGACGCGACGACGCAGACGATGACCCTGCGCAAGGACCGTTCGTTCACGTTCGTGATCGACCGGCTGGACGAGGAGGAGACGCTTTCGCAGGTCGCGCCCGCCTCCGCGCTTGCGCGGCAGCTGCGCGAGGTCGTCGTGCCCGAGGTCGACGCATGGGCGATCTCGGAGATGGCGGCGAACGCCGGCCACAAGCCCGCAGCGGCGGCATTGACGGCGGAGAACATCTACACCGAAATCATCAAGGGATCGAATGCCCTGGACAACTCGGAAGCGCCGGAGACCGGGCGCGTGCTGCTGGTGACGCCCGACGTCTACATGCTGCTCAAGCAGTCGCCCGATGTGATGATGGACACGGACGTCGCGAACAACATGCGCCTGCACGGCGTCATTGCGATGGTGGACGGCATGCCCGTCATTCGCGTGCCGGCCGCGCGCGTGCCGGAAAACTTCGGCTTCATGTTGGCGCATCCGGCGGCGACGGTCGCCGTCGAGAAGCTGGCGGCGTACATCGTTCACGCGAACCCGCCGGGAATCTCCGGCTCGCTGGTCGAAGGCCGAATCGCGTATGACGCCTTTGTGCTGGACAACAAAGCCGGAGCGATTTACTTGTACACGTTGCCGGCACAGACCGAATAACTGAAACACTGGAACCGGCGCGCGGCATCGGCTGCGCGCCTTTTTGAAAGGAGTGAGCGGACATGGCCCGAAACTGTTCGGTCTGCATGCACCCGAAGGTCGAGGCGATCAACCTCGCGCTGCTCTCCGGGAGCCTGCCCCTGCGCAGGATCGCGGACAAATACGGGGTTTCCGTGGGCGCGGTGCACCGGCACAAGCAGCACATTCAGCCGCTGAAGGAGGAAGCCGTTGAAGTGTCGGACCCTTCCGCCGTCATGCGGCAGATTCAGGAATTGAACCAGCGCGCCGATCTGCTCTACCGATCCGCCGTACAGGCAAACGACCGGCTGAACACGGCCCGCGCGCTGAAGGAGCTGCGCGAGATTCTTTCGCTGTACGCGCGCCTCACGGGGGAGCTGAGCGCGCAGCAGAACGTCGTGCACCAGCACCTTCACATCACGCCGGAATGGGCGTCTCTGCGCTCCGTGATGCTGAACGCGCTGCAACCCTACCCGGAGGCGCGCGCGGCGCTGGTGGCCGCGCTGGAGGGCGCGGAGGCCGCAGCGGAGGGGGATGCAAATGCGTGACGATATTCAATCCGACATGCTGCTCGCGCTCGACCCCGTGGCCTTCTCGCGGTATATCGGGATCGACCCCGACCCATGGCAGGCGGAAGTGCTGCGATCCGAGGGCAAGCGGCTGATCCTGAACTGCTGCCGGCAGTCGGGAAAGTCGACGACGACGGCGACGAAGGCGCTACACACGGCCATATACCGGCCGCGGAGCCTGATCCTGCTGGTGTCGCCGTCGCTCCGGCAGTCGCAGGAACTGTTCCGAAAGGTGAAGGACGCATACTTCGCGATGAAAGACCGGCCCGCGCTGCTGGAAGACAACAAGCTCTCCATGACGGTTGCGAACCAAAGCCGGATCATCAGCCTTCCGGGCGATCAGTCGACCGTGCGGGGATTCTCCGGCGTGACGATGATCCTCGAGGACGAGGCCGCGCAGGTCAGCGACGAGTTTCACGCGGCGATCATGCCGATGCTGATCATCAATGACGGGCAGCTGATCTCGATGTCTACGCCGTTCGGCAAGCGCGGTTTTTTCCATGAGGCGTGGGAGAACGGCGGCGACGAGTGGAAGCGCATCCGCGTGACCGCCGAAGAATGCCCCCGTATGACGCCGGAGCAGCTGGAGCAGCAGCGGCGCGCGCTGGGCGATATGTTCTACCGGCAGGAATTCCTCTGTGAGTTTGTCGAGACGGACGAACAGACATTCAACTACGACCTGATTCACCGGGCGTTTGACGAGACCGTCGAACCGCTGTTTTAAGGGGGCTGTCATGATTTACGAAGATTATCCCGGAACGCCGCCCGACGAGGGCGTGCACGTCCAAAGGCGGCTGTTCATCCTCAGCGCCGACCTGGGGCAGGCAAACGACTATACGGCGATCTCCATCCTCGAGCGCATCACGACCGGCCCCGGCGTGCTGGGCGTCGATCGAATGGGGGAAATGGCGCTGCACCTGCGGCACATCGAGCGCATGCGCGGCGTCGAATACCCGGCCGTCGTGGATCGGATCGAGGAACTCTACCGGTCGCCGCAGCTCGCCGGCACGAATCGCGCCGTCGTGATCGACCTCACCGGACTGGGCCGGCCCGTGTACGACATCATGCGGCAGGCGGGATTCAGATCAAGTCTGAACGCGATCTCGATCACCGGCGGCGCGGACGAAAGCTCCAGCGGCGAGCATTTCAACGTGCCCAAGCGGAACCTCGTGACGAACCTGCAGATTCTTTTGCAGAACGGCGCGCTCAGGATTGCGAAGGGCCTGAAGGGCGCGGACATCCTGATCGACGAACTGGTGAACTTCCGAACCCGGATCAGCGACACGGGGCGCGATACCTACGGCGGGCGAAGCGGCGTGCACGACGACATCGTGCTCTCCGTGGCCATGGGCGCATGGCTCGCCTGCCGGCGCTATGTGCGCTGGGGCGACGACAAGTGGCTTTAGTGGTATAGACAATATTTCATCCACTAAATCCACTATTCCCCCTAAACCCTACCTGAAACGCAGAGGAGGCCGGCCGATGAAGCGGGAAACCATTGAGAAGATGCTGCGCGACTACAGGGGCAACGAAGCGCGCTGCAGGGCGATTGAGGCGCAGATACAGGACATCGAACGGGAGATTGAACAGGCGCGCAGTGAGGCCGCAAGCGCCCTTATACTGCACACGCAGAGGCTGGACGACATGCCAAAGGGGAACCGCGTCGGAGACCCTACGGCGTCCGTGGGCGGCCGTCTGGCGGATGGATGGGAGCCCGAGGAATGCCGGTTCATGCGCAGCAGGATCAACCAGCTGCGCGCCCAGATTGCGCCGATGGAGACGGCGAACCGATATGTAGACATATGGCTGGACGGACTGCGAAGCCGCGAACGCTGGGCGGTGCTGCATCACCTGATCGAAGGCGAATCATGGCCGGAGACCGAGAACAGCTATCAGGCCGAATTCGGCGAGTACCTGTCAAGGTACGCACTGAAGCGCTCCCTGCGCGCTGCGCTGGAAAAGATCGACGGGATGATGCAGGACATCGGATAAGCCCACCGGCAACGCCGAAGCGGGAAGGACGGAGGTGCAGGCATGCCGTTCGCCTATGGGGGCCATGGCAGGAAGAGAAGCAAGGCCCCTGTAGAGGAACGGTGAAAGGGCAGGGAGAACCTCGCCAGACCGCCCGAACCGAACACCTGTTTGACCACAATTTTGACCACAATTCAGGTTTACTCCAGTTGATTCCAGTTGTGCGATATTGTGTAAAACCCTTGTGGCGCAGGCGGTTTGAGGTACGCTGTTTCACGCAGTTTAGCGTTTAATTCAAATTCGAATCCTTCTGCCCCTGCCAATGAAAGAAGCAGCCTGTATCCACAGGTTGCTTCTTTTTTTCGCGGAGAATTCGCAGGTTTGGCGGCACTGAGGCCAAAACTCGCAGGATGGCGAAACGGCGCCAAGCCGGTATTTCGGAAATTTGCAAACGCCGTCCAGCGTCATGCGCGGGCGGGGTGGATCCCGCCATGCCCGCGAGCCGCCCCGCCCGGATTGGTTTCACGCGCCGCCCTGCCGGCAGAAATCCCTTTCCCCTTCAGACCACCTGGCGGTAGGTCTCGAGGAAACTGCGGATGCGCTGCGCAGCGTCCTTGAGCACCTCGACCTCGGGCAGGAACACGACCCGGAAGTGGTCGGGCGCGTTCCAGTGGAAGCCGCGGCCGTGGGTGATCAGCAGCTTCTTCTCCCGCAGCAGGTCGAGGGCAAAGCGCTCGTCGTCGACGATGCCGAACCGCTCGACGTCGATCTTCGGGAAGATGTAGAGCGCGGCCTTCGGCTTGACCGCCGACAGCCCCGGGATGTCGTTGAGCGCGCGCCAGATGTACTCCCGCTGCTCGTAGATGCGCCCGCCGGGGACGAGCAGTTCGTCCGCGCTCTGGAAGCCGCCCAGCGCCGTCTGGATGATGCTCTGGCCCGGCACGTTGGAGCACAGCCGCATCGACGCCAGCAGGTTCAGGCCCTCGATGTAGCCCTTCGCGTGGGACTTGTCGCCGCTTAAGCACATCCAGCCGCAGCGGAAGCCCGTCACGCGGTGCGACTTCGACAGGCCGTTGATATTCACGACCAGCAGATCCGGCGCCAGCGAGCCGAGCGCCACGTGCTCCGCGCCGTCCATCACCAGCCGGTCGTAGATCTCGTCCGCCATCAGGATCAGGTCGTGCTCGCGCGCGATCTGGACGATCTGCTCCAGCACCTCGCGCGGATACAGCGCGCCGGTGGGATTGTTCGGGTTGATGACGACGATGGCCTTCGTGCGGTCGGTGACCTTGCTGCGCATGTCGTCGATGTCGGGATACCATTCCGACTGCTCGTCGCAGATGTAGTGCACGGCCTTGCCTCCGGCGAGCGTCACCGACGCCGTCCACAGCGGATAGTCCGGCGCGGGCACGAGCACCTCGTCGCCGTTGTTGAGCAGGCCCTGAAGCGCCATGGTGATCATCTCGCTGGCGCCGTTGCCGGTGTAGATGTCGTCGATGCCGACGTTCGGGATCTTCTTCAGCTGGCAGTACTGCATGATCGCCTTGCGCGCGGAAAACAGTCCCTTGGACTCCGAGTAGCCCTGCGAATCGCGCAGATTGTAGATCATGTCCACGAGGATCTCGTCCGGCGCGTAGAGATGGAACGGTGCGGGATTGCCGATGTTCAGCTTCAGCACCTGGATGCCGTTTGCCTGCATCCGGTTGGCCTCGTCCATGACCGGGCCGCGGATGTCGTAGCATACGTCGTTGAGCTTGGTCGATTTTTCAAAATTTCTCATGAGGAACGCCTCCTTTTTCGTGCGGGGAATGAAAAACGCCCCAAGCGCTGCGTTGCGCTTAGGGCGAATGATTTCATCCGTGTTACCACCTAAATTCAGACCGGGTCTGCACTCTGCCGGTACGTTCATACCGCTTCCCGATAACGGGGGAACGCCGTTGAAGCCTACGGGCATGCCTTTCGGTTCAAAGCTCGGGAACCGCTTCGCCGCAGCAATCGCGGGGGCTTGCACCAACCGCCCTCTCTCTTCGCCGGTCCGCTGCGGGTACTCTCTTCCGTCAAAGCCTGTCTGTCTTGGGTTGCCTATACTTTACCACGCATCCGCCTCGTTGTCAAGCCCGATTTTTGCAAACTTCAAGCGCTCATTACAGCTCGCGGCGCTCCGGTTCCCCGCGGACGCACGGCATCCGAACGCACACGGCCGTGCCTTCGCCGGGCCGGCTGGCGACGGTCATGCCGAAGCGCCGGCCGTAGTACAGGCGGATGCGCTGCTGGATGTTGCTCAGGCCGTAGCCCATGCTGGAGCTTCCGCGCAGCAACTGCGCCACGGCGGCCTCGTCCATGCCGACGCCGTCGTCGCGAATGGTGAACAGCAGCTGGCCGTGCGCCTCCCGAATCGAGATGTCGATGCGGCCGGTCTGCGAGTCCTTCTCGCGGATGCCGTGGACCAGCGCGTTTTCCACGATGGGCTGCAGCACCATGTGCAGGATGTAGCAATCGCGAATGTCCGGCTCGACCTCGATCTGATAGGCAACGCTGTTCTTGAAGCGGAGGTTCTGCAATTCCAGATAGAGCCGCACCTGCTCGACCTCGTCCGCCACGCGGATGAACTCCTCGCCGTGGTTGAGCGTGATCTTGTAAAAGCGCGAAAGCGCCTGGATCGGGCGGTAGATGTCCGGCAGGTTCTGGTTGATGGCCTGCCAGTTGATGACGTCCAGCGTGTTGTACAGAAAGTGCGGGTTGATCTGGGCGTTGAGCAGCCGAAGCTGGCTGTTCCGGCTGCTGAGCAGGGAGCTGGAAAAGAGCGCCGCGATGGCCGCAAACAGCACAATCTCCAACAGCAGCAGCACGAATTGCAGCGTGCCGTTCATCAGCGCGTCCTGCGCAAGGCTCATCTTGGGAACGAGATAGACCAGGGACATGTTCGACGACGACAGCGGATGCACCGACACGAGGTAGTCCCGCCCGCCGATCCGCTCGTATTCGTGGTAAGCGGCGGCGCGCGCCTCCTGAACGCACGGCGCCTGCTGGAACGCCGCCGCCTCCACGGAGCCCGTGTGCCAGATGACGCCCTGATCCCGGTCGATCAGGAAGCAGCTGGTGTCGTCGAGCACGCTGCTGAGGCGGACGATCTCCTCGATCCGCTCGATCGCGACGTCCACGCGCAGGTAGCCGATCACGCTGGAATAGTTCATCGGATCCTGCACCGGCCGGACGGCGCAGAGCACGTCCTCCGCGCCCGAACCCTGCACGCGGTCGGCGAGGTACCAGCGGCGGATGTCCCGCAGCTGCGAATATTCGGCGTACCACGGCTCGGACTCGAGCGCGTCCATGTCCAACAGCGACGCGCCGTTGGAGACCACGAGGCTCGACGGCAGGTAAAAGCGGATCTCCATGAAGTCGCCGAAGAGCGTGTAGGCGTTGATCAGCTCCTGAATCTTCAGAAAATTGCGGTTGAGCACCGGATAATCGTTTTCCCCGCCATAGGTGGGAAGCACCTCGTTCTGCAAATTGGTGTGCACGCGCGCGTTCGTGGCCACGACGCTCGCCATGTCGTACAGCGAGCCGATCTGGCTGCTCGCCTGCGTGGAGACGCTGTGGAAGATCTCCGCGCTGTCGCGCAGGCGCGATTCGAGAAAATGGACGTTCATCGCCAGCGCGACGGCGAGCAGGGGCGCCATTCCCAGCGCCAGATAGCCGAAAAAGCGGCCGCGGTGCCCCCGTGGGAAGCGCAGCGCCCGCCCGATCGATTTCAGCAAGCGCATGGACTCACCTTCTGTATTCCGACGGGGTCATCCCCGTGTATTGCTTGAACCGCCGGGCGAAATAGTCGGTGTTTTCGATGCCCACCTTCTGGCCGACCTCGGCGACCTTGTTGGACGGATCGCTGAGCAGCTGTTTGGCGCGCTCCATGCGCACGGCGTTCAGATAGCCGCCGATGGTCATGCCCGTCTTTCGCTTGAACAGGTTGCCCGCGTAGCTCTCCGACAGGTGGATGCGGCTGGCGAGCTGGGCGATGGAAAAGCCCGGATCGGCGTAGTTCTTTTCGATTTCGCGCTTGATCTGGTAGATGCTCCGGCCGCTCTCGTCCATCGAATCCGCGGCGGAGGCCCACTTTTCGAGCGCGCTGCGGACGACCTGCAACAGAGCGTCGAACGTCTCGGGCGCGGAAAGCGCCTGCCAGTCGGCCGGCCGGACGCCCTCCAGCTCCAGCCCGAGGCGCGAAAACGCGCCGGCCGCGGCCTCGAGCATGTGCAGCGCGGTCAGCCGCACGTGTTCCGGGGGACATTCCGGCGGCGCGCAGAGGCGGCGCAGGCCGTCCTCCATCAGCCGCGCCGCCCTGCGGACCTGCCGCTGTTCAATGGCCCCGGTCAGCTCCGCGACGAACTCCGGCGTGCAGACGTTGGGCTGCGAGCGGATCACGCCGCCATCCCCGGCCGCGTAGAAGTGCGCCTGCGGATAGAAAAAGCGGTAGACCTGCCGCGCGCCGGCCGCCTCGAGCGCCCGCGGAATGCCCGGAATCCCCCGGGCCTCCGCGCGGGTGAGAAAGGCGCGCTCGCCGGGGAAGCAGGCCAGCAGCGCCCGGGAGAGCGCCTGAAGCCGCCGCCCCGACGGCGCCGCACAGGCGAGCAGCAGCACGCAGTTCCGCCCGTCCATGCCGCACAGCGCCACAGAGCAATCCGGCTCCAGCGCGCGCAGCGCCGCCTCGCGGACGGCCAAAAGCCGCGGCGCCGCCGGGGTTTCCCGCAGGCGGCCTGCGACGAACACCTGAATCGGGCAATCCGGCGCCAGCCGGTCGCGGACGCTGGCGGGGATGCGCTCGGGGTTGTTGTGCAACAGGCTCAGAAACGCGATCTCCTCCCGCTCCGCATCGGACAGCGGCGCCTCCGACATGCGGCGCTCCGCGACGATCAGCTCGATGGCGCGCCGCACCTCCGCGAGCAGCTCCTCCAGCACGATCGGCTTTTCGACAAAGCTGACCGCGTGCAGCTTCATCGCGGCGCGGTAATAGGCGATTTCCGAATACGCGCTGATGAAGATCAGCTTCGCCCCGGGCTGGCGCTCCACCAGCGCGCGGGCCATGTCCAGGCCGTTCATCTGCGGCATCCGGACGTCGCTGATGATGATCTCCGGCTGTTCCCTTTCGCAGATGGCCAGCCCTTCGCGGCCGGACGCCGCCTTCAGAATGGCGAGCTCGCCGGGGCATTCCCGCTTCAGCGCCAGCGCAATGCCGTCGCGCACAAGGGCTTCGTCGTCTACGATCAGCAGCTTCAGCATCGCGCCCGCTCCTCTCCGGAAAGCCCTTCCCCGCGCCGGCCGGGCCGGCAGGAGAAGCTGCATTTTTCTCGACATCTTTTAGGATAGCACATCGCCGATAACTTTTCAAGACAAAAAAACTGCATCTTTTCCCATGATTCGGCGCGAAAATTCAGGCAACTAATCAGTTTTTGGGGAATTCAGAGAAATCGTGCGGATTTTCTAGATTTTGTTGGGTGTTCATTTGGGGATGTGAATGCTACAATGGGATTGCAAAACAACTCAGGCGGTGATAGAGAAATGGGCGTGGCGAAATTCTTCCGAAACCTGTCCTACGACTTCAAGCGCAACCGGGCGCTGCTGGTGATGATCCTGCCCGTCGTCGTCTATCTGATCATCTTCAGCTACGTGCCCATGGCCGGCGCGGTCATCGCGTTCAAGTCGTACAACTTCAACGACGGCATCTTCGGAAGCCCGTGGTGCGGCCTGAACAACTTCCGCTTCTTCTTCATGTCCGGCAAGGCGTGGCAGGTGACGAAGAACACGGTGCTGTACAACGCGGCGTTCATCGTCACCCAGAACATTCTGGAAATCGCCGCGGCGATCTTCCTCTCCGAAATCGCCAAGCCGCGGTTCAAGAAGATCACGCAGGGCGCGATGTTTCTGCCGAACTTCATCTCGTGGGTCGTGGTCGGCGCCATCGCGTACAACCTGCTCAGCTACGATTTCGGCTTCATCAACAATGTGCTGACCTCGATGGGCATGGAGCGCTGGGACGTCTACACCGACGCGAGCTACTGGCCCGGCATCTTCATCTTCCTGAGCGCGTGGAAGCACATCGGCTACGGATCCATCGTCTATCTGGCGGCGATCATGGGCATCAGCTCCGAGATCTACGAGAGCGCCTCGCTCGACGGCGCGAACGAATGGCAGAAGATCCGCTACATCACGCTGCCGGGCATCAAGCCGACGTTCGTCGTGCTGCTGATCCTCGCCATCGGCAACATCTTCCGCGGCAATTTCGACATGTTCTACCAGCTGGTGGGCACGAACGGCCTGCTGTACAACGCTACGGACGTCATCGACACCTACGTCTTCCGCTCGCTGCTGACCACCTATGAATTCGGCATGTCCACGGCGATCGGCCTGTATCAGTCGGTGCTCTGCTGCGTCACGCTGCTGGTCACCAACGCGGTCATCCGCCGCATCAACCCCGAAAACGCGCTGTACTGATCCGACGAAAGCAGGTGCGCAAATGAGAATGAAAAGGAATCAAAACGGCGTGGCGGTTTCCGCCGACCGGAAGGCGTTTAACTTCCTGGCCTACTTCTTCATCATCTTCGTGACCATCCTCTGCCTGCTGCCGTTCTGGCTGGTCGTGATCGGCTCGTTCACGGCGGAGAGCGAGATCTTCTCGCGCGGCTATTCGCTCTGGCCGCACGAGTTCTCCCTGGAGGCCTACGAGCTGGCCTTCAAATACCCCGACCGCGTGTTCCGCGCCTACGGCATCACGGTGTCGATCACCGCGCTGGGCACGTTCCTGTCGCTGCTGATCACGTCGCTGTGCGGCTACGCGCTGCAGCGCGAGGACTTCAAGAGCCGCGGGTTCTTCACGATGTTCGTGTTCTTCACGATGCTGTTCAGCGGCGGCCTCGTGCCGTGGTACCTGCTGATCACCAACTACCTGCACCTGAAGGACACCTACTGGGTGATGATCCTGACGCAGCTGTGCAACGTCTACTTCGTCATCCTGATGAAGAACTTCATGAAGACCGTGCCCAAGGCGCTGATCGAGGCGGCAAAGATCGACGGCGCGGGCGAGTTCTACACCTTCTTCCGCATCGTGCTGCCGCTGGTCAAGCCGGCGCTGGCGAGCATCGGAATGTTCGTGGCGCTCAACTACTGGAACGAATGGCGCACCGGCATGCTGTTTTTGCAGGACGACACGCTGTTCCCGCTGCAATACTACCTCTACCGCCTGCTCAACAGCGTGGAATTCCTGAAGAACGCGACCGCGGAAATGGGCGCGGCGCTTACGTCGATCGACTTCCCGAGCGAGAGCCTGAAACTGGCCATGACGGTCATCGCCACCGGCCCGATCATCCTGCTGTATCCGTTTTTGCAGAAGTACTTCGTCAAGGGCATCACCATCGGCGCGGTCAAGGGCTGATCTGACCATGGAGTCCTTTGCGCGAGAAGCGCAAACGATAATAGAACAGGAGGGAAACCCATGAAGACATTCACCCGTTTTCTGAGCGCACTGCTCATCGCACTGCTGCTCGTCCCGACCGCGTTGGTCGCGCTCGCGGAGACCGCGGAACCGAC
Source organism: Candidatus Faecivicinus avistercoris (assembly GCA_018716805.1). Lineage (GTDB taxonomy): Bacteria > Bacillota > Clostridia > Christensenellales > Aristaeellaceae > Faecivicinus > Faecivicinus avistercoris. Next base: position 3,849 of record DVJL01000134.1, on the reverse strand, counting down.
GGAATTGATCTTCTATTTCCTAGGTGAAGAGCTTGAGGATGACAAAGTCGTCATTGAAGCGATCAATGAAAAGCTGATCGAGAAGCTCAACTGCTACATGACGGTCGAGTACATCCCCTTCGGCGAGGTCAACACCACCTATCCGCTGCTGTTCGCCTCGCAGACCCGCATGGACGCGGTGTTCTCGGCCTCGTTTACGGGCTATGCTTCCCTCGCGCGCAGGGATGCTTATATGGAGTTGACTGACGAGATGCTCCAGACGTATGCGCCCCTGACGTGGGAAGATACGCCGGACTCCGTTTGGAATCAGGCGCGAGTCGATGGAAAAATCTACGCCATTCCTCAGCTTATGATTCAGAATATTCAGGCGACCATTGGAATCCGTGGCGATCTCCGGGAAAAGTATGATTTGCCGGAAATTACGGATATTGAATCCTTGGAAAACTACATGAGCGTAATCAGCGAAAACGAGGATTCCGTTGTCCCGCTGTTGTTCGGTAGTATGTGGACTTATCTGTACGATCTGCTCATGTTCACTCCGAATGAGTGGCAGAGCGACGCCAATTTCTCTCAGCTGTGCATGGCATATGACATTACCGACCCTGCCCCCACCCCGTTCTGCTACCTCTACACCGACGAATACCGCCAGGCGCTCGACACCGTCTACCGCTGGAACCAGAACGGCTGGATTTCCCGCGACAGCCTGTCGAACACGCACACCAACCGCGAGAACATGGCGAACGGAAGAATTGCCGTCATGCTGGACAATGCCGGTACAATCAACAGCGCAGGACAGGATCTGCTTAGCGGCGGTTCCGGCGCATATCTGGAGCTGATTGACATTTCCGGCGATGCGCAGTTGCTGCGTTATGCCGCCACCTCGGGAATGCTCTCCATTCCCTCGCAGAGCCAGCATCCGGAACTCGTCCTTCAGGTGGTCGATTACCTGCGCAACGACAAGGAAATGAACTATCTGGTCGAGCGCGGCATCGAGGGCGAGGACGCTCAGTGGGTCTTCGCGGGCGAGCTTAATGAAGATGGCACGCTGAATGAAAACGTCATCTCCTACGGCGCCAGAAGTTCGATGTACGGCGGCAACTGGATTTGCTGGAGCGCATTCCGCAACTGGGACTACCAGGTTATGGAATCTGAAGCCAGCAGCATTCCGGGCTATCGTGAAGCGTTCTTCGACATGGATAGCCGCAGCATGGATCATATCATGCAGGCGTTCACGTTCGACAGCACGAATTACCAAAACGAGCTCGCCGCCATTCAGAGCGTGTACGACGAGTACGGCAAGCCGCTGAACCTGGGCTTCGTCGATCCGGCGACCGGATTGGACGAATACATCGCCATGATGGAGGCCGCCGGTCTGACCACGGTCATGGACGCCTACCTGCAGCAGGCCGCCGATTACCTCGCCGCGCAGGGCGTGTCGGCGGAAGCCACCGCGGAATAACCCCTTGAACCCACTGCAAAAGCCCCGCTCAGCCGGGGCTTTCGCACCATTGAACAGGAGGAATGATCGATGAACCCGAGATTTGCCGGCTGGCCCGAGACGAACGACTTCAAATGGTTCGGCATCCGAAAGGGCTGGGACCTGCCCGAGGAATACTGGCAGGAATTCATGCAGGAGTACAAACCCATGTGGGACTTCTGGCAGAAGGAGTTCCGCGCCTTCGACCCCAAGGCAGAGCCGATCTGGGGCGAAAAGAGTGCGCCGAACTTCCGCGCGGACTTCAACCAGCCCCAGCCGGCGGTTGGCCTGCGCATTCACGAGGGCGCGCCGCGGCCGATGGTGCTCGTCTGCCCGGGCGGCGGCTTCATGTGGAAGGCGTGCTACGAGGGCACGATCGTAGCCGAGCGGTTCTACGACGAGGGCTTCAACGTCGCCGTGCTCGACTATCGCGTCTGCCCCTACGCACACGCGGACTCCACGGCCGACGCCATCCGCGCCGTGCGCTACCTGCGCGCCAACGCCGCGCGGCTGAACACGCCGGCGGACAAAATCGCGATGATGGGCTTCTCGGCCGGCTCGATGCTGACCGGCTACTGCGCGACGATGTTCGACGCGGGCGATCCCGACGCCGCCGATCCGGTGGAACGCTGTTCCAGCCGCCCGGACGCCGCCGTGCTCTGCTACGGCGCGGGCAGCGGCGTGACGACGTCGCAGGGTTTGCTGCACTACGACCGCGAGGCCCAGGCCGAGGCGGCGAAGGACGCCATCGAGCGCCGGGTGCGCCTCGAGTGCCCGCCGTTCTTCATCTGGCAGTGCGCGGGACAGGACGACCCCCGCAACGCCACCCAGCTCGCCGACGTGCTCGCCACCTGCGGCGTGCCGTTTGAACTGCACATCTTCCCCTATGGCAAGCACGGCACCGCGCTCTCCAACGAAATGCACCCCGACGAAAAGGCCAATGACCCGCACGCCGCCCACTGGGTAGAGATGTGCTGCGAGTGGCTGAGGATGGAGCTCGGCTGCTGACCGGGCGGAAGTCTGAAAATTCCGCATTTTTCGCGCCGTTTCGGGAACGATTTGCCCGCCGCCTGCGTCTATAATGATGGAGCTGCGGCGGGCGTTTTGCGCGCCGGCTTCCGAAATACGAAAGGAGCGTTTGAATATGTGGAAAAAATGGCTCTCGGCACTTTTGTGCGCGCTGATGATCGCCAGCTGCGCGGCGGCTGAGGAGGCGGATGCGGCATGGCGGCTGGCAGTCGAGGACGTTCAGGTGAGCCGCGGCGGCGAGACGGTCGACCTCGACCTCTCGCTGGAGGCGCTGATCGGCCGTGAAAACGGCGGCTACTGGCTTCAGGTGAGCGTTCTGCAGAGCGGCGAAAGCATGCTGGCGGCGCAGGCGCAATATGTAAACAACACCCTCGCCGCGACCGTCGACGGGGCGGAAGACTGCCTGGTCATCAACGAAGCCGGCGTGTTCTTCGAGCAGTACGGGCTGAGCGCGGAAATCGTCGAGCAGATGCTTGACCGGATCTTCACGGCGCTTCAGTCCGATCCTTCCGCCTATCTGGAGAGCGAGTTCATTCAGGATTCCTTCGATGCGAGCGTCTCCGTCGAGGCACTGGGCGATGGGCGTTACCGCATTGAGGAGACGACCTCTGTTGGCCTCTCGATGGGCGCGACGGTCAGCTGCACGGACTATGCGGACGGCATTCCGTTCGATCTGTCGCAGAAGAACGCCTGCACCTACACCTACCGCGAGATGTACCCCGGCGAGGGCACGGACATCCTCGACGCCGCGGCGTCCGCGCTCGCCGGCCTGCAGAACAACGAGAGCCTTCGGGCGATCCTCGATCTGCTGAGAGGCGCGCAGGCCATCGAAATGTCCGCCGAATGAGCGAGGACGTCAAAATAGAATTCCGTGCTGGATTTGCGTCCTTCCGAACGACGGATTCGGAAGGACGCTTGCGTAAAATATTGAATATCCGCCGAAAAAGTATGGACAATTCGCGCGCGCGGTGGTATAATTTATAATCGTCGGCGGGAAATGATTCCCTTGCTTGCGTTGGAAGTTGCGCCAGTAGCTCAGCCGGATAGAGCAACGGCCTTCTAAGCCGTGGGTCAGGGGTTCGAGTCCCTTCTGGCGCGCCATGTGGTGGGTGTAGCTCAGTTGGTTAGAGTGCCAGGTTGTGGCCCTGGAGGTCGAGGGTTCGAGCCCCTTCACCCACCCCACATCTGCATCGGTCGTCGGGAATCCTCTCGCGTTGGGGCGTAGCCAAGCGGTAAGGCACGGGACTTTGACTCCCGCACTCGCAGGTTCGACCCCTGCCGCCCCAGCCATCTGATCCATTAGCTCAGTCGGTAGAGCATCTGACTTTTAATCAGAGGGTCCG
>DVJL01000133.1 GCA_018716805.1 Candidatus Faecivicinus avistercoris | reverse complement strand
TGGCGTATGCCCTGCTGTGGTATCCGGCGTATTTCGCCGTCGGACCCCATGCGCATGCCGCGACGGCGGAGCAGGTGGCGGCGCTGTGCGAAGCGCTGATCGACCGGCTGAACGCGTCCGCGCTCGCCTTTCCAGATGTCGAAGGCGCGCTGCGCGAGGCCGAGCGCGCGGCGTCCTGTCTCGATGGGACGGCCGTCCCGGAGGGCGCGGTCAAGGCGGCGCGCTTTCCGGAATGGATGGATGCGCTCGGCGTGGCGGGGCTGTATTCGCCGTGGACCGCAGAGGCGATCGTCGATGGGAGCGCATCGCCGGCGGCGCTCGTGTTCACGGGCTGCCATGAACTGATGCATCTCAAGGGGATCGCCGACGAGGGACGTGCGAACATCGCAGCGTGGACGGCCTGCAGCCGGGCGGGCGGCGCCGCGGCGGATTCGGCAAACCTCTGGGCGCTGCGGTACGCGATGTCGGCGCTGCGAAAGGTCGATCCGGCCGCGTGGCGCGCCTGCGCCGGCCGAATGGATGCACATCTGGTCGAAGTCTTTGCGCAGATGAACGGCTTTTCGGGGTTTGCGGAAAGCGGAGACGGCGCCGTGGCGGCGATGCTCGGCATCGGCGGCGCGATTGGCAGCTACGACGCGCTGGTCGGCTGGCTGGCGGGCGGATACGATCGGGCGGTGCTGGGCGAATGAGATCGCCCGGTTCGTTTGAATGGTGCATGAGCGCCACAACCATAAAAAACCTTCGGGGGCGTTCGCGCGAGCGGGCGGCCCCATTTTCAGCGTTGCCTGCGTCGCGCGGCGTCCTCAATGCGGGCGAGGCGTTGCTGTGCTCGGCAGAAATTGCTCTGCCGAACGGGAAGGCCGTCTTTTCTCAGCGCGTTGGGTTTTGTGGGCATGGGCGGATTTCCGCCGGAATTTGCGCCGCAAACGGCCGCATTGTTTGGACAAACTTTGATACAAAATTGCAAATTGCAACACTGCAATTTGTGCGGAGGGCTGTTATAATGATTTTTAGGAGGCGATCAGATGAAACTTACTTTTCTTGGAACGGGCGCGGGCGAGGGGTATCCCGGGCTGTGGTGCCGCTGCCCGCACTGCACCTATGCGCGCCGGCACGGCGGAAAAAACCTGAGGGCAAACAGCTGCGCGGTCGTCGATGAACGATTGCTGTTGGACATCGGGCCAGCCTGTTTTGATAATGCGGCGCGGTATGGCGTGGATTTGACGGGCATTACGTCTCTGCTGATTACGCATCCGCATGAGGACCACTTCTATCCGCAGCATCTGCGCTGGCGGCAGGGCGGCGAGGGAGCTATGGATCTTCCCTACCGGGACAAGCTCTCGCACGGCGGTCCGAGGTTTACGGAGCTTCCGACGCTGACGCTTTACGGAAATGCCTTTGTGATGAAGGCGCTGGATGCATGGGGCGAAGATCTTGCAGACCTGCAGATCTGCCGGAGGGAAATCCGGGAGGGAGAGGCAATCGAGGCCGACGGTGGCTATCGCGTGACGCCGGTGCGTGGAAACCACGGCGGGCAGAGGGGCTTTGCGCACGGCTATATCATCGAAAAGGATGGGCGGACGCTGTTGTACGCGCTGGATACCGGCCTGTACGACGACGACATGCTCGAACTGCTCCGGTCATTTCGATACAATCTGATCGTCATGGAGGGCACGACGGGACTGAACGAGCAGTACGGCGGGCACATGTGCCTGGAGAGCAACAAAAAGATGCTCGCATTTTTCCGGGAAAACGGCTGTCTGGCGGAGGGCGCCGGAATGTATCTGACCCACATGTCGCCTCACTGGTGCCCGCCGCACGACTGGTATGAGGCGATCGCGCAGGCGGAGGGAGTGAATTTGGCCTATGACGGGCTTACAGTTGAAATCTAGTGCATCGCTTCGGCAGCGGCTCATGCGGTACTGGCCGGCGTACTTGCTGCTGATTCCCGTTGTGGCTTGGTATCTTGTGTTCTGCTATCTGCCGATGGGCGGACTGGTGATTGCATTTAAGCGCTTCAGCGCCATCCGCGGCATTGGCGCGAGTCCGTGGGTCGGCTGGGAGAACTTTGAGCGCCTGTTTGCATCCGCTGCGTTTCTTCAGTCGGTCAAAAATACGATCATCATCAGTGCGCTGAACCTGCTGATCGGGTTTCCGCTGCCGATCATCTTCGCGGTGCTGCTCAATGAGATCACCTGCGCGCCGTTTAAGAAGCTCGTTCAGACGGTGAGCTATCTGCCGCACTTCATCTCGTGGTCGGTGGCGGGCGGCATGGTCTACATGCTGCTGTCGCCCAGTACGGGCGCGATCTCCGCGATTGTCGAGGCGCTCGGCGGCACGCCGCAGAACTACATCGGCATCAGCAGCTATTTCCGGCCGATCGTCGTCGGTTCCGGGATTTGGAAGAGCATGGGCTGGTCGGCGATCATCTACATGGCGGCGATTTCGTCGGTCGATGAGCAGCTCTATGAGGCGGCGCGCATCGACGGCGCGGGGCGGTTTGCGCGCATTTGGCACGTTACGCTTCCGGGCATTCGCGCAATCATTGCCGTACAGCTGATTCTGACGGTTGGAAACATCCTGAACGTCAGCTTTGATCAGATCTTCGTGCTGATTACCGACCTGACGCTCGACGTCGGCGAGACCATCGACTACTACATCTATCGCGTGGGCCTCGGTTCTTCCAACAATTTCAGCCTTGCCACGGCGTCCGGAATGCTGAAGTCGGTCATCGGGCTGGTGCTGGTTGTCGGAACGAACAAGGTTTGCCGGATGCTGACGGATGGGGAGGGAATCTGGTAATGCAGAAGATGCGCAAGTCGGGCTGGGATCGCGCGTTTAATGCGGTGAACGCGCTGATTATGGTGCTCGTGCTGGTGGTGACGCTGTATCCCTTCTGGTATGTGCTCGTGGGTTCCGTATCGTCGATTGGGCATCTGGTCAAGAACGGCTTTGTCCTCTGGCCGGACGGCCTGCACTGGGACGCCTACGAGCAGGTATTCCGCAACAATCTGATTCCCACAGCTTACCGCAATACGATCATTGTGACCCTTGGCGGCACAGCGCTGAGCATGGTGCTGTCGATCATGGGCGCGTATGCGCTGTCGCTGAAGAAACTGCCGGGACGAAAGGGCATTACGATGTTCTTCGTATTCACGATGCTGTTCAGCGGCGGCCTGGTGCCGACCTATCTGGTGGTGAGCGAGTTGGGCCTGATCGACAGCCTTTGGGCCTTGATCCTGCCGGGCTGCGTCAGTACCTACAACATGGTGCTGCTCAGGAACTTTTTCCAGAGCATTCCCGAGGATCTGTATGAGGCGGCGTCCATCGATGGCGAGACGATGCTGGGCTATATGGTCAAGATCCTTCTGCCGCTGTCCGGCGCGGCGATCGCGACGGTGACGCTGTTCTATGCCGTGGGATACTGGAACGACTACTTCAAGAGCCTGATCTACATCCGGGACAACCAGCTCTGGCCCATGCAGACCGTGCTGCGGCAGGTGCTGCAGACATCGCAGTTCAACACCATGATGTACGACGATGCGGCGCAGACTCTTGCGGCCGAAACGCTGAAGGACGCCATGATTGTCATCTCGGTGCTGCCGATTCTGTGCGTGTATCCGTTCGTGCAGCGCTATTTTGTCAAGGGCGTCATGGTTGGTTCGCTGAAGGGCTGACGATGCGAATTTTACGCGGCTTGCCGTGTAAAAATAAAAAAGGAGGTCATTCTCAATGAAGAAGATGCTTTCCCTGCTGCTGATGATCTTCATGCTCGTGCCGATGGCTTCGGCGCTGGCGGAAGAAGGCGGCGACGTGGTGACGCTGGACGTGTTCTACGCGTCGTCCCGCCCGATGAACGAAGCGACCGAACTGACCCGACAGTACATGATCGACAACATTGGCGTCGATTTCAATCTGATTCAAGGCGATGGCGGCAACTTTACCCAGCAGCTGGCGCTGTACGTGTCCAGCGGCGACATGCCCGATGTCGTGATGTGTGATTACAGCGTCTGGCGCGACTATGCGCTTGACGGCGCGTGGGCGGACCTGTCTTCCTACCTCAGCGAGGAGAACTGCCCCGAACTGATGACCTACGTCGGCGACAACTGGAGTTACATGACCATGGACGGCGAGGTGCTCGGCGTACCGTCCATGCTCGATGTCCCCAGCAGCCATGTGACCTTTGTCCGCCAGGACTGGCTGGACAACCTCGGCCTCGAAATGCCCACCACCCTCGATGAACTCACGGAGGTGCTCCGCGCGTTTACCACGCAGGATCCGGACGGCAACGGCGAGGACGACACCTATGGCATGAGCGGCGCGGGATACTCCTACCTGTCCTTCATCATGGGTGCGTTCGGCGCTTCGACGGAGGAGGATTATTTCCTCAACGACGATGGCACCATTACGACCAACGCCATCAGCGAGGGCTATCGCGAGGCGCTGCGCTATCTGCGCGACATCTACGCCGAGGGTTTGATCGATCCCGAGATGTTCACCTGCACCTACGAGCAGGCGCAGGGCAAGTGGGGCCGCGGCGAAATGGGCGTATGGCCGGCGTGGTGGAGCCATGCGAGCAACGCGTACCTGCGGTTTGATTTTGAGAATCTTCAGCCCGACGCCGAGGTTGCGGCGATGATGCCGCCGGTGGGGCCAGATGGTCTGAGCGGCAACCTCTATTCCGCGCCGTTTACGCAGGTCATCGGCGTGAGCTATCTCTCTTCTGAAGAAGAAATTGCTGCAGCTGTGAAACTGCTCAACTTCCAGGCGAGTCCTCTCGGGTTCCGCATCTGCATGTATGGCATCGAGGGCGAGTTCTTTGAGTGGGATCCGGAGACCAACACCACTACTTGGACGCCCGACCTGAACGATGGCTATTCCAAGTCCGGCAAGTACAAGAGCACGGATACGGAAGTGTACAAGATGCTCTTCCACGAGGACTGGCAGGCGCAGGCAAATGAGCTGATTGCTGACAGCGATCCCCGCAAGGCGATTACGATCGCCGGGTCGGATATGCGCTATGAAGAGCCCGTGCGCGAGGATCTGTTCTGCCTGATCCTCACCGACGAGTACAACACCTACCACTCCGAGCTGACCACGTTCTTCAGCACGAACATGCTGGCGTTCATCATGGGCGAGCAGGATATCGAAACCGATTGGGACACTTATGTCTCCGAGTACTTGAGCATGGGCGGCGAGGAGGTTCGCCAGTCTCAGCTCGCGGAGTACAATGCGATTTTCGGCACCGATTATACGTTCGCAGAATAAAGCGTTGCGTTGGCGCATCGGGGAGGATTTCCTTCCCGGTGCGCTTGTCGCGTCTTGATAGGAGGGTCGGCCTTGCGTGCGAAGCGAAGATCGGGTTTGATGCGCAACGCGCTGAAGCTGTTCGTGTTTGCCATTCTCATTCCCTCTGCGATGTTGTCCGTATGGCTTTGCACCTCAACGGTGCAATATCATTACGCGCAGACGGTCGAGGATGGCGAGGCGATGCTGCGCGTAATGCGCGATAGCGTGCTGACCAACGCGTCTCTGGTCGAGAACCTGATGGACCTCATCGCCTATGACGGCGATATTCTGCGCCTTCTTTCCGATTCGGGCATGAGCGATTACGACCGCATCGTCACGCAGATCTACGATGTGCGCGAAACGCTGGGGCTGGCACAGTCTTATCTGAAGGAATTGGACGGCAGCATCATTCTGTTTGCCGAGAGCGGGGACGTTCCGGAGAGCTTCTGGTCTGTGCTTCATATGGAGCGATTGGAAGATGCGGAGGATTTCCTGCGCTTCGAGCAATCTGGCGAGATATCGGAGTGGGTAGGCGTGGCGCAGCTGCGCCCGGAGAATACGGTGATTTGGGAAGAGGACCGCCGGCTGATGTACTGCTATTACCGCGGCGTCTACGATGGTCCCCGCCGCATCGGCGCGATCAAGTGCGGCCTGTCTGCGTCGCAGCTATTTTCCGCGGTTTTGGTCAACGAAGAGGACGCGGCGCTGTATGTCGTGCAGGACGGCGAAACCATCCTGCAGACAAGCGACGGCATCCTGCCGGAATACAAACCCGGCGCACCGGTTCAGCGCTTCGGAAAAAGGCTGCTGCTCGTTTGCCCGATGGCGTCCATTGGGGCCGACCTCGTCATGGAACTGGATTACGGCGCGATCTTGTCCCGCGGATTGCTCAACGGCCTGCCGCAGCTTTTGATCGTGCTGCTGAGCAGCGTGTTTTTGCTCTGGGTCGTTCGCCGGTATCTCAGGGCGATTCAGGTGCGGCTCGACGAAGCGGTCGTCATTGGCGAGCGGGTGAAGGACGGGCAGACGGACATTGCGTTTCCCGAACCGGGAAACGACGAGATCAGCCTGCTGGTCGAATCGTTCAATGCGCTTCTCGGCCGCCTTCAGGAGCAGGCCAATGAAAAGATCGCCTACGAGCGCACGAAGCGGCGCATCCTTCAGCTGGCGCTGCAATATCAGATGAATCCGCATTTTCTGTTCAACACCCTGAACTGGATTCAGATGTCGATTGAAACGGGCGTCGAGCAGGAAAAGCTCTCGGACGGCATCGTGCTTCTCGGTAAGCTGCTGCGCTACAATCTGAACAGCGATGCCTATTCCATCCTGCGCGACGAAATTGAAAGCACGGAAAACTACATCCGCCTGATGAACATGTGCAAGCGAAACACGATTCGCTTCGAACAGGATCTGCGCGATATGGATGCCGAGGAGCGGATCATTCGCTTCCTGTTCCAACCGCTGTGCGAAAATGCGATCCAGCATGGCATGACCCCGCAGAGGCCGCTGACAATTCGCCTGAGGGGATGGCGCGAACGGGGCGCGCTCTGCTTTTCCATCGAAAACGACGGCAGGCCGATCGATCCGTCGCTGATTCCGCAGCTGCTGGACAGTCATGGGACGATCCAGAGCGGACGCGGGGTCGGCCTGTCCAACATCGCCGCGCGGATCGATTTGCTGTACGCAAAGGGCTCCGGAATTACAATCAGCGCGAAGGACGGCTGGACGTGCGTACAGCTCAGACTCTGTTCCAATGGGGGTGACGAGGGTGCGGCTGCACTTATTGATCGTTGATGATGACGAAATGGCGTGTCTGGGGCTTCAAAACCGCCTCAAGGACATTGCGTTTTCCCATCAGATGGAGATTTCTGCGGTTCATTCCGCCGAAGAGGCGCTGCAGTATGCGAAATGGCAGAGCGTCGATATCCTGTTGACCGACATTCAGATGACGGGCATGAACGGCCTGGAGCTGATCTCGGAAATGCTGAAGATTCATCCCAAGCTTCTGAGCATTATCATTACAGCGTACCCGACGTTTCCCTACGCGCATCAGGCGATTCAGCTGGGCGTTGTTGGATTTTTGCTCAAGCCGGTCGCCCGGGACGAGATGTGTGAAACGATTCAGAAGGCGGTCGGCCGCGCCGAGGAACAGCGCCTGGGCGCTGCTACGCTGCCAGTTACACAGATCGATGGCGGTGCAGATCCCGTGGCGTGGGCAAAGACCTATGTTCAGCAACACCTCTCGGACGAAATCAACATGGCGTTGGTCGCCAATATGCTCAATCTCAGCTATTCGTATTTCAGTAAATTATTCAAAAAAGAGACGGGACAGACATTTACACAGTATATTGTGGATGTAAAGATGCAGGCGGCGGCCTCCATGCTGCTTGCCGGCAAGCGCACGTCGGAAATCGCAGCAGAGCTGGGCTATTTGGCGCCGCAGAATTTCAACCGCGCATTTTTGAACTACTGGCGCTGTACGCCGGGCGAATACCGGAAGGCGCATCGAAAACTCCGCTGAGCGCTGTCCGGAAGGGAAGCGTTGCGCGCTGCGTGCCCGGTTTGCGCCCTGCGGGCTTCTTTGAAAAAACGGCGCCCGCGCTCATTGCGAAGCGCGGGCGTGTTCTTTTGAGCCTTACAGTCTCTTTGCGATTTCGCGATTGATCCTTTCGCGCAGGTCGAGCACATAGCCGTCGTCCGTCGGATAGGACGCGAAGCGGATGGGTTCGACGCCCTCGTCGATCAGCTTCAATACCGTGTCGCGGTCGGATAGCGATTCCAGCAGCTGCATCGCGCGAAGGTCCTGAAGCGCTTCCTGGATGTACATCAGCCGCATCGAGGCGACCGGCTGGCCGTTCGATCCGGGGTAGACGTGGAAGGCGTCGCCCGCGGGCGCAAAGCCGTCGCAGTCCGTGTCGAGCCACGGATTGATTGGATAGTCCGAATACTGGGCGTAGTAGAAGTTAAAGGCCCAGTGCAGGAATCCCTTCAGGTCGAACTTGTACAGCTGCGCGCCGAGGATGCGCGTGCGCGCGCCGGGCATGGCGATGAATATGTTCGAGACGTTCACGCCCTGTCCAACGCAGTAATAGCCCCACAGGTCGGGAATTCCGCGCTCGAGGAACGGCTCGATGTGATCCGTGGCGGGCACGGGATGCTCCACCGCGCCGCTGTCGTAAAACGCAGGATCGCTCAGCGCGTCGATGATCGGACGGCCGCGAAGATGCTTCTGCACCAGCGCCTTTGCGGCGAGGTAGTTCGGCAGGTCGTCGGCGCCCGGCTCATCGGAGATGTGGAAGATCGTGCGGTCGGCGATGCCGAGCGCCTCGAACTCATCCAGCAGCGCCGGAAGGTAAGCGTCGAGAAACGCGGCGTACTCCGCGCCCGAGGCGGGCGTATGCCAGCCGAAGATGCGCTCCATGCCGTTTTCAGTTCGCGCGACGATCTGCGGCGCGAACTTCGCGCCCCACTGCGTGAACAGGTGGGCGATTTCGTAGTACTCTACGCCGCAGCGGCGGCACATGTCCACCCACCGGCGCAGCCGGCCGAAGCCAAAGCGGTAGCCGTTTGCCTCGCGGAATACATCCACCAGCTGCACCGTCGTGCGGTAGGTGCCCACGCGCGTGTCCAGCGGCGGCGTGTGCGTGGGCATGAGGATGGCGTTGATGCCGTGCTCGACCGCGCAGCGCACGAAGTTTTCCGTAATGCTCCAGTATTCCTCGGAAAAGACCTCGATGCCGTAGTAGTCGGCGAGGGCGTCCGTGTGCAGCCAGCGGGTGTGGATCAGCGTCTGCTTCGGCAGCTTTGCGCCGATCAATTCGAGCGTGACTTCGACTTCGCCGGCCAGCGCGCCGCTCTCCTCGTCGATCAGGCGGATGCGGGCGGCGTATTCGCCGGCGTCAAACTGATCTTCCGGCGCGAAGTCAAACCAGATCGCGCGCCACTGCCCCGGCAGCGCGCGCAGCCCGTGCGCGGGGATTTCGATCAGTGCGTCGGGATACAGGCCGGGCTTCTTGCCGGCTAAGTAGTTGTCGTCGGCGTCGGGCAGCGCGGCCATCCGGACCGGCATGTACTTTACGCGGCGCGCGCGAAGAGGCACCGGCGAAGCGATCTCCAGCCGAAGGTGCGGCCGGGCCGGCGTGCCTTCGGGCAGGCGATAGGCAATTTGGAACGAAACGATTTCATTGAGCAGACCCGTAAAGCGCGGCGCGCAGGGCTCGGGCGCGTCGAGCGGGAAGACTTTGGTGATGGGGGAGAGCACGCGAAGCTCCAGCATGGGGATTGGCCTCCTTTGTGAGAGTGGGGAATTGAATCTGAACAAAAGTCGGCTGAAAAAAACGGAGCTCCGAAGAGCTCCGAACAGGTATCCCATGAGTGCCGTCCACCTTTGCTTTTTCACCCGCCGCTCAGGCAGGGCGGAGACCTGCGCCTGCTTTCTGCCGTCCCCTGGCGATCAGAGATCGGGGGCTTGACATCCGCAGAATCGACCCGGAATCCTTTTATGAATCTGTGGGTAAAAGCATCGGCTAACGCACACCCCAGGATATTACGTTCTCTCGAACGTCTTTATTATATCCGATGTCCGCAGCGTTGTCAATGGGCGGACAGGCATTTTCCAAGAAAAAAATCAACAAAATGTCAGGCGGTGGATTTCCGCGCGAACGCCGATGCGCAGCGGGATGCGGCTGGCGCCGATGCCCTTGCTGACCACGAGCATCGTCTGGCCAAACCTGCGCGCGCCGCTGACCATCGCCGGCGCGAGGCCGCGCTGGCTTCCGATCCGCTCGAAGCCGATTGCAAAGGGCGTCAGCCCAAGGAAATTGAACTGTCCGCCGTGCGTGTGCCCGGCGAGCATCAGGTCGGGCGGTTCGCCCTTCGGCAGGATGGGGTAGTGCGACAGCAGAATCCGATAATCATCCGGCTCGGGAAACAGCCCGTCGAACGACGGCGCGCCGTATCGGTACTCGTCCACGCCCGCGATGCGCAGCGTTCCGCCGTCCAGCGGGATCGAGACGCCCTCGTTCACCAGCAGCCTGCCGCCAAAGCGCTCGACCGCCGCGCGCAGTGCGCTGAGATCGCCGAACGCTTCGACGTCGTTGTTGCCGGCCACGGCGTAGACGCCCAGAGGCGCGCGCAGCGGCCGGAGCGCGTCGAACAGTCGAAGCGCCTGATCCTTCCGGTCGGCGTAGTCGCCGCCCAGCAGGATCATGTCCGCGCGGCAGGCGGCCATCTGGGATGCGATCGGCTTTGGATCCATCCGCGGGCGCAGGTGGAAGTCGGAGGCGAACAGCAGCGTCCGGCCGCGCAGCCATTCGGGCGTGCCGGTCAGGGAAAGCGCCGTCGTCGCGAGCTTCTTTCCGCGGGCGAGCGACAGCGAACAATCGGGGCGGGGATAGTATCGGGACAAGGGACACCTCCTGCGGTGAATCGGCCGGATGAAGTGCGCGGACGGCGCGTGAGCGGCAACGCCGCACAATGCGGGTGCGATTGACGCATCCGATGGGCGGCGCTTTGTGCGGCCAAGCCGCGGTGCTATAAAAGCGGGCCGCGCGCGGCGGATTGCGTCGCGCAGAGCCGGGCGCATTCAGAGTGGGGACGGTTCGGCGTGCATCGGATTGCATGGAATCGGCGCAATACAGCGCACCGTCGGGCCTGAGGGCGTTTGAAAGTTCCAGAGAATGCAATCTCGACGCCTTTCCCGCTCGTTGGACGCTTGGCGCCGCTCGGCCCGCGAATCCTTTGCAGAGACGAGGGAAAAGCTCGATCTTGTGTCTTTCCCCTTTCAAACGCCCTCCAGAGCCTGCGCGGTTGAGCGCCGGATCAGAGCTTCAGCTCCCACAGCCGCTGGTCGCCGGCGGACACGGCGGACGCTCCAGCCTGAAGCGCCAGCGCGATCTCGCCCGGCTCGGTCACCAGCCCGCCGGCGATGACCGGCTTGTCCAGCGCTTCGCAGAGCTGTCGTATGGCCTTCGGCGCGATGCCGGGGAGCACTTCGGCCATGTCCGGCGGCGTGTTGCGCAGCATCCGCTTGCCGTGTTCAAACGACGCGGAGTCCATCAGAAACAGGCGCTGGATGGTGATCGCGCCCAGCTCCGAGGCCGCCTTGAGCAGGCTCGGCCGCGTGGAGATCACGCCGTCGGCGCTGTTTTGCTCCACGCACCAGCGCACGGCGACTTCGTCGCGCCCAAGCCCCTCGGCCAGATCGATGTGCACGAACGCGCATTTACCCGCGTCGTGGGCGATGTGGATCATCTCCGGCAGCGTCAGGATCGAGCCGCCCAGAAGGAAGATTGCCGCGGCCGGCGTCTGCGCGGCGCGGCGAACCGCTTCGGGCGTGTGCGCCGAGGGGATGACGGGACTCTTCTCAAATTGTTTCAGCAGGGTTTGCAGCATTGCGTCCTCCTCGGTGCGCATCAGGCTTTGGCCGCGTGGGTCTTGACAAATTCGCGGTAGTAGGCCAGCTGACCCGGCAGCGTCTCGTAGGGCTTGAGTTCATACGGACAGCGCTTGGCGCACGCCCCGCAGTGGATGCAGTCCTCGATGCGCTCCATCTCCTTTTGCCAGTAGGGCGTGACGTAGCTCTGCCAGACCGCACGGCCGAGCAGCTGCTTCATGCGGTTGGCTTGGTTGATCTGGATGCCGACCGGGCAGGGCATGCAGTAGCCGCAGCTGCGGCAGAACGAGCCGACCAGCTCCGAGCGGTCCTTCTGGATCAGCGACTGGATCTCGTCCGTCAGCCCAATCGGGTGTTCGGAGAGGTCGAGCAGCTGTTCGAGCTCCTCCATCTTCTGGAATCCCCAGATCGGCACGGCGTTTTCAAACTGCGAAAGAAACGCGAACGGCAGCCGCGCGTCGGTCACCAGCCCGCCCGAAAGCGCCTTCATCGCCACGAAGCCGACGTTCTTTTCCCGGCAGCGGCGCACCAGCGCGATCTCGCGCTCGGTCGCCAGATGGTTGAACGGGTATTGCAGCGTGTCGTACAGCCCGGACTCGACCGCCTGCTCGGCGCGCTCGATGGAGTGCTGCGTGATGCCGATGAAGCGGATCTTGCCGGCCTCCCGAGCCTTGACCGCAGCGTCGTAGAGGCCGTCCTCGCCGCCGGGCACCGGCACGAACGGCGGATTGTGGAACTGGTAGACGTCGATGACGTCCGTATTGAGCAGCTTCAGGCTCGTCTCGAGGTCGGCGTTCAGGTTCGCGCCGGTCTTGGCGTGCGTCTTGGTGGCGATGTAGAATTCGCTCCTGCGGCCGGACAGCGCGCGGCCGATCTTCTCCTCGCTGTCGGTGTAGGCGCGCGCGGTATCGATGTAGCAGATGCCGCCGTCGACCGCGCGGTTGAGCAGCGCGGCGGCCTCTTCAAACGTGACGCGCTGAATCGGCAGCGCGCCAAAGCCCGTCCGGGAGATCTCCAGACCGGTTCTTCCAAGGATCATCTTCTGCATAAGGTAACGCTCCTTCCAGATGGCGGGCGCGGTTCAGCCGCCCGCTGTGCCGTTTGATAAAACAATGATCGCCCCGCCGCCCGGCCATGAGGTATTGGCGGTAGAAAAACAGGCGCTTTGGCTCCGGGACGATCCCCGCCGAGACCGTCGCAGGCCGTGCGGTCAGGCTTCTTTTATCTGGACGACGGCGGCGCCGTTGACCTCCAGTTCCGCCGTTCCGCCGGCCGCTGCGCCGGTCAGCAGGTTCACGCCCTCGGGCAGCTGAACCTGTACGGGTTTGCCGGAGAAGTTCATCACAAACAGATACCGCCCATCCGCGCCCGCGCGCGAAGCGGCCTGAACGCCGGCTGGCAGGTCGCGGATCAGCGGCGCGACGCCGGCCTCCGCGAGGCGGCTGCGATAGAAATCGGCGAGGAATTCCACGCCGGGGCGGGTGGCAATGTAATAGGCATGGCCCGCGCCGAAGTCGTTGACCGTCACGGCGGGCATGCCGGCATAGAAGTCCCTGCCGTATTCGCCCAGCACGCGCGCAGTTTCGGCGTGGATCAGGTCGCACAGCGTCGAACAGGCGCAAGCGCGGCCGTCCGCCATGCGGATCTCGTTGGTCTCGCCGTCGTAGAGCGCGTCGGTCTCCTCAATCCAGACGCCCAGCAGCCGGCGCAGCGGGCCGGGGAAGCCGCCCAGGAAGCAGAGGTCGTCGCGGTCGACGCAGCCGGTGCGGCAGGTGGCGACCAGCGTGCCGCCCTTCTGGACGAACGATTCCAGCTTCTCGGCGACGCCGGGCTTGACCATGTACAGCATCGGGGCGGCGACCAGCGCATAGCTGGAGAGGTCGGCGCCCTCGTCGATGACGTCGATGTCCACGCCGCAGCGCTTCAGCGCGCGATAGTGCTCAAACGCCGTGTCCTCATAGTGCGTTTCGCGCCGCGGCCCCTGACTGTCGCCGAGCGCCCAGCGGTTGTCCCAATCGAAGATCAGCGCTGCGCGCGCAGGTGTGGAGGCGCCGAGCACGCCGGTCAGTCTGGGCAGCACCCTGCCGACCTCGGCGACGTCGCGGAACGTCCGCGTGTGCTCATGCCCGGCGTGGCTGACGACTGCGCCGTGGAATTTTTCCCATCCGCCGCGGCTCTGCCGCCACTGGAAGTACTGCACCGTGTCCGCGCCGTGCGCGACGGCGTGTAGGCTGGAGAGCAGGTGCATGCCCGGCTTTTTCAGCTTGCAGACCTCCTGCCAGTTGACCTGAGAGGGCGTCGACTCCATCAACGCGAACGGGCGCTTGAGGACGTTGCGGACGATGTCGAAGTTGAGCGCGGCGTAGGCCGCCTCGGCTTCGTCGTCCGCGCTGCCCCAGTTGGGATAGTTGTCGAAGCTGGCGAAATCGAGCACTTCGGCAAATCGGAAGGGATCGAGCCCCTCGTAGAGCGTCATCAGGTTCGTCGTGACCGGCAGGTGCGGCGCGATGCGGTGCAGCGGTTCCACCTCGGCGCGCATGAAGTCGACTGTCTGGTGGGTGACGAAGCGCTTCCAGCTCAGCGTCAGGCCGTGCACATAGCGCTCGCCGACGGGCGACGGGCTGTGCAGTTGGCTCCAGTCGGTGTACGTCTTGGACCAGAATCCCGTCCACCACGCATGGTTGAGCGCGTCGAGCGTGCCGTATTCGCGCTTCAGGAATTCGCGAAACGCCTCCTGGCACAGTTCGCAGTGACATGCGCCGCCGTATTCGTTGGAAACGTGCCAGCCGACGACGGCCGGATGATGGCCGAAGCGCTCGGCGAGCGCCGTGTTGATCCGGCGGACGAACTTGCGGTAGACCGGCGAGGTGAAGCAGTGGTTGTGGCGGTAGCCGTGCAGATTGCGCCCGCCGTCCTCGCGCACGCGCAGCACCTCGGGGTACTTTTCGCTCATCCACGCGGGGCGCGCGCCGCTGGGCGTGGCGAGAAAGGCGTAGATGCCGTTTTCGGCGAAGCGGTCGAGCACGTCCTCGAGCCAGTCGAAGTCAAAGCGGCCTTCCTCCGGCTCGAGCGCCGACCATGCGAAGATGCCGACGCTCATCAGGTTGCAGCCGGCGAGCTTCATCAGCCGGATGTCCTCTTTGAGGATGTCCGGCCGGTCGCGCCACTGGTCGGGGTTGTAATCGCCGCCGTGGCCGAAGAAGGGGAGATTCAGTTCGGGCATGGAGGAGCCTCCTTTCCATCAGTCACGGGGGACGAGCAGCGCCGCGCCGACCGTGCCGGCTTCATCGCCGAGCTCGGCGTGCAAAAACTGCGCGGGATACTTCTGATCCATGAGGGAATAGTGGCGGTATGCGGCGACAATGCGGTCGATGAACCGCTTGCCGAGCTTCGTCACGCCGCCGCCGTAGACAAATACATTGATATCGAAGATCATGTTGAGCGAATGGAACATGCGCCCCAGGTATTCCGCGCCGCGGTTGACGACCTCGAGCGCGAGCGAATCGCCGCTGACGAGCGCGCGGCCGACGGCGACCATGTCGACGTTGCTGAGCGTTCCGGCGTGGTCGAGGATGCGGCTTTCGACGCCGTCCTTGATCCGGTCGGTCGCATAGCGCGCCATGTGCATGCCGGATGAGATCGACTGCACGCAGCCGGTCACGCCGCAGGAGCAGGGATAGCCGGCCGAATCGGAGATGAACATGTGGCCGATCTCGCCGGCCATGCCGTGCATGCCGCGGTAGAGCTTGCCGTTTAAGATCAGCGCGCCGCCGATGCCGGTGGAGATGGTGACGTAGATCAGATCGTCGTGGCCGCGGCCGGCGCCCATCGTGTGCTCGGCGAGGGCGGCGGCGTTGGCGTCGTTGTCCAGATAGACCGGAAGGTCGAGGCGCTCGGCGAGCATGTCGCGCGCGGGAAGGTCGTTGAGGGCGATGATGTTGCTCGTCTCCACGACCACGCCGCTCTTGTAATCGATGAAAGACGGAAACGCCGCGCCGACGCCGCGGATATTCTCGGACGTCAGGTGCGTCTGGTCGAGCAGCCGGCGCACCTGGTCGGCGAGGTGGTCCATCATCTGGTCGGCTTCGAGCTCGGTGTCGGTCAGCGTTTGAAGGTACTTGATGGCGTTCATGTTCTGGTCGAACAGGCCGACCTTGATGTTCGTGCCGCCCACGTCAATGCCGATCGCGTATTCGCGCATTCAGAGTCCTCCTCCATATCGTCTGTTCGTCCTTGCCCAGTGGAATCCGTTGAAAAAACAATATTTCATTCTATTATACCTTGAAACGGCAAAAACATCAATCCAAATGAAGAAAAAAAGCGCGGAGAGGGCGCAAACCCTCCCCGCGATGGGAGATTACAGCTTCCACGGCGCGATGCCGAGCTTTTTGCGCACCTTGAGCATCGTGCGGTGCGCGATGGCGGAGGCGCGCTCGCGGCCGGAATCCATGACCTGCTGGAGATACGCCTTGTCGGCAGAGATCTCGGCGTAGCGCTTCTGAATCGGCTCCAGCGTGGCGATGATGCAGTCAGCGACGGCGTCCTTGAACTTGCCGTAGCCCAGATCACCGTACTCGGCGGCGATCTGGTCGAGCGTCTGGCCGCTCAGCGCGGACAGGATGCTCATCAGGTTTGCGACGCCGGGGCGGTTGTCCGGATCGTAGGCGACGCTGTTTTCGCTGTCGGTCACGGCGCGGCGGATCTTGCGGCGGATGACGTCCGGCTCGTCGAGCATGGCGATGTACGTCTCCTCCGGATCGGACTTGGACATCTTGCGCGTCGGCTCCTGCAGCGACATCACGCGCGCGCCGACCTTCGGGAAATAGCCGTCCGGGATGGTGAACACGTCGCCGTAGATGGCGTTGAACCGCCCGGCGATGTCGCGGCAGATCTCGAGGTGCTGCTTCTGATCAGCACCGATGGGCACCAGATCGGCCTGGTACAGCAGGATGTCCGCCGCCATGAGCACCGGATAGGTGAACAGGCCGCAGTTGATGTTGTCCGCGTGCTTGGCGGACTTGTCCTTGAACTGCGTCATGCGCGACATCTCGCCCATGTAGGTGAAGCAGTTCAGCACCCAAGCCAGCTCCGCGTGCGCCGCCACCTGCGACTGGAAGTAGATGATGTTCTTTTCCGGGTCGAGCCCGCTGGCCAGAAAGGTCGCCATTGTGCGCAGACAGGCCTGCCTCAGCTCTGTCGGGTTCTGGCGGACGGTCAGCGCGTGCAGATCGACGATCGAATACACGCAGTCGTACTCGTCCTGAAGGATGTTGAAGTTGCGCAGCGCGCCGATGTAGTTGCCCAGCGTCAGCTTGCCCGTGGGCTGGATGCCCGAGAAGATGCGCTTTTTCTGAATTTGCGTTTCCATAATACTCTATCCCTCCGCGCTTCATGAAAAAGTCCGCCCCGGCGAAAAGGAGCGGACTGAAGCCGTCGTACATTCCGCGCGCGCAGTTTCATGAAATCTCACTTCTATTATAGGACGCGCGGAAGAATTTGTCAATGGCCGAAAGCGCTATGTGAGTGTCCAGACCGTGATCTGTTTGCCGTTCAATGCGTTCGCGCGAGTGCCTCCCAAATGGGCAAAAGAACGCGCCGATCACTTCTGAAATGTTCGACGGCAGGTTTGATCCAGTAAACAGGAAGCGGATTATTTTTCTTTTACATTAACTGTATGGACAGTATGATAAAACAATTCTGCCAAGACCTTGCAGTCCGATGGCTGATATTTTCTGATTTCCATTTTCCCTTTCCTCCAAATTTCGATTGATCGTTCCTGCCACGAGCATAACAGCGTACCGCAAAATTATGAACATGTCAACCGCCCGCAAGCCGCCCCACTGTCCCCAAAATATGGAAGAGCGCGAGAGAGCCTGAGCCCTTTCGCGCTTTGATTTTTGCCCGCGGCCTTCGCGGGATCACGCGATCATCAGCATCAGCGGTATGGTGAACATGCTCAAAAACGTGCTCAGCAGCACGACGTTCGCGGCGACGTCCTGCCCTTCGCCGAGGATTTCGGCAAAGCTCTGCACGAGGCTGCCCACCGGTGTCAGGCAGAGGATGTAGACCGTCAGCACAAATTCGCGCTCCACCGGCAAAAGCGAGCAGACCGCCAGCGCAAACAGCGGGAACACGAACAGCTTCAGGATCACCGCGCCGTATTGCAGCGCGCTGGTGAAGATCGGCTTGATCGGCATGATCGCCAGCCGCATGCCGAGGATCAGCATGCACAGCGGCGTGCACATCTTGGACAACAGCGAAACGGCGTCGTCGAGCTGCGCGGGCAGCTGCACGCGGCCGAAGAACAGCGCCAGCGCGATGATCATGGCGATCGTCGAGGGGTTCAGAAAGATCTTTTTGACGCTGATGTAGCGCTTGTCGCGCGTGATGATGAACGACGCGACTGTCCACATCAGGATGTTCATCGCCATGAAGAACATCGAGGCGAACGCCACGCCCTGCGGATAGTCGGGCAGCAGCGCTTCGATCAGCGGAAGGCCCATGAAGCCGCAGTTGCCCAGCGCAGAGGCGGCGGTGAAGATGCGGTAGGGTACCTGCTCCTGCCTGCGGCGAAATACAAAGTAGACCGCGCCGAGCATGGTCAGCATCAACAGCGCGCCCAGCCCGAGCGCAAGCGCCAGTAGGCCAACCAGATCGGGGGAGTACTCGATGCGCTGCATGGCGTACAGCGTCTGAAACGGCGAGCACAGGTACAGCAGCAGCGCGGCAAAGCCGGTGATGGATTCGGGGGCGATCAGCCTGCGCCGCACGAGCAAAAAGCCCGGCACGGCGTAGAGGAGCATCA
Source organism: Candidatus Faecivicinus avistercoris (assembly GCA_018716805.1). Classification (GTDB taxonomy): domain Bacteria; phylum Bacillota; class Clostridia; order Christensenellales; family Aristaeellaceae; genus Faecivicinus; species Faecivicinus avistercoris. Next base: position 7,632 of record DVJL01000133.1, on the reverse strand, counting down.
GGGCGACGGTGGTCAGCGTTACGGTAAAGCTCATATCCTCACGGCTCCCATCGGATGACATCGTTTGCCGCGCGGACGGCGGGACGGCCATCCGCGCGGCGGTCGTTTGTAAATGCTGCCAGCGGCTTTCGCAGGCGCTGCGTCAGCGGAGCGCCTCCATCTCTTCCATGCGCGCCTTCAGCTTGGCGACCTTGTCCTGCGCCTGCGCGAGCTTTTCGCGCTCGGCTTCGACCAGGTTGGCCGGCGCCTTGGCGAGGAAGCCCTCATTGGAGAGCTTGCCGTTCGCGCGTGCAACCTCGCCCTCGGCGTTTTTGAGATCCTTGGCGAGGCGGGCGATCTCCTTTTCGACGTCGACCAGCTCGCCCAGCGGCACGAACAGCGCGCACGCCTCGGTCACGGCGGAGGCCGACTTCGGCGGGTTTGGCGCGCCGGCGGCGATCTGCTCCACGGCGCTCGCGCCGGCGAGGCGCTGGAAGTAGCCCGCGGCGGCGGCAAGCGCGTCCGCCCAGCCCTCGTGCGGCTTGAGGATCAGCCGCGCGCGGCGGCCGGGGGCGACGTTCATCTCGGCGCGCAGGTTGCGCACGGCGCGGATGACCTCCATCACGCCCTCCATGCGCGCGGCTTCGGCGGCAAAGTCGTACTCGGGCAGGACTTCGGGCCAGCGCGCGGTGATCAGCATGCCCTCTGCGCCGGGCAGATAGCCGTAGACCTCCTCGGTGATGAACGGCATGTACGGGTGCAGCAGCTTGAGCGTGCCGGTGAGCACATACAGAAGCACTTCCTTCGTCGTGCGGCAGACCGATTCGTCCGCATCGTGCAGGCCCTGCTTGGCCAGCTCGATGTACCAGTCGCAGAACGTGCTCCAGATGAAGTCGTACAGCTTGGTCGCGGCGTAGCCGAGGTCGAAGCCCTCCAGGTCGGCGGTGACGCTGCGCACGGTCTCCTGGAACTTGCTGAGGATCCACTTGTCCGCCATCGACAGCCGGCTCGCGTCGGGCAGGCCCTGCGGTTCAAAGTCCTGCAGGTTCATCAGCACGAAGCGGCTGGCGTTCCAGATCTTGTTGGCGAAGTTGCGGAACGACTCGATCTTCTCCTCCGACATGCGGATGTCGCTGCCGGGCGCGACGCCCATCACCAGCGAGAACCGCAGCGCGTCCGCGCCGTACTTGTCGATGACCTCGATCGGGTCGATGCCGTTGCCGAGCGACTTGCTCATCTTCCGACCCTGCGCGTCGCGCACGAGGCCGTGCATCAGCGCGACCGGGAACGGGCACTGGCCCATCTGCTCGATGCCGGAGAACACCATGCGCGCCAGCCAGAAGAAGATGATGTCGTAGCCGCAGGAGAGCACGGAGTTCGGGTAGAAGTACTTCAGATCGTCCGTCTGCTCCGGCCAGCCGAGCGTGCTGAACGGCCACAGCGCCGAGGAGAACCACGTGTCGAGCACGTCCTCGTCCTGACGCAGCGGATGGCCGCACTTCGGGCAGACGGTCAGGTCGTCGCGCGAGACGAACATCTCGCCGCAGCCGTCGCAGTAGAACGCCGGAATGCGGTGCCCCCACCAGAGCTGGCGGCTGATGCACCAGTCGCGGATGTTTTCCATCCAGTTGTAATAGGTCTTTTCAAACCGCTCGGGGATGAAGCGCAGCTCGCCCTCCTTCGCGGCACGGATGGCGGGCTCGGCCAGCGGCTTCATCCGGACGAACCACTGGGTGGAGACCATCGTCTCGACCGTGTCGTGGCAGCGGTAGCAGGTGCCGACGTTGTGCGTCAGCGGCTCGATCTTGACCAGATAGCCCTGCGCCTCCAGATCGCGGACGATCGCCTCGCGGCAGGCTTCGCGCGTCATGCCCTGGTATTTGCCGGCGTTTTCGTTCATCGTGCCGTCGTCGTTCATCACGCGGATGATCTCCAGATTGTGGCGGCGGCCGACCTCGAAGTCGTTCGGGTCGTGCGCGGGCGTCATCTTGACGGCGCCGGTGCCGAACTCCATGTCGGCGTACTCGTCGGCGACGACAGGGATCTGCCGGTTCACGATGGGCAGCAGCACCGTCTTGCCGACCAGACCGGCGTAGCGCTCGTCGTTCGGGTTGACGCAGACGCCGGTATCGCCGAGCATGGTTTCCGGGCGGGTCGTGGCGACGACGACGTCGCGGCCGTCCGGGCCGGGATAGCGGATGTGCCAGAGGTGGGACTGCTGCTCGACGTACTCGACCTCGGCGTCGGACAGCGCGGTCTTGCAGGTCGGGCACCAGTTGATGATGCGGTCGCCGCGGTAGATCAGACCCTTTTCATAGTAGTTGACGAACGTCTCGCGCACGGCGCGGCTCAGGCCGTCGTCCATGGTGAAGCGCTCGTGCTTCCAGTCGCACGAAACGCCCAGCTTGCGCAGCTGCTTGACGATGCGCCCGCCGTATTCGCGCTTCCACGCCCACGCGCGCTCGAGGAACTTCTCGCGGCCGATGTCCTGCTTGGTCAGGCCCTCCTTCTTGAGCGCGTCCACGATCTTGACCTCGGTGGCGATCGAGGCGTGGTCGGTGCCGGGCACCCACAGCGTCGGGTCGCCCTTCATGCGGTGATAGCGGATCAGCACGTCCTGCGGCATCTCGTCCAGCGCGTGGCCGATGTGCAGCTGGCCGGTGATGTTCGGCGGCGGCATGACGATCGTGAACGGCTTCTTGTCGGGATCCTTGACCGGCTCGAACGCGCCGGACTGTTCCCACATGTCGTAGATGCGCTGCTCGATCTTCTGCGGCGCAAACACCTTTTCCATCGTGAATTCCCGCTGGTTTTCCATGTTGGTGAAAACTCCTTCCCGTGGTCGGTTCGGCGTGCGGCGCCCAAAAACAAGCGCGGAGCAACGCCACAAAGGGCGGATTGCTCCGCGGTACCACCTTATTTCGCCCGGCGCGAATACATCCTGCCGGACCTCTCTGCGCTGCAAGGGGCGCGCCCCGGCGAGCTACTCCGTTCACCCGCCCCGCTCGGAAGCGACCTTCACCGCGCGCACGTTGGACGGCCTTTCAGCCGGCGAGCCGTCCTCTCTGAGATGCCGCCTGCGATTACTCCTCTTCGTCATCGCTTGGGGCATTATAGCATAAAAAAAGCCCGCCGTCAACCGGATTTCGGTAATGTTCCGGCAAACGGCGGGGAAGGCTCACACGCTGGTGGTTCGGATGCTCAGGATGTTCGCGTGTTCGGAGAGGTTGTTGACGATCTCCGTGTAGGAGACGTCGGAGGGGAGGTGCAGCGTATAGATGTTGGTATAGATGTTGCGGTTTTCCATGTTGGTGACGTTGAAGTCGATGTCCACGGCCTGGATGTTGCGCGATTCAAAGTACTTGTTGATGTACTCGATCGTCTCCACGCGGTGGACGAAGCGAACCTCCAGCTTCTTGGAGATGCGCACGTGGATGATCCGCTGCATCATCAGCAGAACCAGCACGACGAAGATGCTGCCGACGACGGCAATGATGTAGTAGCCGTAGCCGATGGCGATGCCCAGACAGGCCGTGTTCCACAGCGACGCGGCCGTGGTCAGGCCGGTGATCTTTCGGTCGGAGAACAGAATCGTGCCCGCGCCGAGGAAGCCGATGCCGCTGACGACCTGCGCGCTCAGGCGGCCGAAGTTGTAGGCGACGCTGGAGCTGGTGTCGCCGGTGATGCCGGCGGAAAAATACGATTCGATCAGCGAGATGATGCACGCGCCCAGACAGACGAGAATGTGGGTGCGCATGCCGGCCGGGCGGTTTTTGATTTCGCGCTCGATGCCGATGATCGTGCCGACCAGTATGGCCAGCGAGATGCGGAGAATGATGACGGAATTGCTCATGGCGGCCCCCAGAAGAAGTGTAGAGTGTTTGCAAAGGCGCTGTGCCTTCGCGCGTTGTATCATTATAGCACAACATCAAACCAAGATCAAATGTTTTGAACGCTTTTACTGAACAATTCACAATTTCGACAAATTCATTCCGGGATACATGGAGCATGTGTATAAACTTTTCTGCGCGGCGCGCGGAATGGCGATTGACTTTTGGCAAAATCATGGTATGATGATAGTGGCCGCAGCTGAACCGCGGCGAGCGAAAAAAACAACAGGGGCGAATTGACATGATTCAAGTGCAGGCACACAGGGGCGCGTCCGGATATGCGCCGGAAAACACGCTGGCATCGTTTCAGATGGCCGTGGACATGAAGGCCGACGGCATCGAGTGCGACATCCACCTCTCCAAGGACGGGGTGTTCGTCGTCTGCCACGACGAGACCATCGACCGCACCTCCGACGGCACCGGCCGCATCGCCGACATGACCTACGAGGAGATCGCGAAGCACAACTTCTCCGGGAAGTTCCATCCGCACTACTTCCACGGCAATGCCCAGACCGCGCCGACTTTGCAGCAGATGCTCGACGTCGTCAAGGACATGAAGGTCATCAACATCGAGGTCAAGGAGTTTGCCGGCGACGAAGACGCGGCGCTGAACAAGTTCTATGAGATCCTCGCCGGATACGGCATCGTCGACCGCGTGATCGTATCCAGCTTCAATGTCGGCATCCTCAAGCGGCTCAAGGCGCTGCACGGCGATGTGTTCACCGGATACCTCTATCATCCGGGCGTGAAGTCGGACACCTACAAGGTCTATCCGTGGGAGGTGGCCGTGCAGACGGCGCTTGACCACAACTGCGACGCCATTCATCCCGAGATTGGCTCGCTGACCCGCGAGGTCGTCGAGGATGCGCATGCGCACGGCCTGAAGGTCAACTGCTGGACGGCCAACACGCGCGAGATGGCCGAGAAGGCGATGGCGATCGGCTGCGACGGCGTCATCACCAACTATCCCGACTGGGCGCTGCTGGCCGCCGGCCGGTAAGCGGCAGAAAGGCCCGCGCAGGCGAAGAGCGCCCGGCGCGGGCCTTTGTCTGTCCAAAATTCAGGGGAGAGCGTGAGAAGGCAGAGTCGCTTTCCTTGTCCACAGACAAACCAAAGGGGCTGTCCCGGATGGGACAGCCCCTCGCTGTGTTCAGGTCAGTCGAAGAACACGGGCTTGCCGGTCTTCTGGGATTCGTAGATCGCCTCGAGAATCTGGGTGACCACATACGCCTGCTCGGGCTTGGTGATGAGCGGCTTGGAATCGTCCTTGACGTGGTCGATCCACATGCGCGCCTCGATCTCGGCGGGCGTGCCGTCGCCGTCGCCCTCGTAGAAGTCGACCGCGCCGGGGCCCAGCACGGGCTGCGTGGTGTACATCTTCGAGAAGCGCTCGCCGTTGATGCGCAGCGGGGTCGCCTTGTCGCCCAGCATGTCGGCACCGGCCTTGGTGCCGCACAGGATCGTCTTGGCCTCGTCGACCAGCAGCGTGTTCAGCGCCCAGCTGGCTTCGAGCACGATCGTCGCGCCGTTCTTCATCTTGATGAAGCCGAACGCGCTGTCCTCGACGGTGAACTTCTTCGGATCCCACGGGCCGAACGCGTTGGCGGCGTTTTCCGTGTCCGCCAGCTTGCGGAACGTGCTGCCCACGACCATCGCCGGTTCGTAGTTGTCCATCTCCCAGAGGGTCAGGTCGAGCGCGTGCGTGCCGATGTCGATCAGCGGACCGCCGCCCTGATTTTCGGCATCCAGGAACACGCCCCACGTCGGCACCGCGCGGCGGCGGATGGCCTGCGCGCGGGCATAGTAGATTTCGCCCAGATCGCCGGCTTCGCAGCACTTCTTCAGGTACAGGCACTCGGGGCGGAAGCGGTTCTGATAGCCGATGGTCAGCTTCTTGCCGGTACGCTTGGCCGCGTCGAGCATCTTCTTCGCCTCGGCGGAGTTGATGGCCATGGGCTTTTCGCACATGACGTGCTTGCCGGATTCCAGCGCGTCCACCGTGATGAACGAGTGCTGCTTGTTCGGCGTCAGCACGTGCACGACGTCCAGATCGAGCTTGAGCAGCTCTTTGTAGTCGGTAAAGACCTTCGCGTCGGGCGTGCCGAATTCCTTCGCCGCCTTCTGCGCGCGCTCCTCGATGATGTCGCAGAACGCGACCATCTCTACGTCGTCCAGTTTTTTCAGCGCGGGCATGTGCTTGTTGTTTGCAATGCCGCCACAGCCGATGATGCCAATCTTGACCATGGGAATCGACCTCCTAGACAATGTAAAATGGAAAAGGGGAATTTCCATAATTCCATTATAACAATATATTGTTAAGGAAATATTTTTCAAAAGGAATACCGGCGCGATTTTCCCGGCTGTTCGCACAGAAAAGCCGGCAAATTATTGCAAACCTGCAAGAGCCCAAATTATTCTATGCGAACGATATAAAAAACTTCAATAGAATTCAGGACAAATGGATGAAAACACCCCATCCGCTGGAAATGCGATGTTTTACGGTGAAATTTGTGAAAATCCACGCAAAACAGGTGAAAAACTAACAATGCCGAATTATAATAGAGAGACATTGAAGAATATTCGGGAATAGGTGTTGAAGATGGAGAAGATCAAGCGCAACGAGCGGTTGGGAGCGATGACGAGGATCCTGACGGATACGCCCAACCGCATTCACACGCTTAGCGAGTTCTGCGAATTGTTTGGCTCTGCGAAGTCCACCATCAGCGAGGACATCGACCTCATCAGCGCTTCGTTCGAGCGCTTTGACCTCGGGCGGGTGGAGACCGTCGCCGGCGCGGCCGGGGGCGTGCGCTACCGCGCGATTCCATCGCCGGCGCGTGTCGCGCGCGTGCTGGGCGAACTGGCGGACAGGCTCTCTCAGCCGGGCAGGATGCTGCCGGGCGGCTTTCTGTACACCTCGGACGTCACCGCCGAATCCGTTACCGCGCAGGCGATGGGCGAGATCCTCGCCGCACAATACTACGACCGCCAACCGCACTTTGTGCTGACGATGGAGACGAAGGGCATTCCCATCGCGCTGATGACGGCGCGGATGCTGGATGTGCCGCTGGTCATCGCACGCCGCGACAGCCGCGCCTACGAGGGCTCGGCGGTGAAGATCAATTACATTGCCGGCGGCGGGATCGGCAACGAGCACATCGAGACGATGGCACTGGCGCGCCGCGCGGTGTCGCCGGGCCAGCGCGCGCTGATCATCGACGATTTCATGAAGGGCGGCGGAACGCTTCAGGGCATGGTCGATATGATGCGCGAGTTTCAGGCGGAGGTCGTCGGCGTCGGCGTGATGATCGCCACGGCCGAACCGCGGACCAAGCGCGTCGAAGGCGCGCGGTCGCTGCTCGTGCTCGAAGGATTTGACGCGGCGACGGGCCGCGCGATCGTCCATCCGTCGCAAAACTGCCTGTAGGGCGAAAGTCCCACTCTCTTGTCTTTGCGTCCGGTACGCTCTGTACCGGACACAGGCTGTCGAAAAAGTCGACAGCCTGTGTGGACGGGGGAGCAAGCTCCCCCGCCACTGCCACCCCCTCCAGTTTCCGCTAAAATCCTTCGGATTTCCGGGCGCAGAAACTGCAAGGAAGCGATTTTTGCTCTGGGAAATGAGATTTCCCGACACAAAAATCAGCACCCGTTCCCGACGCGCAGGTCGCCGGGAACGATTTTTATGCGAGAGGGCTGCGACCCTCTCGCGCTCTCCTAGGTTTTTTTGACAGTCTGCGTCCGGTGCGCTCTGTACCGGACATTT
>DVJL01000132.1 GCA_018716805.1 Candidatus Faecivicinus avistercoris | reverse complement strand
AAAAGCGCCAGGAGGACGGCCAACAGCAGAATCGCGCACGCAGAGACGGCAATGCGCCGGCGGTTCCTCCGCAGCCATTCCCCAACCGGCTGCAGACTGGCGTTCAGGCCGAAGCGCCGGTCGAGCGCGCGCCAGAGCCGCTTCGCCGCGAACCAGCCAAGCGCGAACAGCGCGCAGACAAGCCCGAGCAGCACCACGCCCTCGGGCAAACCGCTGGCCAGCAAACCGGCCGCCGTCAAGAGCAGCGTCAGCACAAGCGCGCCGCGGAGGAGCTTTGCGCGGTTTCGCCAGGTCCATCTTCCAAACCGGCGCATTCTGTTTCCCAGATCCAACCGCCTGTCCAACGCGCGCCAGAGCTTCCACGCCGCGAACCAGCCGAGCGCAAGCACCGCGCAGGTGGCAAAGACCTCCCAGAACGCCGCGGCGAGCGCAGCCAGACCGACCAGCGCCGCGGCGCCCAGCAGCGCCATCAGGCATCCGCGCGCCTTGCCCTTCGGCTTTATCCCCTTGCCCATTTGTAGCCGCACCCCCACACGGTTTCAATGTACGGCCGTGCGCCTGCGGCGGCAAATTTCACGCGGATGCGCCGCACATGTTCGGCCACGACCGCGCTGTCGCCCTCGCCGTCATATCCCCAAACGCGCTCGTAGATGCGCTCCCGCGTAAACACCTGCCCCATGTTCTGCGAGAGGAATTCGATGATGTCGAACTCCTTCGGCGCAAACGCGATCGGAGAACCGCGGAACGTCACCGTCCGGCCCGTATAGTTGATGGCCAAGTCGCCGTCGAAGCGGACGTCGGCCGCGGCGAAGTGCCGCCGTTCGCGCCGGATGTGCGCCGCCACGCGCGCGCCGAGCTCCTCGAGGGAAAACGGCTTGACGACGTAGTCGTCCCCGCCGGCGGCAAATCCCTGCACCTTGTCCGCGTCCTCGACGCGCGCGGTCAGGAACAGGATCGGGCAGGCCACATATTCGCGGATCCTGCGGCAGACCTCCAGCCCGTCCATCCCGGGCATGTTGATGTCCAGCAGGATCGCATCCGGCTTCTTCGCCGCCTGTTCGACCGCGGCCTCACCGTCGCGCGCCGTCAGCGTGAGATAGCCCTGCCGCCGGAAATAGCGTTCCAGCAGGTCGACGATGTCCCGCTCGTCGTCCACGATCAAGATCTTGTCCATGTGCTCTCCTCCTCGCCGCTTCTATTATAGCCGCCCGGCGCGCGCCGCGTCAATGCCGCGCGCTGACCTTCTTCCAGATCACGACGCCCGCCACGGCGGCGGCCGCAGTCGCGCCGAGCACCGCGGCCGCGATGCCAAGCTCGCCCTCGCCGAGCGCGCTGCCGCCAATGGTCGATGTGACGATCGACGGAATCCGCGCGACCGTGGTGATCAGCGCCCACGTCCGCAGCCGCATCTGCGTCAGCCCCGCGACGTAGGTCAGCGCGTCCTTCGGCGTGCCGGGAATCAGAAACAGGATCCACATCCACAATGTCAGCCGCCGCGCATCGCGCACGAAGCCGAGCGACTCGATCTTTTCCCTGGAAACAAACGCCTCGACCGCCCGCGTGCCGAGCTTGCGTGCAAGCGCGAACACGACCATTCCGCCCACGCCGGCGCCGAGCATGCACAGAAGCGTGCCCTCCCACGCCCCGAACGCATAGCCCGCCGCAATCTCCAGCGGCTCGCCGGGGATGATCGCCACGATGATCTGAACGGCGATCATTCCCATAAACGCCAGCTTGCCGCCGAACCCCATGCCGCGCACCCATTCGCGAAAGCGCTCCGGATCCTCAAACAACTTTCCCATTGGCTTTCCAATCGCGAAGAACAGCCCGACCATCAGCCCCGCAAACGCGGCCACCCCCGCGGCCGCGATCACCCGCCTGCGCGTCTCAGGCTTCATGCAAACCCCTCCTCAGCGCAGCCGGCTTCCACCGCACCGCGCAGTTCCCCGAAGTAAATCCGCCGCGTTCCCGGCAGGGAAGCAAAATCCGCCGGCCGCATCAGCGAGGGCGGCTTCGGCAGCGCCATCGCGCCGCACTCCTCCATCAGCCGCCCCACAAACTGCGAGCAGAACATGTGCCGCTCCCGCTCCACCGGCCAGTCGAGCCGGCACAGCAGCAGCCCCATCACGCTGTAGCGGTAGCCCGCACCGCGCATCGCATCCAGCCGCGCCCCGATCCGTGCGAACACCTCGTCCGGCACGTCCAGCGCGTACAGCGCGCAGATCATCGAACCGTGGCGGGCGAAGTACCCCCCCCCGATGGATTCCCGCACGAATCCCGCCGGCAGCGGCGTTCGCGGATGCAGCCTTGCGAAACTGTAGAATTCGTTGAGCGCCGGATCCACGCCGACCGACACATGCGTGAAGTAATCCCCCGTCAGCGCGCGGATCGCCCGCGCAACCAGCGTGTTGGAGCGCGTCAGCAGCAGATAGATGGTCTTCATTCGGAAATCCCCCGCAAAAAAACTCGCCGCCGCCCTTTTCAGGCGTGCAAGACGAGTATATCAGCGGAAATTCTACAATTTTTCAATTTGAACGGCCGTTTTGCGCGGCAAAATCCCGCACTTGCCGAGCGCCGGCGAAACCCGGCGGGCAATCCTGCCCGCGCACTCAGGCGCGCACGCGATCGCCATGCCAATCGGATTGAAACGCATGCGCGGTGTCTATCGCCGCGCATTCAGGCGCGCACGCGAACGCCGCGTCAACCGAATTGAAACGCATGGACAGTCTCGATCGCCGCGCTCCTGCTTGTCCAATGCGCGTCCAATCTCTGCGCAGCATCCAAATCGCGCGCTCAGACGCGCACGCGGACGCCGTACAGCCCCAGGATCAGCGGCGTCTGATCCAGCGCCACCGTCGCGCCGCGCAGCAGCTCGGGCGCGAGCGCAAGGTTTTCGAGTTCGCAGTCCGACAGGTCGACCCCCTTGAGCGGCGTGGCCTGAAACTCGGCCCCATTCAGGCGGCAGCGCGCGAGCACGAGCGATTTCTGCTGCGTCTCCAGCCACATCGCATCGGACAGGTCGCAGTCCTCCACCTCCACGCGCTCCATCCGGCAGCCGGCAATGGTCAGATAGTTGAGCTGCGATTCGCGAAACAGCACGTCCTTGAGCTTCACGCGGTCGATCGTCGCGCCCGTCAGGCGGCAGCCGGCGAACTCTGCGCGCGTCATCGTGCCGTTGCGAAACGTCATGCCGGAAAAATCGCACTGTTCCAACCGGCAGTTTGAAAAGTGGACGTACCGGGCGCTTACATTTTCAAACCGCACCCGGCGAAACACGCAGCCCGCAAAGTCCAGCATCCGGACCTCCGCGTTCTCCAGCGCGTCCTGCTCAAAGATCTGTCCGCTGACCGCGGAATCGTCCTCCACCGCGCGCGCCACCGCCGCCGCAAGGGGCATCTGGGCAACCGCGCCGTCCGGATTCGCCGCCATGCGCTTCATGAACATTCCTCCCATCGCAGGACATTATAGCACATGGCGGCCGGAAGGGCAATCCGTTTCCCCATGTTCAAGCGGGAGAATTTATCGAAATACACCATTCATGCGTTATAATTGTAAATCACTCGCGGACGCGGGGCTGATTTTCGCGGAATGTTTGCATAAGACTTCGAAATATGGTATAATTTAAGCAATATCAGAGGAGAGAACCGAGATGAGCGTCATGAACGACACAAACACCAGCATCGCCCAGCTCAAGGACGAGGTCCGCGCGCTGTGCCTGCGCAAGGGCTGGGGCGTGGACGGCGTGCAGAACCCGCAGCACGTCGCCATGGCGATGACCGTGGAGATGAGCGAATTGCTCGAGCACTTCCAGTGGCTCGAACCCGAGGACGTCCGCCGGCTGATGGAAGGCGGCGATCCGCAGCGGTGCGCGATGATCGCGGAGGAATTTGCGGATGTGATGATCTACGGCCTGCAGCTCGCGCGGGCGCTGGGCATCGACGTCACCGAACAGATCCTGCGCAAGATCGAAATCGTCGACCATCGCCCCGCGAAATCCGGCGTGCCGAAGCGCTGACCCTGTGGAGGGAGAACGATTATGGCAAACGATTTTATCCTCGTACTGGACTTTGGCGGCCAGCAGGCGCAGTCCATGGCGCGCAAACTGCGCGGACAAAACTACTATTGCGAGGTGCATCCGGGCGATATTTCCCCCGAGACGGTTTCCCGCAAGGCGCCGCGCGGGCTGCTGCTCGCCGGCGGTTCAGACGGCCGGCCGCTGAACGCGGAGCTTTTGCGCCTCGGCCTGCCGGTGCTCGCGATGGGCGCGTGCGCGCGGGCGATGGCGGCGGCGCTCGGCGCGGTCAGCGAAGGCTCCCTGCTGACCGGCCGCGCTTCCCAGATCAACTTCCTGCCCTGCCCGCTGTTCGACGGCCTCGGCGCGAGCGACCGCTTCTTTGACCGCGTCGACGCGCTTCGGCTCCCCGAGGGCTTCGAGCCGATCGCGACCACCACGGACGGCGTCGTCCCCGCGTTCGCCAACCTGCCGGCCAACCTCTACGGGCTGCAGTTCTATCCCGAGTCCAACGACCCGGACGGCGCGCAGATCCTTGCCAATTTCGCCGGACGCATCTGCGGATGCAGCGCGTACTGGTCGTCGGAATTCTACATCGACCGCGAGATCGAATACCTGCGCGAGCGCATCGGAAACGGCCGCGCGATCATGGCCATCTCCGGCGGCGTCGATTCGACGGTCTGCGCCGTGTTGATGCACCGCGCCATCGGCGAGCGGCTCAAGTGCGTATTTGTCGACACGGGGCTTTTGCGCAAGGGCGAAGCCGAGACGGTTGCCCATGTGTTCCGCGAGCACCTCGGGCTGAGCCCTTCTGTGATCGATGCGCGCGAGCGCGTGCTGGCGGCGCTGCGCGGCCTGACCGACGCACGGGAAAAGCGGCGGGCGGTCGAGCGCGTGTTCTCGCAGGTCATGCGCGCCGAAGCCTCGGCCGAACCGGGCGCGGAGTTCCTCGTGTCCGGCACCAACTACGCCGATCTGTTGAGCGGCGATGGCGAGCGCATCCACGACGACGGAGGCTTAAAGCGCATCGAGCCGATCCGGATGCTGTTCAAGGACGAGGTGCGCGCCATCGGCGACGCGCTCGGCGTTCCAAAGGATCTGCTCAACCGCCAGCCCTTCCCCGGACCCGGCCTCGCGGTGCGCTGCGTCGGCGAAGTCACGGAGGAGAAGCTGGCGCTGCTGCGCGATGCGGACGCCATCTTCCGCTCGGAGATCGTCGAAGCCGGGCTGGACCGCAAGCTGACGCACTATTTCGTCATCCTGACCGACATCCAGACGCTCGGCCGCCGGGACGGCCGCACGGTCAGCGGCTATGCCTGCGCGCTGCGCGCGGTCAACGCGCCCGACGCGGCGAACGTCTCCATCGCCAAGCTGCCCTACGACCTGATCGAGCGCGTCGTTCAGCGGATCACCAGCCAGATTCCCGGAATCAACCACGTCCTCTATGACGTCACGGGCAAGCCCGTGGCCATGGCCGAATGGGCGTGACCAATCGACAGAAGAAGGTTCAGCGATGATTCTCAGACACGAAAGAGAACCCGTCGACGGCCAGCCCGTCGAGAACACGTTCGTCGCCATCGATGAAAAGAGCGGAACGGTCCTCGGCTCGTCGGTGATCTATGCGGACTACAATCCCACGCTGTATCCCGCCCGGCCGCTTCAGGTGCGCATCCGGCTGGACGATACGCCCGTGCCCGACGCGCTGCTCGGCGCGACGATCGCCCGCGCGCGGGAAATCTGCGTGCGCGCCGGCGAGTTCAGCCGCATCTACGTCCTCTGCGCCCCGGACGACGGCGCGCTGCTGGACAGCCTGACCCCCTTCGGATTCGAGGACAACGACGGCCTCGTCCGAATGCAGCGCAAGCTCCCGGCGGGCCTGCACTTCAAGCCGCCCGCCGGCTGCGCCGTCGTGTACGACAATCTGAGCGACCCGTTGGAGCGCAAGTACTTCCTCGAGCGGTACAACCAGCTGTTCAACGTCCAGCACGACCTCGAATGGCTGACCGAATTCATCGACCGGCGCGATTTCATGCGCATCCTCACCGTCAGCGCCACCGGCATGGCCGGCGAGGTGCTGGTCTGGCGCGAAGACGACTGCGGCATCATCGGTTACATTCAGACGGCCAAGCGCTGGCGCAGGCTCGGCGTGGCGTCGTATATGATTGCTTTGGCCTGCGAGGCGTTTGAGCAGCAGGACCTGCGCTGCGCCGAGACGAATATCCGCGCCCGATACCCGCACATGCTCAAGCTGCTCGGCGGCGCAGGCTTTTCCCAGACGGAGCTGCTGATGCGCTATCCCGGCATCGACGTCAACCCCGAGGGCTGACGCGCGGATTCAGAAGCGCCAATCGAAATCCAAAAACAAATCCAAAAATAGACATGCGCGCAGGAAGCCGCTTCCCGCGCGCAAAAATTTGGAAAACTGCGTCCCTCAAAGGACGATGTCGCCGGGGCGGTATCCCTCCGGCAGCGGTTCCTCCTCGAGAAACTGAAAATCGGGATCGTCCAGCACGGGCAGAAACGCCGCAAAGGGAATGCGCGAAAACTCGCCCGCATAGGCGCTCGCGCCAAACCAGCCGCCCTCCTTGGCGCGCAGGTTGAGGTCGCGGGCGAATTTTGTGCGGTTCGAGCAGGCGTGCACGGCGACGTCCCAGCCCTCTTCGGCGGCGATGCGCATGAACTTCAGCGTCAGCTCGCGGCTCCAGATGGGCGATATGTAGCCCTGCCGGTACATGTACAGCGGCTCGCCCGCGTAGTTGCCGAGGTTGTTCTCGTTCAGGTGCAGCTCCGCGCAGTTGATGGAATCGATGCCCGTGGCGAGGATTTTGTCCTTCTTGCGCAGGAAGGTTGCGTAAAACTCCGGCGTCATGGGCGTCTCGATGCCCACGCGCGGCAGGTACTTCTTCGCGACGGCCATGTTTTCGATCACGCGGTCGGCGCAGTCCGTCGCGCCCAGGTTGAACCGAAGCTCGTCCAGCCCCGCCCGCGCGAGCGCGCGAAGGTTGTCCTCCGTGGCGAGGATGCCGTTGGTGTACATGTGCTGGTGGATGCCGGCGGCGTGAAATTTCTCGATCACGCCATAGTAGACCTCAATCTCCATGAACGGCTCGAGGTAGACGTAGGAGAGGCCGGTCGGCGCGCGGTGAATGGACAGCAGCAGGCCGATGTCCTCCTCGCGGAACTTCGTGCCGCCGATCTCCCAGTATCCCTCGCCGATGGGCGCAATCTGGTCGAGCACGCCGTAGTCGTAGCAAAACCGGCAGTTCGCATTGCACTTGTTCGTCTTGCGCACGGCGCTCAGGCCCGTGCCGAGCAGGCAGGAGCGGCATCCCGGCGGAAACTTCGCGTCCGGGCCGACGTACTCCGTGCGCCCCTCCAGCGACTTGAGCCTCGGAATCTCACGGCGCAGCGCCTCGGCGCGCGCGTCCGCCGCCGCTTCGATCTGCGCAAGCACGGCCAGCGCGATCTCCTGCTGGCGCGGCAGCAGCCCTTCCTCCTCCGGCAGACAGGCGAAGAACTCCATCCACATCCGCGCGTCCCTCTTGGAAATCTTCATTGCGTTCCTCCTTCGTGCGTCTGATTGCAAATGGCGCCGCCGGCCTGAGGTCCGGCAGCGCCTCCTTCTTGTGTTTTATGTTCTCCCGCACCCCTCGGCCTGCGGCGCCGGCCTTTCCTGACATTCGAAAGGCGCGTCCGGATCGGGGCGGCGGGAGAAGGGGCAGCCGCAATAGTTCTGCCTGTAGAGGCCGTACTCCGCGGACAGGGCGCAGGAGCGGCGGTAGCCGTCCTTCTTTTTGAAATCGGAAAACAGATACCGGACGCCATACTGCTGCGCCAGCTCCGCGCCGATGGCGTTGAGCAGCTGCGCGTCCTTGAGGGGGCTGATGCTCAGCGTCGTGGTGAAGTAATCAAATCCGCCCTCCGCAGCGACGGCCGCAGTCCTGCCCAGCCGCAGGCGAAAGCAGCGCTCGCAGCGCGCGCCGCCCTCGGGCGCGCCCTCAAGCCCTCGGGAAAGCTCGCGAAAGCGATCCCAATCGTAGTCGCCCTGAATCATGTCGATCGCATTTTCATGCGGAAGCTCGGCGATCAGGCGGCGCAGCTCGTCCGCCCGGTGCAGAAACTCGCTCTCGGGCGCGATGTTGGGGTTGTAATAGAAGGCGGTGATGTCGAACACCGGGGTCAGCCGCTCGAGCACCGCCGATGAACAGGGCGCGCAGCAGGCATGCAAAAGGAGCCGCGGCCGTCCGCCCGACCCGGCGATCCGGCGCAGCTCGCGCTCCATCTCGATTTGATAGTTGACCTTCACGGGGCTTCCTCCCCTTCCGAGGGCGCGGGTTTCGCGGGCGTGACGATCTCCACGGCGGAGTGGAGGTTGTGAAGCACGGCCTCGGTGCCGCCCTCGGCGCGCTCGCCGTCGAGCGTCCACTCGAGCGGCTCCGCCGACGTCACGCGGATGTCCTTCGCAGAGAAGAAGTGCACCATCTCGTTGGGCAGGTTCAGCGTCGTGAGGCCGTGGATGATCGTGCTCAGCTGAATGGGCGTGACCGGGCTGCGCACGAGCATGACTTCAAACAGGCCGTCGTTGAGCGCGACCATCTGCGAATCGAGCTTCAGGATGCCGCCCACGGAGGTCGAATTCGTAATCGAACAGAACAGAAAGTTGTCCTCCAGCGTCGTCTCCTCGGCTTCAACCCTGAGGTGGTAGGACCGAAGCGACGGCAAATCCTTGATGCCCTCCAGGATGTACGCCAGATGCCCCAGCGAGTTCTTCAGCGGCTGCGGCGTGCTGTACGACGCGCGGGTAAACGCGCCGCAGGAGGCCGTATAGGTAAAGTACCGGCCGTTGAACAAGCCGACGTCCAGCCGGTGCGGTTCGCCCCCGACGGCGTCCCGCGCGGCCTGAAGCACGTCGGAGGAAAGGCCGATGCTGCTGGCATAGTCGTTCGTCGTGCCACAGGGGATGTAGCCGATGGGAACGCCGGCGCCCGAGGCGAGCACGCCGGCGATGGTCTCGTTGAGGGTGCCGTCACCGCCGGCGCAGACGATGCGGTCAAACTCTGCCGCGTGCGCCGCGGCATAGCGCGTGGCGTCGCCGGTGGCGGCGGTGATGTAAGTCTCGCACCGGTAGCCCGCGTCCAAGAGCGCGCGCAGGATCTCCGGCAGCACGCGGTTCGCCCGCCGCTGGCCCGCGCAGGGGTTCAAGATCAGTAAAAGCCGCCTGTCCTCCATGGGGGACCTCCCTTCTGTGACGCTTCTCCGTTCATGGCCTGAGCGGATAGAGCTTGAAATCGAGCCCGTCACAGGAGACCTGATGGTAGCGCACGCCGTTTCGCTCGCCGCGAAACGCGCCCTTCAGCCCCGCGCCGTGCAGGTGTCCGTACACGCAGTCGCACACGCCGTAGGCCTCCAGGATGTCGGAAAAGCCCGCCAGCGCCTCGGTCAGCGGCGGATAGTGCATCATCGCAATCAGCGGCGCGGAGGCATCCCTCGCGCGCGCGGCCCGAAGCGACATCTCCAGCCGCATCCGCTCCCGATTGTAAATGCGCACATCTCCCTCGTCCGTCCCGGCCATCGGAATCGTCCAGCCGCGAGAACCGGCAAAGAGCATGCCGTCCATGGCGATCACGTCGTTCTGAATGGCATACATCCCCTCCGGCAGCGCGCGCCGGACGCGGCCGATGGCGCTCCACCAGTAGTCATGGTTGCCGCGCAGGATGAGCTTCCTGCCCGGCAGCTCTGCAATGCGGCCGAGATCCTCCAGCGCCTCCTCGAGGTGCATCGCCCACGACAGATCGCCGGGCAGCAGCACGATGTCCGCCTGCCCCACCCGCGCGCGCCAGTCCTGCGCAATGCGCTCGAAGTGGTGCTCCCAATGGACGCCGAAGATATCCATCGGCTTCTGGCGCGCGGGAAGGTGCAGGTCAGAGATGGCAAAGACGGCCAAAGTTACTCTTCCTCGCCGTCTTCGTCCTCATCCTCGTCGTCGCCAAACTCGGCCTTGGCGTCCTCGTCGAAGACTTCGTCGTCCAGATCGCCGTGCAGATCCAGCTCAATTTCATCCATGCCGGACACGGAATCGATCTCGATGCTGGTCGCCTCCGGCTCGATGGTGTCGTCGGTGCTCACGGCGGAGCGGCGCGCAAGCTCCTTCAGGCAATAGGCGCAAAGCTCCTGCCCCGGCACCACGGGATTTTCCCCGCATTCGGAACACATCTCGATCATCTCGAACTGTTCGCTCTCGCCGCGCACCTCCCTGCGGCAGACGGAGCACATCTTGTCGGTATCGTTCATGTAATTCAATTCGCAGCGCGGACACTTGACCAGAGCCATCTGAATTCCTCCCATATTTCCTTATCGCCATTGTATGCGGTGCGCGCGCCAGCGTCCTTGCGGGCCTGCGCGTTCTGTCCAAGTACACCCTGATATTATACACAAAACATCCTGATGTGCAAGCCTTCGCAGAGAAATAATGTATTTTTTAACGCGCAGCGCGCGCCGGATGCGCTTTTTCCTATCATACACACAACCGCCGCCGGCAAAA
The DNA here is from genome assembly GCA_018716805.1 of Candidatus Faecivicinus avistercoris. Lineage (GTDB taxonomy): Bacteria > Bacillota > Clostridia > Christensenellales > Aristaeellaceae > Faecivicinus > Faecivicinus avistercoris. The sequence goes on along the minus strand of DVJL01000132.1, from coordinate 15,162 downwards.
CAGGCCGGCGGCGATCGATTCAGGTAAAATTTCTGCGAATCCCGAAGGGGAAATAACGCTCAGTCTCCCTCGCCGCGAAGCCACGCGGCCAGCCTTTTGACGTCCTCCCGGTACGGCTGCCTGAGCGCGGGATTGTAGATGACCGAGGCGGGATGATACATCGGATACACGCGCACGCCGTCGCAGTCGAGAAACGCGCCGTGCACGTCGCCAATGGCCACCCGGCGTCCGGCGAGCGCCCGAAGCGGCACGTTGCCCAGCGTCGCCACGCATTCGGGCCGCACCATTTCGATCTCGCGGCGAAGCCACGGCTGAAACAGCTTGATCTCCTCCTGCGTCGGCGGCCGGTTGACCGTCCGCCCCGCGGCGGAGAGCTTCGTCGGGCGGAATTTCACTGCATTGGTGACGTACAGCTCCGAGCGGTCGATGCCCGCCAGCTCCAGAAACTCGTCCAGATTTTTTCCCGCCTTGCCGACGAACGGCCGGCCCTTCAGCGCTTCCTGCTCGCCCGGCGCCTCGCCGACGAGCATCACGCGCGCGCCGGGATTTCCCTCTCCGAACACGAGCACCTTCTTTTCGCCTTCGTACAGGTCGGCGATCAGCCGGCTCAGCTCGGCGCGGAATTTTTCCATGGCGCTCTCCTTCCCCGGGCGCGGCGTCAATCCTGTTGCGCGCCGCCCGATTCCATTTCCCTGAGCTTTTCGCGGATTTTCTGAAAGTCGTCCCATGCATCGCGCTTCTTGGCCGGGTCGCGCAGAAGCGCCGCCGGGTGGAACGTCGGGATGAACCACGTCCCCTTGCGCTCGAACCAGCGGCCGTGGTCGCGGGTGATGAAGATCTCCTCGTTGAGCGTATACCGGCAGGCGACCTTTCCCAGCAGCACGATCACCTTCGGCCGCACGAGCGCCACCTGCGCGCGCAGGTAGTTCAGGCAGGCCCCGGCCTCGTCCGGCTCGGGATTGCGGTTCCCCGGCGGGCGGCACTTGACGACGTTGCAGATGTAGGTCTCCGAGCGCTCGATGCCGATGGCGTGAATCATGCGCGTGAGCAGTTCGCCCGACCGGCCGACAAACGGCCGCCCCTGCCGATCCTCTTCCTGCCCCGGCCCTTCGCCGATGAACATCAGATCCGCGTTCGGATTGCCCTCGCCGGGTACGACGTTATGGCGCGATTCGCACAGCCGGCATTTCCGGCAGGCGCCGACCTGCTCGTAGAGTTCCGCCCAGGATACGCGCATGGCTCCGACCTCGCTTTCGTGTCCGCCGCCTCATTCGGGAATGATGATTGCGCTCATGAAGATGTCCCACAGCGTGGCAAAGGACGATTCGACATCCTGAATCACCCAGTGAACCAGCGCCGACAGCAGCACGATGCAGACGATGATGACCGCAATGCCCGCCAGTATGGCGAGAAAGTCGAACATGCCTGCGAACACCTGAAACTTCATCCTGCGCCGCGCAACCTCCTTGCGCGTGTAGATCTTTGGCAAACCGTCCACCTCCCATGAAGCGCTTTCCTTCAGTATAGCACATTTTCCCGCACAATGCAAACCGGATTACGGCCCGTATTCGATGATTTCGTTCGTCGTGCGGTAGGTGCTGCTGCACAGCAGCTCGCTGCTGATCTGGTTCCCCTCCGCGTCCCAGCGGATCTTGTAGGCCACGGCGGTATAGCCGTTGCGCCCGCGCTGCGTGACCTCGGAATACCCCGACGGGAACGACAGGTTCGGCTGATAGACCGTCTCGTAGCCGATCGTGCCCGTCGTCTCTCCCTCGACGGTGATGCTCTCGCCGTTGGGCAGCAGCTTTCCAAAGAAGCCGATGCGCACGTGCTTGTCGTCGGTCAGCAGGCAGACGATGTAGACCGGCTCGTCGCCCGTGTTCGTGAACCGGAGGTCCTTGTTGCCCCAGTCCACGGCCGCATCCTTGCCCAGATCGACATAGCTGACGGTCAGCGAATGGTTGTGTCGCTCGACGATCTCCATGTCGGACTTCACCGCCGCGTTGAACAGCGTCGTGGACACCTGGCAGATGCCGCCGCCGACTTCCTCGGTCACCTCGCCGCTGGAATACGCCGTGGCGACCTTGAAACCCCGGTCGGTCGTGCGCTCGCCGACCGTCTCGTTAAACGAGAACGTCTCGCCCGGATCCAGCCGCGTGCCGTTGATCAGCTCCAGCGACAGCGCGATGTTCGTCAGCCGGTTCGAGCTCGACGACGAGGCATTCGTCACCGCATAGGCGATCATGCCATACTGCGACGACAGCGACGCCACGGTGACCTCCGGCTGAATCGATTCGACCGACAGCGCCACCGAGCCGCCTCCGGCGTCCAGCGCCTGTGCGATGTCGCGCGCGAGCGCCTGCGTGTCCAGCCGGCTGCCCGCGACCTCCTCCACATAGGTGAACTGGAAGCTGTCCACATCGAACGATTCCAGCGCGGCATCCTGCGCGGGCCGGTCGATCTGCGCGGCCATGCTCTCGGCAAACGACTCAATCGCCGAATCCGTATAGAGCGTGCGCGTGACCGAATAGCTGGCCGGCTGCGCCTGCCGCTCGGCGATGCGCGCATAGCGCTCCTCCAGCGATCCGGTCTGGCCCGCGTTCCACGCGCGCGCGAGCACGGCGGCATAGTCGCTGGAATAGCCGAGCTGCGCCGCGGTCAGCGTCGCGCCATTGTCGAGCGACACGGTGCGCTGCGCATACGCCGGCTCCACCTCCGCTTCCCAATAGGCCAGCGCCGATTCGAGCGTCATGTCGGAGACGTCGATGCCCTCGACCGTCGTGCCGTCGTAAAACCCCTGCTCCGCGACCGCCGACTTCATGGTCAAGAAGTCCTGATAGCGCACCGCCTGCCAACCGGCGAGCCCGAGAATGGCAGCGATGCAGACCACGAGAAACGCCGTCAGGCCGGAGGTTCGACGGCCTCCGCGCGGCGGCTGCGGCCCCGTGGCATCGAGATAGTCGTCAAACGGATCCCTGCCATCCACCGCAAAGAACAGCTCGCCGCCCCGGCGCGCGCGGGAACTTCGATTCCCGCCGCCCTTCTTCGATGGCTGGCTCGAGGACTTCTGGCGCGAAGCCGCCCCGCCCGAACGCCCCCGCGATTCCGGCGCGCGCTGCGCATCCTTCCGCGGCTGCGCAGCCGCCGTCTGCCCGGCACTTTTCTCCCCGGGAACCGCTTTGCTTCCCGCCTCGCCGTCCTGCTTCTCCGGCAGGGCGTCCCCGCGGCCAGCCGCCTTTTTCTGCGCGCCCGGCACGCGCGAGGAAGCAAGCGCCCGGCGGCTAGAGCGCTGCGGCGCATCCTCGTCAAAGGGCATCGTCAGCAGCGCCGCCGCCGGTTTTCCTGCGGAACCCTGCGCCGGACGCCCGACGCCCGACACACCCGAGGAAGAAGTCGCCCGGCGGCTAGAGCGCTGCGGCGCATCCTCGTCAAAGGGCATCGTCAGCAGCGCCTCCACCGGTTTTCCTGCGGAACCCTGCGCCGGACGCCCGACGCCCGACACACCCGAGGAAGAAGCCGCCCGGCGGCTAGAGCGCTGCGGCGCATCCTCGTCAAAGGGCATCGTCAGCAGCGCCTCCACCGGTTTTCCTACGGAACCCTGCGCCGGACGCCGCTCATCTGACGCGCGCGAAGAAGAAGCCTTCTTCCCCGCCGCGCCGCGCCTGCTCGCTGAATTCGCCGCCGGACGGCTGGCGACCAGACTGCGCCGTTCGCCCCGCTCGCCGCTCAACTCCGCCCATGCGGACAGCAGGTCGCCCTCGGGCTGCGTGCCCGCCTTGGGAGCCGCCTTTTTGCGCGCTGCAGCCGGCTTCGCGGCGGATTTGGGCTTGGTAGGTTTTTCCGTTCCTTCTCCCGGCTTCATCGGCTTGTCCGCTGCCCTTTTCTCACCGGACTGCGACTTTTCCGGCGCGGCCTTCGCCGCCTTTCCACCGCTGGACTTCGTCTTTCCCGTCCCGGCAGTACTCGCCTTTGTGGACGTTCGCCCGCCGCTCGCCGCCTTGGCGGAATCCTTCTTGACCGCTGCGAACTGTGCCGCCTCCCCGGCTCCGGACTTCGCCTTTCCCGTCCCGGCAGCACTCGCCTTCGTAGGCTTTCGCTCGCCGGTCGCCGCCTTGGCGGAATCCTGCTTGGCCGACGCGGGCTTCGCCACCTCCCCGGCTCCGGCCTTCGCCTTTCCCGTCCCGGACGCCGAAGCGCGCTTTTTCGCCGCCTTTCCAGCGCTTCCATCCGCCGAGGCAGGTGCATTCAGCCACTCTATGCCATCCAGAAAATCATCATACGCATCGCGCTTTGCGCGAGCGCCGCTGGCTTCCTTCATCGCTCTGCTCCATGCTTTTTCTTCTAGGATAACCGCGCACATGGCGCGCAATGCCCCGCGCGGCCCGGCTCGCGAAAAAAACGTCCACTGCCGCGCAGGTTTTCTCTATTATAATGGACAAATGTGTGCAAATCCGCGCATATGCGTTAACGAATTGCGGATTTCCCGCACAAAACCGCCGCTCAGCGCCCGGATTCAGGATCGTGCACGCCCCGCGCGGCGCGGAGCTGGCGGATCTCGCGCTCAAACCCCAATTCGCCGGGAACGTAATAGGGAAACCCGCGCGCCTCGGACGGCGCGTACTCCTGCGCGACCCAATGCCCGGGATAGTCGTGCGGATAGCGGTAGCCCTCGCCGAAGCCGAGCTGCGCCGCGCCCCTGTAGTGCGTGTCGCGCAGGTGGACGGGCACGCTTCGAACGCCGTTTTCCTCTGCATCCGCGAACGCGCGCGACACGGCGGCGACCACGGAATCCGACTTCGGGCTCTCGCACACGGCGATGATCGCCTGCGCGATGGGCAGGCGCGCCTCGGGCATGCCGACCGACTCCAGCGCGCGCCACGCGGCCTCGGCCTGCAGCATCGCCATCGGGTTGGCAAGGCCAACGTCCTCGCTGGCGTGGACGATCACGCGGCGCACGACGATCCTCGGATCGACGTCCGCCTGCACCATCCGCGCGAACCACGCCAGCGCCGCGTCGCTGTCCGAACCGCGCATCGACTTGCAAAACGCCGAGAGCATGTCGTAGAGCATCGATTCGTCCATCTTCGTCGCGCGCGACTGGATCGATTCCTGCGCGACATCGAGCGTCACATGGGTGGAACCGTCGACCTCCATCGGCGTGGTCAGCACGGCCAGCTCGAGCGCGTTGAGCGCACTGCGGGCGTCGCCGCCGGCCATGCGGACGATGTGGTCGAGCGCATCCTCGTCCACGCGGACGTCCTGCGCGCCATAACCGCGCTCGGCGTCGGTGATCGCGCGAAGCACCGCCGCGCGGACATCGCCGTCCGACAGGGGATAGAACTGAAACAGCCGGCAGCGACTGACGATCGCCGGCGTCATGGCGATGGTCGGGTTCTCCGTCGTGGAGCCGATGAAGCGGATCGTGCCGCGCTCGATGGCGGGCAGGATGGAGTCCGACTGCGCCTTCGACCAGCGGTGGCACTCGTCGAGCAGCAGGTACGTCGGCCGGCCGTAGAGCTTCAGCCGCTCCTGCGCATCGGCGATCACCGCGCGCACGTCGCTCACGCCGCTGGTGACGGCGTTGAGCCGCGCAAACTCCGCGCCTGCGCCCCCAGCGATGATCGACGCCAGCGTGGTCTTTCCCGTGCCGGGCGGCCCCCAGAAGATCGAACTGGTCAGCCGGCCGGCCTCGATCGCGCGGCGCAGCAGCCGGCCGGTGCCGACGATGTGCGCCTGCCCGACGAACTCGTCCAGCGTGCGCGGACGCATCCGGTCCGCCAACGGCGCCGATTCGCGCGCGCTCGCAGCAAACGAAAACAGATCTTCCATGGCTGTCTTCCCGCTCCATTCTTCACTGCCGCTTCCCGCTGAAACGGCGCATTCATTCCCGGCCGCACCCACGCGCGCGGCAGTACGGCGCTTCGCGCTCCCCGCGCCTTTTAAGCGCCAGAGGATATTTGAAAAGAGAAAAACGCAATACCGAGCAAATTTCCCGCCCGTTCGCCGCCGCGAATTCTCCGCGAAAATGGACAAAAGCGACGCCGGGCTTGCGTTGTCAGGAATTTTCAAACATCCTCCGGCACAATGCGCCGCCCCGCGCTTTGCCTTCGGGCGGGGCGGCAAATTTGGACAAAAAACAAAAGGAACGCTCTCGCGCGTCCCCTTCGCTTGCTATCCGATGACCTCATTCCGCAGCCTTCGCAAGGCGCTTGGCCATGCGAGCCTTCTTGCGGTTCGCCGCGTTCTTATGGATAACGCCCTTTGCGGCAGCCCTGTCAACCGCGCCCTGAGTCGCGCTGAGCAGCTTGACATCGGCCTCGTTCGCGGAAACGGCGGTTTCAAACTTCTTGATCTGAGTCTTCATCGCAGACTTGATCATGCGATTGCGCAGGTTCTTCTTCTTGTTCACCTTCACGCGCTTGATGGCAGACTTGATGTTCGGCAAGATACTCACCTCCCCATGAAAATTCGCAAGGTATATTCTAGCACGCAACGCGGGAAAATGCAAGTCCTTTTATGATAAAATTGTGCGCAGCGCGCAAATCCCGCCCATCATGCCTCAAAAGCCTCGCGCACGCCGCGCAGAAACGCCTCGGCGGCCGGCGAAAACACCTGATACTTCTTCCAGACGAGGTTCAACCCGCTCTCGACCTTCGGCGCAAGCGGCCGGAAGCACAGGCCGCCGACGTCCATCGATCCGACCAGATGGTCCAGCGTCAGCGCGCAGCCCATCCCCTGCTCGACCATGATCGCGGCGTTGAACACGAGGTTATAGGTCGCGGCGATCTCCAGGCGGTCGAAGTCGCCGCCCAGCCAGCGCGCGAGGTCGCCGGCAACCATGGACTGGCGCGAGACCAGCAGCGGCACGCCGTCCAGATCCCCGGGCGTGACGGCCTCCTTCGCCGCGAGCGGATGATCCGCCGGCATCAGAAGCCCCCACGAATCGCTGCCGGGAATGCGCAGGAAGTCGTACTTGTGCAGGTCGGCCGGGTCGATCACCACGCCGAAGTCCAGAAGCCCCCGGTCCAGCCGCTCGGTCACATCGTCGGCATTTCCGCTGAACAGATGATAGCGGACGCCCGGATGCTCCCGCCGCACGTCGATCGCGACGCGCGCCAGCGCCCGCATGGCGTGGGTCTCGCCGCTGCCGATGCAGACGTCGCCGGAGATGTCCTCGTCGAGGTTTTCAAATTCCTCGCGCGTGCGGTCCATCAGCTCGACGATCTCCTGCGCGCGCCGGCGCAGGCGCATGCCATCGCGGGTGAGCGTGACGTTTCGGTTGGTGCGCACGAACAGCGTCGTGCCCAGCTCCTCCTCGAGGTCGCGGATCTGGCGCGACAGCGTCGGCTGGCTCATGTACAGCGCGTCCGCCGCGCGCGAAAAGCTCGCCTCGCGGGCAACGGTCAGAAAATAGCGAAGCACGCGGACGTCCAATCGGCCCTCTCCCCTTTCAGCGTCGTTTTTTCCATCATATCACATTTTTCTATGCCCGTAAAGCATTAAAAGGTATGCAAAACTGCAATTTGACATTTTGGCCGGACGGCGTTATACTTTCTGCCGTAGGAGGGAAAGGGTATGGATCCAAAGCTTCCGGATCGCGAGACGATTCAAAACCTGGCCGACGCCGGCTGCGACGACGAGACGGTGCGCTGCTACTGCGAGCTGGAATGCCGCGCCGGCAAGCGTCCGCCCATCCGCAGGGAACAGATCCGCCTGCTGGGCAAGCACCGCAAGGCGCTGTTGGGCGAGCTGCACAGCTGTCAGGAGAAGATCGACTGCCTGGACTACCTGCTGTACAAGCTCAAGGACGAGCAGTCGGAGGAGGCGGAAAAGAAAGATGAGTGAACGGCTCTGGGAGCTGCTGGCGGATTCGTTCTGGCAGATCCTGATTCCCGGATTGACGATGACGATTCCGCTGACGGTGATCTCATTCGCATTCGCGATGGTCATCGCGGTCGTCGTGGCGCTGGTACAGTTTGCAAATATTCAGGGGCTGAAGCAGATCGCGCGCTTTTACATCTGGGTGATTCGCGGCACGCCGCTGCTGGTGCAGCTGTTTCTGGTATTCTACGGTCTGCCGGACATCGGCATCGTGCTCGATCCATTTCCCGCGGCGGTGATCGTGTTTTCGATCAACGAGGGCGCCTACTGCGCCGAGACGATGCGCGCGTCGCTGGAAGCCGTGCCCGTCGGACAGATCGAGGCCGGCCGCTGCGTGGGCATGTCGTATCTGCAGATCATGCGGCGCATCGTGCTGCCGCAGGCGTTTCGAACAGCGTTCCCGCCGCTGAGCAACTCGCTGATCGCGATGGTCAAGGACACGTCGCTGGCCTCGAACATCACCGTCACCGAGATGCTGATGACCACGCGGCAGATCATCTCGCGAACGTATGAGACCCTGCCGCTGTACTGCGTCGTCGGCGTGATCTACCTGCTGTTTTCCACCGTGCTGACGAAGCTGCAGCGCATCGGCGAAAGGCGCCTGTCCAGCTACGGCGCGCAGAAGGAGTGAGGACCCATGCTGGAAGTGCGCGAAATTCAAAAGACATTCGGCGACCGGCCGGTGCTGCGCGGCGTCAACCTGTCCGTCCAGAAGGGCGACGTGGTGGCCATCGTCGGCCCCAGCGGATCGGGCAAGACGACGCTTCTGCGGTGCCTGAACTTTCTGGAGACCGCCGACGGCGGCGAGATGACGTTCGACGGCGAGACCTTCCAATTTGGCCGCGTCGCCAAGCGCGACATCGCGCGGATCCGGATGAAGACGGCGTTCGTGTTCCAGAGCTACAACCTCTTTCGCAACAAGACGGCGCTGCAAAACGTCACCGAGGGCCTGATCGTGGCGCGGAAGATCCCGCGCGCGCAGGCCGAGGCGACCGGCATGCGCCTGCTGGAGAAGGTCGGCATGGCCGACCGGCGCGATGCCTATCCCAGCCAGCTCTCCGGCGGCCAGCAGCAGCGCGTCGCCATCGCCCGCGCGCTGGCGACCGACCCGGAGATCATCTACTTCGACGAGCCGACCTCGGCGCTCGACCCGGAGCTGACCGGCGAGGTGCTCGCCGTTATGCGCCAGCTGGCCGACGAGGGCATGACGATGCTCGTCGTCACCCACGAGATGGGCTTCGCCCGCAACGTGTCCAACCGCGTGGTGTTCATGGAGGACGGCGTCGTGGTGGAGTCCGCTCCGGCGAAGGAGTTCTTCGAGCATCCGCGCGAGGCGCGAACGCAGGCGTTTCTGCGAACGTTCGGCGCGCGCGCCGACCTGCCCGGCGATGCCGTTTGAGGAGTTCTCTTCATTTCATCCACACCCCAGTCAATTTAAGGAAAGGAAGTTTTTTGCAATGAGTAAGAAGATCGCATCGATTCTCATGGCCCTGCTGCTCGCGCTCAGCGCCGCGGCGTTCGCCGAGGAGGCCGGCCAGCTCGGCCAGATTCAGGCGAACGGCGAAATCGTCGTCGCCACCGAGGGCACCTGGTCGCCCTGGACGTACCACGACGAGAGCGGCGCGCTGGTCGGCTACGACGTCGAAGTCGCTCAGGCCATCGCCGAAAAGCTGGGTGTGACGGCCACGTTCGCCGAGACCGCGTGGGACGGCATCTTCGCCGGCCTGAGCGCCGGCCGGTTCGACATCGCCGCCAACGGCGTCGAGATCACCGACGAGCGCGCCGAGACGTACGATTTCTCCGTTCCCTACGGCTACATCCGCACGGCGCTGGTCGTCCGCGGCGACAACGAGGACATCACTTCCTTTGAAGACCTCGCCGGCCGCACCACGGCCAACTCGATCGCCAGCACCTACATGACGCTGGCCGAGAGCTACGGTGCCGAGGCCGTCGGCGTGGACACGCTGGATCAGACGATGGAGATGGTGCTCTCCGGCCGCGCGGACGCCACGCTCAACGCCGAAGTCTCCGTCTACGATTACCTGCGCGTGCATCCCGACGCCAACATCAAGATCGTCGCGCTGACCGACGACGCCTCGCAGGTCGCCATTCCCGTCCGCAAGGGCGACGACAGCGCCACTTTGCTGGCCGCCATCAACGAGGCCATCGAGGAGCTGCGCGCCGACGGCACGCTGACCGCGCTCTCGGAGAAGTACTTCGGCAGCGACATCTCCGGCGCAACGTCCGACGCCGAAGAAACGGCGGAACCGGCCGGCGAAACGGCAGAGGAAGCCGCGGACGCGACCGGCGAAGCTGTGCCCGCCGAGGAGACCGAACCCGCTGGCGAGGCCGGTTAGATGGCCGGGGCATCCGCAGCGCCCGAGGAGGTTGAGCATGTGATTTCCATCGAAGTCAACGGACAGACCTTTTCCGCCACACTGGCGGACAACGACACGGCGCGCGCTTTCGCGGCACGGCTGCCCATGACGCTCGACATGCGCGAACTCAACGGCAATGAAAAGTACTTCTATCTGGACGAACCGCTTCCCGCGGCGGCGCAGCGCGTCGGCCAGATTCGCGCCGGCGACCTGATGCTGTTCGGCAGCGACTGCGTGGTGCTATTCTACGAGAACTTTGCCACGAGCTATACCTACACGCCCATCGGCCGGATTGACGACCCCGCCGGACTCGCCGACGCGCTCGGCAGTGGAAGCGCGGAAGTCTTCTTCTCCTGAGGGCTGTAGCGAACGTCAAAATCCCCGCGCGGCATCGACCGCGCGGGGATACAAGTTTGTGGACGGGGGAGCTCCGCTCCCCCGCCACGACCACCCCCTCCAGTTTCCGCTAAAATCCTACGGATTTCGGGCGCGGAAACTGCAAGGAAGCGATTTTTGCTCTGGGAAATGGGATTTCCCGACGCAAAAATCAGCACCCGTCTCCGACGCGCATGTCGCCGGAGACGATTTTTATGCGAGAGGGCTTTGGCCCTCTCGCGTTCTCTCCGGGGACTGACTGGCGCTTGCGCGGCATCGACCGCGCGGGGAGTTTGCGCGTCATCAAAAGACCTTGCAGCCCTCAGGCCCTTCGCAGCGCGGCCATCCTCCCGCGCAGCGCGGCGGCGACCGCCGATGCGGCCGCGATTTTCAGCGCGTCCCCCGGCAAGAACGGAACCACGCACGCTGCCATCGCGCCGCCGAGGTTCACGCCTGAAAAGCCCATGTACCACGCCGTGCCGAGCGCATAGCACGCCGCCGTGCCCGCAACCATCGCCAGCGGGGTCGTCCACTTCCGATCGCCCCACCGGTCGGAGGCAACCCCGATCATCGCCGCGCACGGCAGATAGCCGACGAGATAGCCGCCCGTCGCGCCGACGATGCGCGAAAAACCGCCCGAAAAGCCCGAGAACACCGGCAGGCCCACCGCGCCGAGCAGCAGGTACAGCGCCACGGCGAGCGTTCCATCCTTCGCGCCGAGCAGCGCGCCGGTCAGATAGACCGCAAAGGTCGCCAGCGTGATCGGGATCGGCCCGACCGGTACCGCTACCGGCGCGATCGCGCAGATCAGCGCCGCCATCAGCGCCACAAAGCACATTCTGCGAACGTTCATATTGCTCTTCCTCCCAACCTTCATCTCTCTTCTTCCAGCCGTATGCTGACCTCGCCCGACCGAAGCGTTTCGACGCCCGCGCCCGTGCGAACCACCAGCCCGCCCTGTTCGTCGATGTCTAGCGCCTCAGCGGGCTCGCGCGCGCCGCCGCGCAGGATCCAGATGCGCCGGCCGATCACGTTTGACCGCGCGCGGTTTTCCGCCATGAAGCTCCCGTCCGCCAGCGATCCATAGAGCCCCTCCATCTCGTTGCAGATCTCCGCGATCAGGCGGTTGTTGGAAATGTCCCGCCCGCAGGCGTTGCCCACCGAGGTGGCAATCTGCGCAAGCTCCGGCGGAAACGCCGCGCGCGCAGTGTTCACGCCGATGCCCGCTACCGCGTATTCGAGCTGGCCGCTCTCGAAGTCCATGCCCGCCTCGCACAGGATTCCGCAGACCTTCCGATCCCCGATAAACAGGTCGTTGACCCACTTGATGCGAACCTCGACGTCCGCCAGCCGCTCGATGGCGCGCGCCACGGCCACCGCCGTCATCGACGTCAGCAGCACGGCGCGTTCGGCCGGCAGCTTCGGCCGGAGCAGCAGGCTCAGATAGACGCCGCTGCCCGCCGGCGAATAGAACGCCCGCCCGAACCGCCCGCGCCCGCCGGTCTGTTCCCGGGCGCAGACGAGCAGGCCGTGCGGCGCGCCCTGCGCCGCCAGCGCCTTGGCGCGGCTGTTGGTGGAGCCGATCCTCTCGTGCACTTCGATCTCGTGCCCCAGCGACTGCGCCTTCAGCCACGCGCGGATGCCCGCCTCGCTCACCGGCTCGCCGCCGGACACCAGCCGGTAGCCGCGGTTCGTCGCGGCCTCGATCTGATAGCCCTCCTCGCGCAGCCGCGCAATCGCCTTCCAGACGGCGTTGCGCGTCACCCCCAGCTTCCTCGCCAGCCATTCGCCCGAAACGGCGCCGTCCGCCTCAATCAGCGCCGCAAGCACCCGGTTCACCGTCGTCACCGCCATGCCTCCCTTCGCTTGCAATGGCTTTAAGATAGCACAAATCCGTTCGATTGTCAACAGATTTTCTACCGTCGGGTGACAATCGATTTCGCGCCGGGGCAACCGCTCCCTTCGCGCAAAAAAGCGCGCAGCGTTCCCCGCCATCCCCCGCCGGAAAGGCAGCGCGTCCCTCCTTCCGAAAGGCCATGCGCGCCGCGATATTTCTTTCGCCCGCGGCTTGACAGGCGGGATTCGGTATGGTATGATGAAGGAGAAATGGCGATGACGGGAAGAAGTAGGCGATTCGGCCGGATTTCAGAGAGCGCCCGGCAGGTGAAAGGGCGCGGAAGCGGTTTCGTCGAATACATCCCCGAGCTGGCCGGGCGAACGGAGTAGTCCGGCTCGGGTGCGCCCGTGATCGCGCGTTCGAGGCCGCGCGGCGCGCGGCGAACGGAAGTGGTACAGCGTCCAAAGGTCGCCTTCCCGATGGGGAAGGTTTTTTTATTGAATCAGGAGGGAAATGGCATGAAATTCACCGAAGATGTATTCGCGCCCCACATGCGCCCCATCACGGGCAGCGCAATTCGCGAAATCCTCAAGCTGTGCGGCCGGCCGGGCATGATCTCGTTCGCGGGCGGCAATCCGTCCAACAGCGCGCTCGAACCGGACGTCATCGCCCGGCTGTCGAGCGAGGTGCTGGCCAAATACGGAACCGCGCTGCTGCAGTACGGCGCGACGGACGGCTTCGCCCCGCTGCGCGAGAGCGCGGCCGAATTCCTGAACGGCTCCGGCGTGAAGTGCACGGCGGACACGCTGCTGCCCTGCACGGGAAGTTCGCAGGCGTTCGACCTGCTGCTCAAGGCGATGATCGAACCCGGCGACGTCATCCTCTGCGAAAGCCCGACCTTCTTAGGCGCAATCCAGGCCATGCGCGAATACGGCGCCCGGCTGATCTCCATGCCGACGGACAGCGAGGGCGTCATCGTCGAGGCCGCCGAGGAGCTGATCCGGGCGCACCATCCGAAGCTGATGTACGTCATTCCCACCTTCCAGAACCCCACCGGCATCACCCTCAGCCTCGAGCGCCGCAAGGCGCTGGCCGCGCTGGCGTCGAAGTATGGCGTGGTCATCGCCGAGGACGACCCCTATCGCGACCTGCGCTACGCGGGTACGGAACTGCCGGCGATCCAGTCGTTCGACGAGGAGGGCTGGGTGGTCTACATGTCCAGCTTCTCGAAGTACATCTCTCCCGGAATGCGCCTCGGCGCGGCGGTCGCCAACCCGGTCATGCTGCGCAAGATGGTCATCGGAAAGCAGTCCACCGACGTGCATTCGCCGCTGCTCATTCAGGCGATCATCGACGCCTACCTGCGCGAAGGCCGGATGCCAGCCCATCTCGCGCGCATCCGCGCCGACTACCGCCGTCAGCTCGACGCCATGCTGGAGGGCTTTGCCGCCTTCCCGGCGGGCACGAAGCACACGGTTCCCGAGGGCGGCCTGTTCGTCTGGGCGGAGCTTCCCGAGGGCGCGGACGGAATGGCCGTGTTCAACGCGGCGATCGAGGCCGGCGTGGCGTTCGTCCCCGGCACGCACTTCTATCCCGAAGGCGGGCACGAGAACACCATGCGCCTGAATTTCTCGATGTGCGAAATCCCCGCCATTCAGGAGGGTATGAAGCGGCTGGCCGGCGTCATTTCGGAGGTATGCAGATGAAGATCACCTTTCTGGGCACCTCGGCGGGCGAGAGCTATCCCGCCGTCTGGTGCGATTGCGAAAATTGCACTTACGCCCGCGCCCACGGCGGGCGCAACCTCCGCATGAACACCGGAACGATGATCGATTCGGACACCCTGCTGGACATGAACTCCTGCGGCTTTTACACCGCCGCGCGGCTCGGCGTGAGCCTGACGGGCGTCCGGAACCTGCTCGTCACCCATCCGCACCCCGACCACCTGACGATCGAGCCGCTCGCCTGGCGGCAGGAGGCGGCGGGCGCCGCGGATGCCAGCCCGGAAGCCCAGCGCGCGATGATCTCGCCGCGGTTTACGCATCTGCCCATGCTGACCGTCTACGGCAACCGCTTTGTGCGCGAAGCGCTGGCGGACGCGCATCCGGAGCTGTTCGACGGCAGCGCCCGCGCGCAGATGCGCTTTCAGGAAATCCGCGAGGGCGAGCGCGTCGAGCTGGACGACCTCGCGTTCACGCCCGTGCGCGCCAACCACACCCCGCAGCGCGGCTTTGCGCACAGCTACATCCTCGAGCGCGGCGGCAAGACGCTGCTGTACGCGCTGGACACCGGCGGCTACGACCCCGATATGCTCGGCCTGATCCTCTCGCGGCGCTACGACGGCGTGGTCATGGAGGGCACGTTCGGCCTGAGCCGCGCGCCCAGCGACGGCCACATGAACCGCGAGAAGAACGTCCGGTTCCGCGATTTGCTGCTGAGCCGCGGCTGCATCGGGGCGGACACGCCGTTCTTCCTGACGCACCTCGCGCCGCACTGGACGCCGCCCTACGATCTCTATGCCCCGATGATGGCAAAGGAAGGCTTCACCGTCGCCTACGATGGCATGGTGGCGGAAATCTAAAATGGACTTCTATGAATCTGGAGGAATTCCGATGAACGCATACGACATTCTGAAAGAGCGCGGCTTTGTCGCGCAGGTCACCTACGAGGACGAACTTCGCAAGGCGTTCG
>DVJL01000131.1 GCA_018716805.1 Candidatus Faecivicinus avistercoris | reverse complement strand
TGTTCCCATACCGAACACAGAAGTTAAGCCTCAGCACGCTGAAGGTACTTGGCTGGAAACGGCCCGGGAGATTAGGTCGTCGCCGGATTCAATTTTAAGAGGACATCGATGTGATGTCCTCTTTTTCTGTTCCGAAAAAACCAGCCCTTGGAAAGTCTATCCCTTGCGCCGAGCTCAGTGCGCGTTCCCCTTGGATACCGCCGATCCTTCTGCGGTTCGCTTCGACGAGGGGCACAGCGTTTACCTGCGAACCGCTGCCGGCTTCCGGCGAATGCGGACAGAAAAAACCGAACCCGTCGAGCGAGTCCGGTTTTGGCGGCTCATGCAATCCCCGCCGGTAGTCACTTCAGTCCCCGAACGAACGGGATCAGGCTCAGGAGTATGATGATGCCGACGAGGCCAAGGACGATGCCGAGCACCATATTGCTCCAGACCATCACCATGCACATTCCCGTGCCCAGGAGCAGCGCGCCTGCAATGCCGATCAGAGCTGCGGCGATGGTTTTTCCGGATAGGTGCATCGGCTCCTTGCCCTCCATTTTGCGCCAGACGATCACCATTGCCGCCAGAACGACCGCGCCGATCAGACCCATCACGATGCCCGGCGTCCGCGCGTTCCATTCGGGAATCAGCCCCATGCACATTCCGAGTGCGAACAGAATTCCGCCGACCGTACCCATTACCATCGCCACAAAGTTGCTCTTTTTCATGTTGCCTTCCATCCTTTTCAACTCATTTTTCAGGGGATCGCCTTGGGCGTTTCCCTGAATGCGCGGCTATTGTACCGCCGGTTTGTTTGGATTCATTTTGAGAATTGTTTCTGCAACATGAATGGAAGAGAATGCGTTTTTCATGCGCTGGGGGACGGCCGGCCGGGAAGGGGCATCCGATGGAATCGAAGTTTTCTGCGGAAGGCGCGCGCATCTGCGAACGTCATTCGCTTCGCCCCAGCTCGACCACGACCAGCTCGGGCGGATTGTTGACGCGAATGGGAAATGCGCTGTTGCCCAATCCCCGGCTGACGATCATGACGGTATCGCCGGATTCAAAGCATCCGGCGTCGTACTCGGGCAGGATGCCCTGATTGGGCGCGTACAGCCCGCCGAGCCACGGCAGGCGCACCTGTCCGCCGTGGGCATGGCCGGTGAGGACGAGGTGGGCGCCGGCGTCACAGTAGTCCTCGAACAATTCGGGCCGGTGGGAGAGCAGCAGCGTGAAGCCGTTTGGGGCAATCAGGCTGGCGGGATCTGCGCCGGAGGCGAAGGCGGGATCGTCCAATCCGGCGATCCACAGGGATGCGCCGCCGCGCTCGATCGATTCCACTGCATCTCTCAGGACGTGCACGCCTGCTTCGGCGAGCTGCGCTTCGAGCGATTCAAAGGCGTCCGAGCGCGCCTCGTGGTTGCCGGCGACGTAATAGACCGGCGCGATTTCGACCGCGCCGCGGATGAACGCCATGGCGGCGCCGACGTCCGTGCGGCGCGCGTCGATCAGATCGCCCGTCACGGCGATCAGGTCGGGCGAAACTGCCCGGAGCCTGTCCAACAGCTGCGCCGAACCTTCGCCGAATTCCGCGTTGTGCAGATCGGAGACCTGAGCAACGATGAATCCGTCAAATGCTTCCGGAAGCGCCTCGGAGGCGACGGCGTAGTGCGTGACGGAGATCGCCGCATTGGTGATGTACAGCCATGCGAGCAGCGCGGCCAATCCAACCAGCGCCGCCGCCAGGAGGATGCGCCTTTTGCGCCTTACCATAGCGTCTCGCGCAGGAATTCGCCGCCTTCGAGATCCTTCCAAGTCATGACGCCGCCCTCCAGCACGGCGTAGCTGTGCGCCGAGCCGTTCTTCGGGATGGAGACCGATCCGGGATTGAGATAGGTGAACGATTCATGCCGGTGGCAGCACGGCACATGCGTGTGGCCGCACAGCAGGAAGCCGTTCCTGCCCAGCGGCGGCGGGTTGTCCTCGCCGTGCAGGTGTCCGTGCGTCGCGTAGAGCACATGATCCTCCCACATCAGCGCGCAGTAATCGGCCATGACCGGGAAGTTGAGCACCATCTGATCGACCTCGGCTTCGCAGTTGCCGCGCACGCAGAGCAGCCGGTCTCGCGCGCCGTTGAGCATTGCGATGACCTCCTTGGGCGCGTATTCGTCGGGAAGGTCGTTGCGCGGGCCGTGATAGAGCAGGTCGCCCAGCAGCAGCAGGCGGGCGGGATCTTCCCGCTGCATGGCGTCGAGCATCGCGCGGCACCAGCGCGCCGAACCGTGAATGTCGGAAGCGATCATCAATTTCATGGCTGTGGAAACCTCCATTCCGTTTTTTATCATTATATCCGGCGCGCGTAAAATCCGCTCGAAGCTGGAAATGTAATTTGGAATACCATGTGACACGATTTTGACACAAATCAGATGCAATCGAAAATTGCAGGACATAATGCAGAAAATCGCGTTTAGAGCCCGTTTTTTCCATCAGAAAGGTTAAATCTGCCGGATTTTGGCGCTTTGCAACCAGAATTCGAGTTCTAAGGGTGGATAATTTACCTGCGCTATGATAATATAAAGGAGAATTTGGACATATTATGAACCAATGAGGGAGTGGCGCCATATGACCCAACCGAAGCGGCGATGGGGCGACCGCATCGACGGATGGCTCGTGCGCGACAATGATCCGATGCACTTTTTCGTGCCGTATCTCTATCCCAACCGCGCAGACAGCGAGGCGGTGGTTGTGGAACAGGTGGATCTGACCGCGCTGGAGGCCTATCTGGAGAAGAAGAACGAGGGCCGGCCGAAGGACGACCATTACACGCTGATGCACGCCGTTGCGGCGGCGCTCGTGCGCACGCTGACGCTGCGGCCGAAGATGAATTACTTCATCAAGGGCAACCGCATCTATCACCGCAATCACATCAGCCTGGCATTCGTCGTCAAGAAGAAGTTCGCCGACAACGGCGCGGAGGCGCTGGCCTACCGCAAGTTCGGCCCGGAGACGACGATCGATACGCTGCACAGGATGATCGTCGAGGAGATCCAGAACTGCCGTTCCGACGCGCTGGACAATTCCACGGCGGGCATGGAGATGTTCACGCATTTGCCGCGCTGGCTGATGCGCATCGCGATTCATATCCTCTTCTTCCTTGACTACTACGGCAAGGTGCCGCAGTCGCTGGTCAAGACGGATCCGAACTACGCCTCGGTGCTGATTTCAAACCTCGGCTCGATCAAACTCAGCGCGAACTACCATCACCTGTCCAACTGGGGCACGAATTCGGTCTTCGTCATCATCGGAAGAAAGCACGTGGCGCCGGTGTTCAATGAAGATGGGAGCTACGAGATGCGCCGCGTGGTCGACCTGAGCGTCACGCTCGACGAGCGCATTGCGGATGGCTACTATTATTCCAAATCCATCGCACTGTTCAAGCATCTGCTGCAGCATCCTGAGCTGCTGGAAGAACGTGCGGACAAAGAGGTTGAGTACAAGCTATGAACATGACTGTCAAGACCCCATGGTACGCCAAGATGGGCGCAATCCCCTGCCACCTCGAGTATCCCGAAGGAACGATGGTTGAGGCGGTGGAGCGCATTGCGCAGCAGTATCCCGACCTTACGGCCTATGAATTCCTCGGCAACAAGACCAGCTATTCGTCGCTGGCCGGCGACATTCATGCGGCCGCGGCCGCGCTCAAGGCCTGCGGCGTCAAGCCCGGCGAGCGCGTGACGATCTGTCTGCCGAACATGCCGATGGCGATCGACATGTTCTACGCGGTCAACATGATCGGCGCGATCGCGAACATGATCCATCCGCTCTCCGCCGAGGGCGAGATCGAATTCTACCTGAACGACTCCGAGTCCGTCGCAGCGATCACGGTGGACATGTTCTATCAGAAGTTCGCCCACATCCGCCGCAACACGCCGAAGCTCAGGACGATGATCGTCTGCAGCATCAAGGACGGCCTGAAACCCCTGATGAAGATCGGCTATCAGCTGACCAAGGGCCGCAAGGTCGCGCCGCTGCCGAAGGACGGCAGCTATTTGACGTGGAAGGAATTCTTGAAGAAGGGGCAGGGGCTGTCGGTCGAGGAAGTCCGCGTGCCTCGCGGCAAGAACGAGCCGGCCGTGGTGCTGTACAGCGGCGGCACGACGGGCATCACGAAGGGCATCCTGCTCTCCAACCTGAACTTCAATGCGCTGGGCGCGCAGGTGGTGGCCGCCAACCCCATCTATGAGGTGGGCGACAAGATGCTCTCCATCATGCCGATGTTCCATGGCTTTGGCCTCGGCGTCAGCATCCACACGATTCTGATGCACGGCGGCACGTGCATTCTGGTGCCGCAGTTTACGCCCAAGACGTATGCCGACCTGCTGCGCAAGCACAAGCCGAACTTCATCGCCGGCGTGCCGACTTTGTACGAGGCGCTTTTGCGTGTCGACGGCATCGACGACCTCGACCTGTCCTGCCTGAAGGGCGTGTTCTCCGGCGGCGATTCGCTGTCCGTCGAGCTGAAGAAGCGCTTTGACGCCTTCCTGAAGGCGCACGGCGCGAAGATCACCGTCCGCGAGGGCTATGGCACCACCGAGTGCGTCACGGCCAGCTGCCTGACGCCCATCGACGAGTACCGCGAGGGCAGCATCGGCATTCCGTTCCCGGACACCTACTACAAGATCGTCCGCGTCGGCACCGAAGAGGAAGTCCCCTACGGCGAGGAGGGCGAGATCTGCCTGGCCGGCCCGACGGTCATGCTCGAATACGTCAACCATCCGGAGGAGACGGCCAACACGCTGCGCAAGCACGCCGACGGCCTGACGTGGGTGCACACCGGCGACCTCGGCATGATGGACAGCGACGGCTTCGTCTACTTCCGCCAGCGCATCAAGCGGATGATCATCACCAGCGGATACAACGTCTATCCCTCGCAGATCGAGAACATCCTCGACGCGCACGAGTACGTCCACATGAGCTGCGTCATCGGCGTCAAGGATCCCTACAAGATGCAGAAGGTCAAGGCGTTCGTGATGCTCAAGCCGGGCGTCCAGCCGTCCGACGAGGTCAAGAAGGCGCTGCTCGACTACTGCCGAACGCGCATCGCGAAGTACGCCATGCCCTACGACATCGAGTTCCGCAGCGAGCTGCCGAAGACGCTGGTCGGCAAGGTGGCCTACCGCGTGCTCGAGGAAGAGGAGCAGAAAAAAGAACAGACGGCTTAATGGCCGCAGACCTGACAGGCGGGAGACCGCCTGTCATTTTTTTGAAAGATTGTTGTCGATTTACAGGATTGACAACCATATATTCGCTCGATATAATGGTATCAGTCCAGCAAAGGAGGATTTTGGGAAATGAAGAGGGGGCTTTCCATACTGGCCGCGATCGCCATGGTTTTCGCACTGGCCGTGCCGGCGCTGGCGGAGGCGGATTCGGCTGCGGGCGTCTGGTCGGAG
>DVJL01000130.1 GCA_018716805.1 Candidatus Faecivicinus avistercoris | reverse complement strand
AAGACGAGGAAATGGTTGGGTGAGCGATGAAGAACCAGAAGGTTTTCAGCGGTTGGAATGAGTGAGTTGCTTCCGTTGAAAAAGGAAAGAAGTGAGAAGTTGGACTTCTCTGTACAGTTCTTCTGGATGATGTCTGAAGACGTTGTTATCGCAGACGAAGCGCTTAATCCGATTTGCAGATTGCAGAGGATTGAATGCGGGGATGCAGGCACCATGAGAATGTTTCACCATTGCGTGAGAAAGGATAGCAGATAATTGAATAATCATAGATAGCGCCCGCCGAAAATTCGACGGGCGTTGCTTATGCAAAACACAGCTTACCATAGATTTGCGCTTTCGCATTCGCTATGGATTTGACCTGCGCGGCCAAGTCCATCTCCCGGAGGCTGCACAGGCCGGTTGAACGTCAGAGAGCAATTCTCTTCAGTCCCAACGTGTCGTAGACCGTGGAAAACTGATCGCCAGCAAGGCCGATTCCATCAAATTCCACTTCGCCTTCCTGATTGTCGTAGGGATCGGCGCGATCGAAGCCGGCAGGCGGGTTGAATCCGGATTGATAGCGCGAATTCGCCACCATCCGGAAGGGATCGAGGTTGCCAAAGTAGAACCTGTGGCGCGCTTCGTCGCCTGCGCGATGGGCGCTGCCGCCATAGCTCGGATCGCAGAACAGCCAGCCATATGGCTCTACATAGAACTGCGCCCAATCGTGGCAACCCGCATGTTTCCGGTTGACGGCCAGTCCGGACTGCCAGCGCGCCGGAATCCCGGTACAGCGGCAGAGGGCAATGAACAGTAGCGCCTGAATTCCACAGTCGCCTTTGCCGTTCAGCGCGCAGAATTCCGCCTGACGGTCGATGAGAGAGTACGAGCGCATGTATGAATAGCGAATGCGCGAGGTAATGGCGTCGTAGAATCGCCAGGCAATTCGGATGGGATCGGTTTCATCGCCCTTCCATTCATTGGCAAGCGCGCGGATCAATGGCGTAAAGGCGATGTGCGGCATCTGTTCGGCGAGATCGTCCGCGCATGGCGGGGCTGCGTCTGGATAGATGGGAGCGTCCGGGCGCTCGCCGCCGAGCAGATCGACGTAGCGCACGGCGTTTCGATAGGCATATTCGACGCAGAATGGTTCGTTTTCGCTCATCAGACGGTCAAAACATGCCGTGCGCTGCGGTGCGCGTTCGTCTGCCATGAAAAACGCACCCGGCTGGATTTGGATGCCGGATTGCTGCGCGCAGCGCTGGGGAAGGGGCAGATACACGCGCGCGCGTCCGCCGGGATGAAAGGCCGCATCGGAAATCCGAAGCGTTCCGCGCAGATGGATGTCATAGACAAGCTCGCCCTCCCGCCGAAGCGCCGCGATGGCCTCGTCGAGTTCCGGGGACTGTTCCGGTTCCATGCCCGCGCGGCGCGCAAGATCGGGATGCACGCGCAACAGCGTGCTCAGGAAGCTGCGCAGATAGTACTTTTCGCCGCGCACATAGATGTATTCAATGGCGCGATCCAGTTCCAGCGCGTCCAGTTCGCCCTGCGAAAAATCAGGGATTTTCTCGCAAATCATCTCGAATGCGCGCGAGCGGGGAATGCAAAACTGTTCCGGCAGCGTTTGTGCCATCCTGCGCTCGACCATCAAGCGGTCGCGCAGGCATTGAGGAAGCTCCTTTTGCAAAAGCGCGTCGATCAATTCGATTTCGCCGTCAAAATCGCCCGCCCATTTGCGCTTGAGCACATCCTCCGGCAGGTCATAAATCAGGGATTCCAAGTTCAACACAATCGCTCACCTCATGCGTCATTTGGCAGATTTTTCCTAGAATGCATTTGCGCGCCCTGCGCACAATAGCAACAGCCGAGCGGACGGAACTCAATCGCAACCGCCACCTCCGCGCGGAGGCGCACCGCGCGAAAACCGGGCGCGGGCAGGCGAAAAAATTGCCCGATATGGATTGCAGAATCGCAATTCAACCGGGCAACGAATCACCGTCCTTTGGC
This sequence comes from Candidatus Faecivicinus avistercoris, assembly GCA_018716805.1. Taxonomy (GTDB): domain Bacteria; phylum Bacillota; class Clostridia; order Christensenellales; family Aristaeellaceae; genus Faecivicinus; species Faecivicinus avistercoris. The sequence continues at coordinate 7,349 of DVJL01000130.1, read as the reverse complement.
TTTGAGTGGAAGTCGCATAAGCGGCCTCCACTCGCTTTTTTACTTGGACTTGATGTAGGGCTTGCCGTTGGCCGCGGGAACCTGCGAGCGGCCGACGAACAGAATCAGCACAATCACCGTCACGACAAAGGGAATCATCGAGATCAGCTGCGCCGACACGACATTGCTCGAACCCAGCACGATCTTCAATCCCGAGCACATGCCAAACAGCAGGCAGGCCCACATCGCACCCTGCGGGCGGAACTTGCCGAAGATGACCGCCGCAATGGCGATGAAGCCCTGGCCGACGATGGAGGTCGGGCGGAACTGGTTCATGGTCGCCATCGTGACCGATGCGCCGCCGAGTCCTGCAAGGAAACCGGACATGCACACGGAGAAAAAGCGGATGCCCAGCACATTGATTCCTAGGGTGTCGCAGGCCGCAGGATGTTCGCCGCACGCGCGCATCCTCAGGCCGAATTTGGTCTTGTAGAACACAAACCAGACCACCAGCACGGCGATGAACACCAGGTAGGTCGTGGCGTAGTTCGCCAGCACGTTTCTGAAGAAGTTGTCCCAAACCGTGCCGCCGGAGAACACGCCGTTGAACAGCAGCGGGATCTTTTGCGCCGGCGTCAGCGGAACCGTGTCCGACGAGTTGAACAGCGCCTTTGCCAGCAGGATGGCGACGCCCGGCGCGATGAAGTTGATCGCCGTTCCGGAGATGGTCTGGTCGGCGTTAAGCTTGACCGTCGCCAGCGCGTGCAGCGCGCCAAACAGCGCGCCCGCAAGCCCGCCGCACAGGAACGAAATCCACGGCATCCCGGTGAAATGGCCGACCGTCGCGCCGACAAACGCGCCGATCGTCATCATACCCTCGATGCCGATGTTCACGACGCCGCTCGTTTCGGAGAAGCAGGATCCCAGCGCCGCGAACAGCAAGGGCGGCGTGTAGAGAAGCGTGGTATAGATGATGATGCCGATGCTGTTGATCACGTTATCCATGTTTCCGGCCTCCCTTTCTCACGCGGATGCGGAAGATGTGCGAAATCGCGATGAAGAACACGACTGTGCCGGTGATGATATCGATCACCTCAGACGGCGCCTGGATCAGGTTGAGCTTCGTGCCGCCGTATTTCAGCGCTCCGTAGAACAGTCCGCCGAAGAACACGCCGATAGGGTTCGACGCGCCGATCAGCGCGACGCTGATGCCCTGAAAGCCGAAGTTTTCCTGCGAGGTGAAAATGCTGATGCGCCCGCCCTGTCCGAGCAGCTGCGTCGCGCCGCCGATGCCGGCCAGCGCGCCGGAAATCGCCAGCGCCAGCAGGATCGAGCGGTTGACGTTGATTCCGCCATACTCCGCCGCCGAGCGGTTGAAGCCGACGGCCTTGAGCTCGTAGCCCATCGTCGTCTTGTTGATGACCACGTGGACGATGATCACAGCGATGATCGCGAGGAAAATGCCCCAGTTCGCCGTGCGCGCCAGGCCGAGCGATTCGATGATGCCGTCGGGAAGCAGGATCATCGCCGCGTCGGCGACGTCCTTCGTCGCCTCGGCGCTGCCGGTGCTGTGGATGGCGTCCAGATCTGCGATGAAATTGGAAAGGTAGAACGCGATCCAGTTGAACATGATCATCGAGAGAACTTCGTTGATGCCAAAGCGCGTCTTGAGAAATCCCACGATCATGCCCCAGATCGCGCCGGCCAGCGCGGCCACGATGAAGCACAGCGGAATCAGCACGATCGAGGGCGCCGGAACGAGGATGCCCACCACGCAGGCCGCCATGGAGCCGACCACGAACTGGCCCTCAGCCCCGATGTTGAACACGCCCGTGCGGAACGAAAACGCGACGGCAAGGCCGGTGAAGATCAGCGGCGTGGCGTAGACGATGCAGTAGGAGATGTATCGCGTGGAGCCAAACGCGCCCGTAATCAGCCGCTCATAGGCCGCAATCGGGCTGATGCCCATCGCCAGCAGGAAGATGGCGCCGACGACAAACGAGATGAGGATCGACAGCAGCGTCAGGAAAAAGCGGCTGTTGAATATTTTTTCAATTCTGCTCATGCCTTCTTACCTCCCGCCATCATCAATCCGAGCGTGTTTTCATCCGCCTCATCGCCGCGCATGGAGCCGACGATCCGGCCGTCATAGATGGTGTCGATCCGGTCGGAGAGATTGAGGATCTCATCCAGCTCAAACGACACGAGCAGCACGGCCTTGCCCTTGTTGCGCTGTTCGACCAGATACCGGTGCACATACTCGATCGCGCCGACGTCCAGGCCGCGCGTCGGGTTGACGGCGATGAGCAGATCCTTGTCGTTGGTCACCTCGCGCGCGATGATGACCTTCTGCTGGTTGCCGCCCGAGAGCGTGCCCACTGGGCGCTGCGCGCTGTCGGCGGGGCGGATGTCGTACTTCTTGACCGCCTCCTCCGCGTGCGCCTGAATGGCGGGCTTGTCGAGAAGGCCGTGGTGGGAAAACGCCGGCTCGCGGAAGTTCTGAAGGATCATGTTTTCCGCGACGGTAAATTCCAGCACCAGGCCGTGCTTCTGCCGGTCGGCCGGAATGCTGGACACGCCGTGGTCGAAGCCGACGCGCGGCGGCCGGTTGCAGACGTCGGTTCCATTGACCAGCACCTGTCCCTTCGTCGCCTTGCGCAGTCCGGTGAGGATTTCGACCATCTCGGTCTGGCCGTTTCCGTCGATGCCGGCGATGCCGAGGATCTCGCCGCGGCGCACCTGGAGGTTCAGACCCTTGAGGATCTCGACGCCGCGATAATCGACGCCGTGCAGATCCCTGACCTCGAGCACGACCTCGCCCGGCTCCTTCGGCGGCTTCTCCACCTGAAAGTTGACGTTGCGCCCGACCATCATGCTCGCCAGCTCGCTCTCGCTGACGTCGTTGACGTCCACCGTGGCGATGTACTTGCCCAGCCGGATGATCGTGCAGTAATCCGCCGCCGCCTTGATTTCCTTGAGCTTGTGGGTGATCAGTATGATGGACTTGCCGTCTGCGGTCAGATTGTGCATGATTTCGATCAGCTCGACGATTTCCTGCGGCGTCAGCGATGCGGTCGGCTCGTCGAGGATCAGCGTCTGCGCGCCGCGGTAGAGCGCTTTGAGGATCTCGACGCGCTGCTGCATGCTCACGGAGATGTCCTCAATGCGCGCGTCGGGATCGATGGCGAGCTGGTAGCGCTGGGAGATCTCCAGCACGCTCTCCCGCGCGCGCTTCATGTCCAGCCGGATGCCGTTGACCGGCTCCATGCCTAGGACGATATTTTCGGTGATGGTAAACGGCTGCACCAGCATGAAGTGCTGATGCACCATGCCGATGCCGGCGTGGATGGCCGTCTTGGGGCTGTCGATGACGATCGGCTTGCCGTCGATCAGGATCTCGCCTGAGGTCGGCGTATACATGCCGTAGAGCTGGTTCATCAGCGTGCTCTTGCCGGCGCCGTTCTCGCCGAGAATCGCATGAATCTCGCCCCTGTGAACGGTCAGATTGATGCCGTCATTTGCGACAAAATCGCCGAATTTCTTGACGATATTGCGCATCTCGACGGCCTTGTGGTTCATGTCCACATGTCGTCCAGCCAAATAAAGCCCTCCTTCGATCGGTTTGCGAATGGATGAGGGGGAAGCGCCGCGCGGGGCGCTTCAGCGGCCAAAGCAATCAGGCGGGCGAAATCCGGAAACGGAGAGGGGGAGGATTGTGCCCGCCGGACGGCGATCTTGACGGGAATGTCGCGCGATTCATAGCGGTTGCCTGCAAGGCTTGCGTCTCGCGGCCGCGCGCCCGGCCGCTCAAATCAATACGGTGTTGGGAACGCCCAATTCGTGCGCAAGCCGGGCCAGCTCGTTCATCTCATCGTCCGCCGGCGTGCGAATCGTCCGGTATTCCTGGCGGACGCCCATCGGGCGGAAGCGGATGAGCTTGTAGGGCGTGCTGGCCGCACGCGCCTGAACGAGCGCTTCGCAGACGCCGCGCACCGTCTCTGCCGCGTCCATCATGCCCGGCACGTCGACCGTGCGCACCTCCGTGAGCTTACCAGCCTCGGCCAGAAAGCGAAGGTTGGCGATCACGGTTTCGTTGGAAGCGTCGGTCAGTCGCAGATGCTCGCCGGGATCCCATGCCTTGACGTCGAGCATCACGCCGTCGATCGCGCTGAGCAGTTCGGGATCGGTGGAAAAATCGTAGCCGCCGTTGCTGTCGAGCAGCACGTCCAAGCCGTCGGCGCGCGCCATCGGCGCGAGTTCCAGCAGAAAGCCGCGCTGCAATGTGCACTCGCCGCCGGAAACCGTAATGCCGCGGATAAACGGCTCGTTGCGCCGGACTTCCGCCATCGCCTCACTGGCCGTCATCCAGCGGATGCGCGGACAGCTCGAGTTCGGACAGGCGTGGATGCAGGCGTCGCAGAGCACGCACTTCGCGGCGTCGTAGACGACCTTGCCTTCGTCCATGCGCAGCGCGCCGGCCGGACAGGCGGGCACGCATTTGCCGCAGTGGATGCATGCGCGAATCGTCTCCGGGTTGTGGCAATACCGGCAGTTAAACGTGCACCCCTGCACGAAGATGGCCGTCCGGTTGCCGGGGCCATCCACCGCGCTGAAGGGAATGATCCGGTTGACAGGCGCCTTCACACTCATCGCACCCTTCGGTCGAGGATCTTGCAGTGCTTGGCCGAGCCGAGGCCTAGGCCGGTGGTGTTTTGCAGCACGTTTTCGCCGCGGTTGAGCTTTTCCATCTCGGAGCGCTTGACCAGATAGCCGGTGATGCGGATGACGTCGCTGTCGCTGGAGTAGAACGACAGATAGCGGATGTTCATCTTGAGCGCGCCGCGCACGATGTCGAGCACAAACTGCGGGTTGCGGTGTACGGTGATGTCGACCGGGAAGATGTCGCCGGTGCCGGAGGGGAAGTACTTGTGGAACAGGCTGATGTTCTTCAGGTGGTCGATCAGCTCGTCCGGTTCTTCTCCGATCGGAATGCGCGTTCCCGGGCTGGTGTTGCGGTCGGAATCGAGCCCCACCTGCGCGTGCAGCAGGAAATGGCCGCCGGTCGCCTCGCAGTAGGGGTTGTAGTGGCTGGCGTTGAACGCATCGATCTGGTTCATGATCTCCACGCCCAGCTGATCCGCCTCGTCGCAGTGGCCAAAGCGCCCCGTCTTGCCCTCCTTTTCAAACAGCAGGTTGACGCACTCGGCCAGGCCGACCAGACCATACATCGCCGTAAAGCGCTTGCGGTCGATCAGGCCCTCCTTCGCCAGGAAGTTGCTCTCGAAGAAGCCGCTCTCCTCGACGATGAACTTGATGCGCGCGTCCATATAGCGGGCCATGACGTCCATCACGAACGGCAGCTGGTTTTCCTTGAAATCCCGGATGTCCTTCGCGCGCTTGGCGATGTTGTTCAACAGCAGGCGGGAGAGCGTGTACGATCCGCCGCCCTTGAGCAGGCCGTTGTAGCAGCTCGCGATGCAGTAGTCGTCGCCCAGCTCGGCGCGGAACATGGCGTCGTTGGCGAAGCTCGGCTTGGCCGACTTCAGCGCGCAGTGGATGCCCTCCAGGAGATATTCATCCGTCGTCTCATCCGACACGCGCATGGACAGGTTGGGCACGGCGTTTTCCAGCTGCGCCTCCGCGCGCATCAACAGCACGCCGGCGCGCGTCGGCTTCGGGCCGATGTTCGCGTGGCAGAACGAATCGAGGATCGTGCGGTCGACGCTGGTCAGGAACAGGCGCAGCGCCTTCATGACGGTTTCATCGTCGAGATCCTGAATGTACGGCTCGATGAGCAGGTCGAGATCGCCGATGAATACGGGGTAGTTGGTGATGCTGGGAACGTTGTGGTAGAGGATCATCAGGCTGTTCAGCGCTTCAAACAGATCCTTGGGCGGATCGAGCTGCAAGAATGCGCTGCCCTCGCGCAGGAACTTCGGATAGTCCGGCGTAATGTAGCGCGGGCGGTAGGGCGCTTCGCCCTCGCCCAGATTGCAGATGCAGCGCGCGTCGTCGCTGCAACGCATCAGCTCGTCCATTTCCTTTGGCTCGTCGAGCACCTTCAGAAAGTTTTCCGCGTGGCGGGCGAGGTAGGTCACTTTCTGCTCGTGGGTTGCGGTGGGATCCTTAATGGTATCGAGGATCGCCTGCCGGCGGCTCTCTACCTCTGCCATGCTGATTTCTCTCATGACAAACACCTCCTAGTCAGAGTATCAATTCATCACAATTCTATCATAACCAAACGCGTGGGATTTTTCAACCATAAATCGACGGAATTTGCGCAAACATACGAAATTTCTGTCAAGGACGAATGAACGCTCCATGGAAAAACGGCGCCGCATTTTCTTCTGCAGCGCCGCATAATGGGTCGGGAATTAGTCGGCAAGGGTGAACAGATGCTCGCCGAGCAGCTCGTCAAGCTCTTCGACCGTGGAGGGAACGGTGACTTCGCCGGCGATGATGGATTCCTTAGCCGCTTCGACCGCCGCGATGACTTCCTCGCTCAGCAGGTCCTGGGTCGGGGCGATGTCGACGCCGCCGTTGGCCAGCTCATAGGTGTGCACGCCGGACTCGAAAGTGCCGTTCAGCACGGCCAGCGAGATGTCCTGCGCCGCGGTGTCCACGCGCTTCATGGCGGAGGTCACGACGTACTCGGGCGCGAGCGGGCTCTGGTCGGTGTCGACGCCGATGGCCCAGATCTGGTTGGTCGCGCACGCTTCGATGACGCCGGAGCCGGTGCCGCCCGCCGCGTGGTAGATGACGTCCGCGCCGTTGGTGATCATGTCGGTCGCCGCGGCGGAGCCGATGGTCGCATCGGTGAAGGAGTTGGCGTTGTACTGCAGGATCGTGGCATCCGGATTGGCGGCCTTGACGCCCGCGATGTAGCCGATGCCGAACTGGTTCATGGAATCAGAGACCATGCCCTGCACATAGCCGACGGTGTTGCTCTCGGTCATCATGCCCGCGACGATGCCGACCAGGTAGGAGGCCTCGTTCTGCGCGAACATCAGGCACGCGACGTTGGGCAGATCTTCGTTGGTGGCGTCGTCGATGATGGCGAACAGCTGATCCGGATACGCCTCGGCGGCGTCGCGCAGCGCGTTGGCCAGCATATAGCCGACGCAGATGATGAGGTCGTACTCTTCATCGACGTAGGTCTGGATGTTGGTGCTGTAGTCCGACTCGGCGCCAGACTCAAGATAGGTGGCTTCGATGTTCGGATACTGCTCCATCAGTGCCTGCATGCCTTCCCAAGTGGTCTGGTTGAAGGACTTGTCGTTGACGCCGCCGACGTCGGTGACAATGCCGACGCGGATCGTGCGGCTGGTGTCCACCTCTTCGGCGAACGCGGCGCCCATCGAGAGAACCAG
>DVJL01000022.1 GCA_018716805.1 Candidatus Faecivicinus avistercoris | reverse complement strand
CCCGGCGGCCTGCTGGTCTACTCCACCTGCACCATTTTGCCCGAGGAGAACGAGGCGCAGGCGCGCGCGTTCCTCGAACGGCATCCGGAATTTGAGCCCGACGGCGGTGCAGAGTGGCTTCCAGAGGCGCTGCGCGGCCATCTGGCGGACGGCAGGATCCAGCTGATGCCCGACCGCGACGGCATCGAAGGCTTTTTCATCGCGCGGATGCGCAGGAGGCGGACATGAGCGCGCGGCTGCAGCTGCTGGGCATGGACGGCGCGGCGCTGGAAAAGCTGGTCGTGGACGAGCTGGGCGAGAGCCGGTTTCGAGCCAAACAGATCGCCCAGTGGCTCGCGCGCGGCGCGGAGATTTCGGAGATGACGAACCTCTCCGCGAAGCTGCGCGAGCGGCTGGCTGAGATCGCGGTGGCGAACCCGGTGCGCATCGTGCAGTCGCATCGGTCCAAGATCGACGGGACGGAGAAGTTTCTCTACGCGCTCGAGGACGGCAACCTGATCGAAGGCGTGGTCATGCGCTATCACCACGGCGATTCGCTGTGCGTCTCCACGCAGGTCGGCTGCCGGATGGGCTGTGCGTTCTGCGCCTCGACGCTGGACGGCCGCGTGCGCAACCTGACGCCGGGCGAGATGCTCGGGCAGGTAGTGGCCGCGAACCGCCACATCCAGCGGGAGGATCCGGCGCGCCGCGTGCACAACATCGTGCTGATGGGCAGCGGCGAACCGCTGGACAACTACGACAGCGTGGTGGCCTTCCTCCGGCGGGTCAACGATCCGGAGGGGCTGAACATCTCGCTGCGCAGCGTGTCGCTCTCGACGTGCGGGCTGGTGCCCAAGATGTACGACTTCGCCGGAGAAGGTTTGCCGGTCACGCTGTCGATCTCGCTGCACGCGCCGAACGACGACGTCCGCTGCAAGATCATGCCCGTGGCCAATGCCTATCCGATCGGCGAGGTGCTGGCCGCGTGCAAAAACTACGTCGAAAAGACCGGGCGGCGCGTGATCGTCGAGTACGCGCTGATCCGCGGCGTCAACTGCGCGCTTTCGCAGGCGGACGAGCTGGCCGCGCGGCTGCGCGGGCTGAACTGCCACGTCAACCTGATCCCGCTCAACGATGTCAAGGAGCGCAATCTCCACGCGCCGGAAAAGGCCGAGGTCGCGGCGTTTCTGAGGCGGCTCAACTCGCGCGGCGTCTCGGCGACGGTCCGGCGCGAGATGGGCGCGGACATCGACGGCGCGTGCGGACAGCTTCGCCGGAAGGCGCTTGCGTCTCCGGCCGATCTCAACCACTAACCACCAACCCAAGGGGAGGGAACACGCATGAGAGTCTACGCGATTTCCGATACCGGCAAGATTCGCCCGATCAACGAGGACAGCTTCTACCTGCCGCGCGAGGGCGAGCGGTTTTGCGCCGTCGCCGACGGCATGGGCGGGCACAACGCGGGCGAGGTCGCCAGCGCGCTGGCGGTCGAGACGTTTGCCGACGCCATGCGCGAAAGCGACTGGCCGAGCCGGCAGGCCATCTATGCGGCCGTATGCCGCGCGAACGAGGCCGTGTTTGCCGAATCGGAGCGCGACGACGAAAAGAGCGGCATGGGCACGACGTTCACGGCGCTCTCCGAGGTGGACGGCTCGGTCAACATCGCCCACGTCGGCGACAGCCGCGCCTACCGCATCCGCAACGGCACGATCATGCGCCTGACCACGGATCACACGCTGGTGGAGGAGATGGTGGCGCACGGGCTGATCACCGCGCGGGAGGCGCGCGTGCATCCCAAGCGCAATTACATCACGCGGGCGCTGGGCACGGCGCGTCGCGTGGAGGTCGATATGATCGAACTGAACCTCCACGCGGGGGACGTGTTCCTCCTGTGCACGGACGGCCTGTCGAATCACGTCGAGGAGCGGGAAATGCTGGAGGCCACCCTCTCCGACGCGGACTGGAACGCAAAGCTCGAGCGGCTCGTGAACGCGGCGCTGTCCGCCGGCGGGCCGGACAACATCACGGCCATGTACGTCATCTTCGAGGAGGCAAATCCATGATCGGACGCGTCCTTTCAGGGCGGTATGTCGTGGAAGCCGTGGTCGGGACGGGCGGCATGGCGGTCGTCTATCGCGCATACGACCGGGTGCGCAAGCAGACGGTGGCGCTGAAGGTGCTCCGGCCGGAGTACGAGTCGGACGTCGAGTTCGTCCGAAGGTTCAGCCGGGAGGCCGAGGCGGCGAGCAAGGTCTCGCACGAAAACATCGCCAACCTGCTGGACGTCGGCATCGACGGGGATGTGCGCTACATCGTCATGGAGTTTGTCGATGGCCAGACCCTGAAGGAGATGATCCGCGAACAGGGGCGGATCAAGCCGGATCAGGCGCTTCGGATGACGATCCGCATCCTCGCGGCGGTGGATCACGCGCACCGCAACGGCATCGTGCATCGCGACATCAAGCCCCAGAACATACTGGTCGACCGGCAGGGCCACGTCAAGGTGGCGGACTTTGGCATCGCGCGGCTCAAGACCTCGCAGACGACGCTTGTCGAGGGCGAAAACGGCGCCTCGGCGCTCGGCAGCGTGCACTATTTCTCGCCCGAGCAGGCGCGCGGCGAGGTTGCGGACGAGAAGAGCGACCTGTATTCCGTCGGCGTCGTGCTCTACGAGATGCTGACCGGGCAGGTGCCGTTTGACGGCGAGACGTCGGTTTCCGTCGCGCTCAAGCACGTCAGCGAGGAGCCGAAGTCGATGCGGCTGTACCAGAGCGGCATCTCCAAAGCGCTGGACGAGGTCGTCATGCGCGCGCTGTGCAAGGACGCCTCCAAGCGCTATCAGACGGCGGCGGAGATGGCGGCCGACCTCCGGCGGACGATCACCCACCCGCGCGGCGGATTCGTCAAGTATCCGCAGGACCCGGAGGAGGCCGAGCGCCAGCGCGAGGCGCGCAAGCGCAAGCGGCAGCGCGACCACCGCAGGCTGGTGAAGCTGGCGCTGATCGCCGGCGTGCTGCTGGTGCTGTGCGTGGCGATGGTGGTCAGCTGGTTCTTCCTGGTGCGCAATCAGACGGTGGTGCCGTTCGTCGTGGGCATGACGCAGGACGACGCGATCGACGCCCTCGGTGCGGCCAGCCTGCCGGCGAGCGTCGACACGGCGTACAGCGAGGAATACGAGGCGGGCTATGTCGTCTCGCAGTCCGTGGCGGAGGGCTCGCGCGTGCGCGAGGGCACGGCGGTGTCCATCGTGGTCAGCGTCGGCAGCCAGTGGTTCTACATGGACGATTACATCGGCCTGATGGAGGACGAGGCGCTGGCCGCACTGTCGACGAGCGGCGCGAAGAGCGTGACCGCGGACTACATTCAGAGCGACGAGGCGGACGGCACGGTGCTCGCGCAGACGCCCGCGCAGGGCTGGCAGCCCAAGGACACGCCCGTGGTGCTCACGGTCAGCGGCCAGAGCGTGCGGGTGCCCTCGCTGGAGGGGCTGACCCTCGAGGGCGCGCAGGCGCTTTTGGAGGCGGAGGGGCTGACGCTGGGTGCCGTCACGGAGACGGACGCGTCCGACCTGCCCGAGCATACCGTCGTCGAGCAGAGCGTCCCGGCGGATTCGGAGGTGCTGGCCGGCACGGCGGTGGATCTGAAGATCAGCGAAAGCGAACCGTCGCTGTACTATCCGGCGTCGCCGTTTACGGTGGCCGTGCCGATCGACGGCCTTCAGGTGGAGATCACGATTACGATGCCGTCGGGCGGCGAGGCGGTCGCCTATTCGGGCGAATTGCCGGCGGGTACGCACCAGGTGGATCTGTCCAGCTCGGAGCCGGGCGAACACGTCGTGCGGGTGTATCTCGACGGCGTGCTGATGGATTCGGTCGAGGTGACGTTTGACTGACGAATGAAACGGAGGAAATGGTGAGTTTGCAGGGAGTGATTTTGCGCGGCGTCGGCGGATTCTACTACGCCATGGACCAGCAGGGGACGGTGCATACCCTGCGGGCGCAGGGCAAGCTGCGCAGGGAGCGCCTGAAGCCCAAGGTCGGCGACCATGTGGAGCTGACGCCGAGCGCGGGCGAGGAACACGGATGGATCCTCGCCATACAGCCCCGGCGCAACGAGCTGACGCGCCCGCCGGTGGCGAACATCGACGTCGTCTGCGTGGTCGTCGCGGCGGCGACGCCGGAAGCCGACCTCGCGCTGGCCGACCGGCTGATGGTCAACGCCCGGCGCGCTGGGATCGGCGTGCGCATGGCGGTCAACAAGTGCGACCTCAACCCCGGCCGTGCGGAGGAGATCGTCCGCCAGTATCGCGGCGCGGATGTCTCGCCCATCGCGGTTTCCGCCGCGCGCGGCGATGGCATGGACGGCCTTCGCGCGGCGCTGGCCGGCAAGGTGCACGCATTGGCGGGACAGTCCGGCGCGGGAAAATCGACGTTGATCAACGCGCTGTACGGGCTGAACGTCGAAACGGGCGGCCTCTCGCGCAAGATCGAGCGCGGCCGGAACACCACACGCCACTGCGAACTGATTCCCGTCGCCGGAGGCGGTATGGTGCTGGACACGCCCGGCTTCAGCCTCCTGGAGACGGAGGTGTTTGATCCCGTCGAGCTCAAGGACAGCTATCCGGAATTCTCACCCTATGAAGGACAGTGCTACTTCCAGCCCTGCTACCATGCGACCGAGCCGAAGTGCGCCGTGCGCGCGGCGGTGGCGGCGGGCGCGATCGACTCTGAGCGCCACGGGCGGTATGTTGCAATGCTGGAGGAGACGAGACAGCGTTGGAGGGAACGTTATGATTAAGGTGGCCCCGTCGCTTTTGTCGGCGAACTTTCTGAATTTGGGCGCGGAGATCGACCGCATGGCGCGCGCCGGCGCGGACTATTTGCACTTCGACGTCATGGATGGCTGCTTTGTGCCGAATCTGTCGTTTGGACTGCCGGTGCTCGAGGCGGCGGCGAAGGGGCCGCTGCCGGTGGACGTCCACCTGATGATCGACCGGCCGGAGCGCTATGTGCGCGATTTCGCGCGCGCCGGCGCGCGGATCGTCACCGTGCACGCCGAGGCGACCGCGCACCTGCGGCGGGCGCTCGACCTGATCCGGCAGGAGGGATGTCTGGCGGGCGTCGCGCTGAACCCCGGCACGCCGCTGAGCTGCGTGGAATATGTGCTCGACGCGGCCGATCTCGTGCTGGTGATGACGGTCAATCCCGGCTTCGGCGGGCAGAAACTGATTGCGGCGTGCGTGCGCAAAATCGCCGACATGCGCGCCCTGCTCGACCGTGCGGGGAGTTCGGCGATTCTCGAGGTCGACGGCGGCGTCAGCGAGCGCACGGCGCCTCAGCTGACTGAGGCGGGCGCCACGATGCTCGTGGCCGGCAGCGCGCTGTTTGGCGCGCCCGACGCGGCGGCGTTCATTCGGGCGGTCAAGGCGGGCTGATCCGGCGAATGCCGGTTTGACGCGGCAGGGTTTGCCGTTGCGCGCCGCCGGGAGCGGCGAAAGCGCGAGAGGGTCGAAGGAACCCTCTCGCGCTCTTTCGTGTTTTTGCCAGACTGAGGCCCGCGCTGCGCGGATGCAGGGGGATCTTCGTGCGCGTAGCCCGCTTCCGTCCGCCAGATTGAGGCCCGCGCTGCGCGGATGCAGGGCGCTCGTCATTCTCCGCGCGCAGGTCGATGCGCAGAGACTGAGGCCCGCCTCTGCGCGGATGCGGGGCGGACCTTCAGACGATCCCAGAAGCAAAGGAAAGCGCGAGAGAACCGAAGTCCTTTCGCGCTTCAACTGTTCCCGACGGCATATACCGGCGGGGCTTTGGATTTTTTGGATGCTCAGGTCAGCCGCACGAGGCGGTCGATCGGGAGCGAACAGACCACCGACTGCTGCTCGGTCTTGAGGCCGTGCTCGGCGTTGATGGCGTCCATGATGGCGTTTCGCGCGGATTTCGCGCAGGCGATCAGCAACACTTCCTTTTCGTCCTGGATCGAGATGCCGTGGAACTGTTCCAGCAGCTCCGTGCCGACCCAGCGCCCGCGGATGACCGTGCCGCCCTTCGCGCCGGCCTTGACCGCGGTGTGCATGACCACGTCGGTATATCCCTGGTTGACAAACGCGAGGATGAGGTTGTTTTCCTTTTCCGGATTCATTTCGGAACCTCCTTCGGGTTCGATGACAAAGTCGGACGACGGCAGCGCCTCCGCGATCGTGCCGGAAATGCCCGTCAGCCGCAGGCTGAAGGCGATGCCGCGCAGGCTCAGGATGCCGCGATAGTCGTCGTCGAGCAGGCTCAGCAGCCGCTCGATCACGGATTCCGGCGCAAAGCTCAGCAGCAGGTCGCGCTCGCTGTGCGTCAGGCCGAGCATGTCCAACAGCTCTGAGCTGGCCGTGCCGTCGGCGGCGATCTGCGTGTGCAGCATCACGCCGTTTTGCGCATACAGTTTCGACAGGGCGGTGCCGTCGCCCCGGTTAACGATGGTCACCATCGCCTTTACGCGTTCGCGATTCATGCTCTGCCTCCCCTCAGTCGTAGTAGACGACGCGCTCATCCACCGGCGCGACCCTCTCCGGCAGCTTGCGCGCATGGCGGCGCAGCTTGTCGCGCAGGCCGAGCAGCTGGATGGTGACCAGCGGCGTCATCGCGACCATCGCCACGATGCCGAACGCGTCGGTCATCATGTTGCCGCCAACCGCTTCGCACGCGCCCATGGCGATGGGGCTTAAGAAGGTCGCCGTCATCGGCCCCGAGGCCACGCCGCCGGAGTCGAACGCCACGCCGGTGAACAGCTGCGGCACGAAGAACGTCATGATCAGGGCGATGGCGTAGCCGGGGATCAGCAGCCACATGATCGAGATGCCCGTCAGGATGCGCATCATCGCCAGGCCGACCGAGATCGCGATGCCGATGGAAAGGCCGATCTGCATTTCGCGCGCGGTGATGTTGCCGTTGGTGACCTCCTCGACCTGCCGGTTCAGCACGTGCACCGCGGGCTCCGCCGCGACGATAAAGTAGCCGATGACCATGCCGATCGGAATCAACAGATACGGCGTGCTGCCGGAGGCGATGGTGTTGCCGAGCTGCCAGCCCGCCGCCATGAAGCCCTCGTTGACGCCGGTCAGGAACAGCACGAGCCCGACGTAGGTGTACAGCAAACCGATGGCGATGCGCTTGATCTGCGCGGTGTGGAAGCGCCTGCGAACCAACTGAAACAGCGCGAACATCACCGCGATCGGGATCAGCGCCACGGCGACTTCCCTCGCGTATTCCGGCAGCGCCTGAACCAGCGTCGCCGCCGCGGCCTTCGTCGAGGCGACCTCCGTGATGCGAATGGACGAGGAAACCGCTTCATCCGGGGAATAGAAGATGCCCAGCAGCAGCACCGCCAGCACCGAGCCGATGCTGCACAGCGAGATCAGGCCGAAGGAGTCCGATTGGGAATTCCTGTCGCTTCGCAGCGACGACATGCCGATGCCCATCGCCATGATGAATGGAACCGTGACCGGGCCGGTCGTCACGCCGCCGGAGTCGAACGACACGGGAATGAAGTCGTCCGGCGCGAACAGGGTCAGCAGAAAGGTCAGCGCATAGAAGAACAGAAGCGCATGGGAGAGTTTAATTTGAAATACGATGCGCAGCAGCGCAATTGCCAGAAACAGACCGACGCCCGCTGCTACCGAAAAAATCAGCGCCTGATTGGGGATCGACGGCACCTGCTGCGCCAGCACCTGAAGGTCCGGCTCGGCGATGGTGATCAGCGCGCCGAGCACAAAGCAGACGATCATCGGCAGCACAAGCCCCCGCGATTTGCTCATCTCGACGCCGACGCCTTCGCCCATCGGCATCATTGAAAGATCGACGCCCACGTTGAACAGCGTCATGCCGACGATCAGCATCAGCGCGCCAAAGCAGAACATCACCGTCATGCCCGAGCTCATCGGCGCAATCGTCACGCTCAGAAGTACGACCACCGCCGTGATCGGCAATACGGCCGCGAGCGATTCCCGCATTTTCTCTCCAAATGGTTTCAACCACGTTCGCTTCATTCCTCAACCTCGCTTTTGTCATAGTGGTAAAAAAATCTTTGCCAATTTCATCATAACATGTTCGGATGTGCGAAGTCAAGCCATAATTGTTAAGAAATGGCATGCTTTTTTATGACGGATAGGCATTTTTGCAACGTAAGTGCAACATTGCAGTCTCGTCGAACCGGCGGTGCGGACGGAGCAGCTGCGCGCGCCGGAAGCTCGCCGGGCGAGACCCGCCGCCGGCGCTCAGGTGGAATCAGTGCGGGCAAAGAGTCTCAGCGCGCCTGCGCGCGGCAGTTGAGGAACGGGAAAAGCGCTGCGGCAGTTCTGCCCGGGTGCGGCATCATCGAAGCGCGTCAAACATAACGCACCTTCACGGGAATCGTCACCTGCGCCTTTTGAATGGAACCATCGAAACAACCGAGCGTGGCACGCTTCCCATGAAGTTGTTTCCCGCGCCTTCTAAATGGCATCATCGAAACACATCGAGCGGAGCACGCCCGCAAGTGAATCGTTTCTGCCCCTTTTGAGCGGGTTCATTGAAGTGTGCTGAACATGGCTGTGCTGCGCGGGAATCGTTTCTGCACTTTTTGAGGGAACGTCATCGGAGCACGCCAAACATGACATGTCTGCGCGAGAATCGTTCCTTGCGTCTTTTGAACGCATTATCGAAGCGCGTCGAGCATGGCTGCGTCTGCGCGGGAACTGCTTCTGCATCTTTTGAGCGGGTTCATTGAAGTGTGCTGAACATGGCTGTGTCCACGAGGAAATAATTTGCCGGCCTATTTTGAGCGGGCACCGACAAAGCGTATCGAGCATGGTTGCGCCCACGAGTAAATCGTTTCCTGCGCTTTTTAACCGCCATCATCGAAGTGCATCGAGCATGGCGGCGCGGCGGAGCAGTGCATCCGCATGGCAGCTCCGCAGGCGGCCGGAGAGCGCGGCGCCCGTCTCGCCGCCGGTCGCGACGCCGTCGAGCGCGCTGGCAAGCCGGGACAACAGGCTGCTCAGCATGGCGCAGACCGCGTCGTCTTTCGCGCCTTCGATGCCGTCGAGCGCCTCGCGCGCCGCTTCCAGCTCCGACCGCGCGACTGCCGCCAGCGTCCGCGCAGAGCGGTCGCCGATTTCGCCGCGGTCCACGCGCAGGGCCAGCGCCGCGATCTGGTCGAGCTGGGCCGACCACGCGCTGTCCGCCGCGGCGATGGCGTCGATGTCCTCGACGGTCGCGGTGACGCGAAGTGCGACCGGAGCGGAGGACAGCGAGAACACGCTCGCCTCGACGCCTTCCCGCTCGGAGAGCTGTTCGGCGACGCGGCGGGCGTCCGCCTCGAGGGCATAGCCCGCGCCGATGACGTGCCAGCCGCCGGCATCCTCGCGGATGACGCCCGCCGCGCCGCGCTGGGCGAATTCGGCCGCCGCGATCCGGGCCTGCGTCAGATTATCGTAGCATCCAAGCTCCGCAAAGTATGCTTCGACGCCGGCCAGCTCGAGCTCCCGCGTCACGCGCCCGCTGGATGCGCTGGCCTCAGCGGCGTCGTCCGGGCTCGGAGCCGACAGCGTGATGAGGTAGACGGCGAGCATCGTCAGTGCGAGCGCCAGCGCCCACGACAGCGCGCTCGGGCGATCCCGGCGGACGCGCACACGGTTGGACATGGAATCCCCCCCTCCGCAAAAGCCTATGCGCCCGCAGGGCCGTTGATGAAGGGATAGGGGAGAGCGCCGGGACGCATTTCGTGGGAATAGAAAAGCGCAGGCGGTGAAAGCACCGTCTGCGCAAAAAGCATTCGCCCGCGCGGATTGCTGCAATCCGGGGATGATGCTTGAGGAGAGTCGCGGGGTTTCGGTTCAGCTGCGGAAGCGTTCGGAGATGCAGACTTCGGCGGCGCGCAGCGAATCCATGGTTGCGCCAGCCTTCAGCAGCAGTGCGATCTCATCGCGCCGTCCCTTCGCATGGGGCACGCAGTGCGCGCCGCTGTCGCTGCCCGCGGCGACGGTTCCGCCCATGGCAATGCATTTGCGCACGTTGTCCGACTGGAATTCGAGGATCTGCCGCAGGATGCCGTCCGGGTGGCGCCCGCAGCCGATCAGATTGCCGATGGTCGCCAGCGTCGGCACCCAGACCGCGCCGCTGGCGGCCAGCTGGGCGACGCATTCCGCGTCCATGTAGGCACCGTGTTCGACGCTGTCCACGCCGGCGTCCAGCGCATCCCGCACCGTCTGGGTACCGTTGGCGTGCGCCATGACGGCCATGCCGCGGTCGTGCGCGTAGGCGATCATATCGGCGATCTCCGCCCGGTCGAGCGGCGTGCTGGTGAGCGCGCCGAACTGGTTGAAGTCGATCAGGCCGGAGATCATGATCTTGATGAAATCCGCCCCGAGGGCAATGGCCTCGTCCACCAGCGCGCGGTATTCGGCGAAATCGGAAAACGCGCGCCCGATAAAGCCGCCGTAGCGGCCCTTCCGGCAGATGGGAAAGCCCGGCTCGCGATAGTCGATGCCGTATTCTGGGGCCAGAACCTTCGCGCG
Source organism: Candidatus Faecivicinus avistercoris (assembly GCA_018716805.1). Classification (GTDB taxonomy): domain Bacteria; phylum Bacillota; class Clostridia; order Christensenellales; family Aristaeellaceae; genus Faecivicinus; species Faecivicinus avistercoris. Next base: position 34,093 of record DVJL01000022.1, on the reverse strand, counting down.
CCTCGCGGCGCCGAGCGCATCGCCGCCGTCGCGCAGGAAGCGCACGCCACCGGCGGCGTATTCGGTTAGCCGTTCGCGAATCCAGCCGTCCTGCGCGCCTTCGCGGTGCCGGTTGAGCGCGACGCGGAAGTCGAAGCCGTCGAGAACCATGTGGATGTGGCAGTCGCCCAGCGCCGCGGGAACAGCCCGGGGCGCGCTCTCGCTGGTTGTTTGCATCTTTTGGAAATTCCCGCCATTCACGGCCGGTACACCTTCAATCCTCCGGGAATGACCCGCACGTCAAACGGCAGGCCATCGTACAGTTCGCCGTCCACCTGCACCGTCGCCGGCTCGGCGAACGACGCGCGGATGCGCGGGGCAAGCTCGTGGCGCGTGTAGCGCTGCTCGAGGATCTTGCCGCGCATCAGGCGAAACAGCGCCGTGACGATCATCCGCTTGCGGACGTTCTCGACCATCACCACGTCCAGCATTCCGTCATCGAGCACGGCCGCCGGGCAGATCGGGATGCCGCCGCCGATGCGCCGCCCGTTGCAGGCGCAGAGGATCAATCCATCGTGGTCGGCGGATTCGCCGTTGAATTCCGCGCGGAAGCGGTAGAACCGAAAGTGGATGAGCGCATTGACGAGCGAGACGAAGTAGTTCAAACTGCCGCGGAGCACCTTCGCGCGATAGCTGCGGCGCAGGATGTCCACGTCGATGCCCGCGCCGATGACGTTCAGCCCGCGCACGCCGGAGCAATCGAGGTAGTCCGTCGGCCGCGGGGAGGCGTTGAGCAGCACGTCCAGCGCGCCTTCCGGCGTGCAGGGAATGCCCAGCACGGCCGCGAGGTCGTTGCCCGAGCCGCAGGGAATCACGCCCAGCCGCACGGCGGACGGATCGGCGAGGCCGTTGAGCACCTCGTTGACCGTGCCGTCGCCGCCCATGGCGACGATGTCCGCCTCGCCCTTCTCGGTCAGCTCGCGGGCAATGCGGGTGGCGTCCTGCCGGCAGGCCGTTTCCCAAAAGAAATAGGCAGTGCACTGCGCCTTCAGCCGCGCCTCGATGACGGCGCGAAAGCGCGGAGCCTTGCCCTTGCCCGCGATGGGATTGTAGATGAAATGCAGCATGCAGATTTCCCCTTGGCAAAAGGCGGAACGGCGCATCCGGGACAGAACGATTGGATGGTCAAGATGATCTTGGGGGGTGCTCGTCTGTCGCTTCCTGTCTCATGGGGGAAGAGAGGAATGGAGGGGGATACATGAGGGTATATCCTTCGGAGCGCCTGTCCCGCCTTTCGTGTAATATCATAGCCGACGAATGTGAACTGGATATAAACGGCCGGATTGCTCAGGTTAAGTCTTCAAGAAGCCGCGCTTTCGCGGGTGACGTTGCGGATCCACTTGTCGCCGCGCAGGCGGATGAACGCAATGATCCACTTGAAGCACTGGTCGATCCGCGTGCACAGGAACACGACCGGCAGCGGCCAGTGGAACACGAACGCGGCGAGCAGCGTCGCCGGCAGCACGACCAGCCAGCCGCAGATCATGTCCACCATCGCGACGAAGCGGCTGTCGCCCGCGCCGCGGTTGATGCCCACGAAGCAGCTCGCGTGGTAGCAGGTACCGACCAGCGTGACCGCCAGGATGGCGATCATCGTCGTGGCCAGCGAAAAGACCTCCGGGTCGGCCGACGAGCCGTACAGCCGCGTGAACGGCACGCGCAGCAAAAAGACCAGCGCGGCCATCACCAGGCCGATCAGGAAGAACAGGAGCTGGATCGTCTTGGAGTATTCCCGCGCAGTATCGTAATCGCCGCGGCCGACGGCCTTGCCGACCACGACGCACGCGCCGCCCGCCAGCGCGGAGGTGAACAGCGTGCCCAGCGTGGCCATGTTGTTCGCGATGCTGTTCGCCGCCATGAACGACGCGCCCATCTGGCCGATGATTGCCGCCTTCAGCATGCCGATCAGCGACCACTGCATGTCCGTCAGCCCAACGGGCAGGCCGTAGCGCGCATAGTCGCGGCCGAGCATGCGGTCGATGCACAGAAGGTCGCGCGGCCGGATCTCGAGCTTTTTCTGGATCCGGAAGGTGTACAGCCAGACCACGCAGACCTCTGCGATGCGCGCGACCAGCGTGGCGATTGCCGCGCCGCGCACGCCCAGCGCGGGGAAGCCAAGGTGGCCGAAGATCAGCACATAGTTGAGGCCAACGTTGATGAACAGCGTCATCACCGTCGTCACCAGCGTGATGCGAACGACCTCGATCGAGCGCAGCATGCCGATCAGCGACGTCGTAATCGCGAAGGGGATGTACGTCCAGCAGGCGATGGAGAAGTACTCCAGCGCCAGGGCTACGACTTCTGCCTCGCCCGCGCCGATCACCAGGTGGATGATCGGCTCCGGGATCAGCCGCGCCAGCGCCACGAAGATCAGCGAGACCAGCGCGCAGAACCACAGCACCACGGAGAAGATCCGGCGGATGCGCGCCATGTCCTTCTTGCCCCAGTACTGCGAGATCAGCACCGAAGAGCCGCTGACCAGGCCGGTCAGCGTAGCGGTATAGAACGCGGTGATGCTGTTGACCTGCGAGACCGCCGCCTGCGCCGCCACGGCGTTGGGCAGCTTCGAGACCATGACGTCGTCCGCGACGACCACCAGAAAGCTCACCAGCGATTGGAAGGCCGCCGGCAGCGAGATGCGCAGAATGGTCTTGTAGAATTCGCGATCCCGAATCACTTGCGATCCACTCCCCAGTATTTTTTGCGCAGCAGAACCAGCCCGAGGATCATCAGCGCCGGGAAGACGATGGCCGCGAGCAGTCCCGCCTTGAGGCTTCCGTCCGCCAGCTGCGCCGATGCGCTGACCAGCGCCGGCCCCAGCGAGCCGCCCAGATCGCCCGCCAGCGCCAGCAGCGCGAACATCGCCGTGCCGCCGCCCCTGAGCGCGACGGTCGCGACGCTGAACGTGCCCGGCCACATGATGCCTACCGACAGCCCGCACAGGCCGCAGCCCAGCAGGCCCAGCACGGGCGAGCGGCTCAGTCCGGCCAGCAGGTAGCAGACGACGCACAGCCCGCCGCTGAGCAGCATGAACTTCGTCAGGTCGACGTGGTCGCTGAGCTTCGCATAGAACATCCGCGCGCTGCCCATCAACAGCGCGAACGCGCACGGGCCGGCGAGGTCGCCGACGGACTTCGCCACGCCCAGCGCCGATTCGGTGAACGCGCTCGCCCACTGCGACATCGAAAGCTCCGAGGCGCCCGAGCAGACCATCAACAGCGCCAGCAGCCAGAACAGCTTCGTCCGAAGCAGCGCGCCGATGCCCATGCCCTCGCCCTCTGCCGTGACCGGGTTGATCGGCACGATCAGGAAGTTGAAGATGTTTACAAGCGGCACGATCGCCCACAGGCAGGCCAGCGCGCGCCAGGCACCCACGCCGAACGCGGCGAAATACGCTGTGGACAGCCCCACGACCGCCACCACGCCCCAGCAGTAAAACGAGTGCAGCAGACTCATCTGGGCGTCCTTCTTCTCCGTCGGGCAGGCCTCTGCAATCGGGCTGACCAGCACCTCGCACAGCCCGCCGCCGATCGCGTAGAAGAACACGGCGATCAACAGCCCGGCAAACGGATCGGGCGTGAGCGATGGAAAGAACGCGAGCCCGGCGATGCCGATGGTGTTGCAGACGTGCGCGCCGACCATGCAGGCGCGGTAGCCGATGCGGTCGACAAACCGGGCCGACAGGAAGTCGACTACGAGCTGGATGCCGAAGTTGATCGATGACAGCGCGGCGATCTGCGAAAGCGGAATGCCGAATTCGCTCTGAAAGGTCAGAAACAGAAGCGGCGCGAAGTTGTTGGCGATCGCCTGCGTGATGTATCCCAGGTAGCAGGCGGCCATCGTGTGCTGAAAGTTGGTTCGGCGGAGCATGGATTCCGGTCTCCTTTGCGCGGCGCGGCCGCGTTTTTTGCGGGTTACTTTTCCTTGTAGTAGAGCAGGCAGTGACAGTAGCCTTCAAAATTCTCGTCCGCAATCTGTTCGCGGAACTCCTTGCACATGCAGCGGTTGTCCTCGGTGCGCTGAAGCCGGCAGGGACAGTAGCCGCCCGTCTGCTTCAGGCCCTCTTTGACGGTCCGGACGATCTCCGGATCTTCGTTGAGACGGATTTTCATGGCGTTTCGCCTCCTTTCCGGAGAGTCTATGCGCCCGGGGCTTGTCTGAAAATTCCCCGCGGCCGTTTTTTCGCGTCAGGCGCTATTCGACGTCCGGGACGATCTCCTTCGGCGCTTCGTCGAGCTGCCACGGGTTTCGCAGGATGCCGTTGAACAGCCGGAAGGCGGAGGCGTAGTAGTAGCCGTCGCAGATGCGCTCGTCCATCACCAGCGTGTAGCCCATGACCTTCTTGGATTCGATGCTGCCGTCGGGCTTGACGGCGTGCTTGCGCTCGGTGATGCCGAACGCCACGAACACCGGTACGTTGCCGAAATTGTAGATATGGTGGTAGATCGGCGGAAGCCCGAGACTGGCCATCGACGTGATGAACAGCGAGCCGTGAAACGGCGAGATGCGCTTGAGCTTCATCGGCAGCAGGCCGAAGTAGTCCAGCAGCCGCAGAAGCCAGAATGCAAATTTCTTGACCAGACCGGGGATGTAGTCGAGGATGCGGGCGGTGTCGTCGAAGTTCGTCGTCTCCCCCTTGGCGTCCTCGACCAGCTTTTCGGTGATCTGATAGATCTGCTCGGCCGTGGCATCCAGCGGGAACACCATGGAGATGACCGAGTCGGGCGAATTGAGCTTCATCTCCTTCTTGATGCAGAGCATCGCCTCGAAGTGGTTGCGCGCGTAGATCTTCTGGCCGGAGATGAACCGGTTCAGGCCCGGGCGCTGCGACACCAGCCGCGTGTACGCCGCCAACAGCACGTGCATGTTTGTGAAGTTGACCATGCCCTTTTCGCGCTTTTCCCGAACGTACTTTTCGACCGTGTCCACGTCAACGTAGCCGCGGAAGCTGTTGCACGCGTCGCAGCGCTGCGGCATGATGTAGGGCATCAGCTTCATCATCGGGCTGAGCGATCGAAGCAGGCGGCCGTCGTTCCGGTCGCCGAAGCGGCGCTTTCTCTTCTGTTTTTCCACAGTTGTCACCCATCCTTTTCCTCCCGCGCCAAGGCGGGACCCTCATATTTTGAAATGAACCTCCGCGGCGCCCCCGCGCCGGATGGCTTACAGGTTCAGGCCCTTGCGGACGTTGACCATGAAGTCCTGAACGTTGGTCACAAAGCTCCTCGCGGACAGGCTGCCGCGATCCCCCAGCTTGTTGACCGAGAATTCCGAAATGTCCACCGTAAAGAAGTACACCGGGCGCACAGTCCCGTCCGCCGTCACGCGGTAGGACGGCGTCATGTTGCCCACGGCGATGGTGTGCAGCGTGGTCGCCAGGCAGATCACCGTCGTGGCCGTGCGGATCTGCGCGCGCATGGCGTCCTGCGCGGCGTAGACGTCGCCGATCACCTCCGGCAGCGGGCCGTCGTCGCGGATCGAACCGGCCAGCACGACCGGAATTCCCGCCTTCACGCAGTGAAAGAGGATGCCGTCGCGAATGCCCTCCGCTTCGATGAACGCCGGGATCGAGCCGCACGCGCGCACGCGGTTGATCGTGTCCAGATGGTTGTAGTGCCCCAGCGGGGCCGACTGCTGGGTGTAGATGTTCTGCCCGAGCGCCGTGCCGAGGTACGCGCCCTCGAGGTCGTGCGTCGCCAGCGCGTTGCCGGCCAGCAGCGCGTGCACATAGCCGTTGTCCACCAGCGCGCTGAACGCCGCGCGGGCGTCGAAGTCAAACGCGCAGGCCGGCCCCATCACCCAGACGATGCGGCCGCCGTTGTCCCGCTCGTACCGCAGCAGGTCGTACAGCTCGTCGTAGTCGCGGGAAAACGCCGTTTCGCGCGAGCGGCGCTGGCGAAACGCGAATGTGTCGGACGCGCCCGCCTGCGCGCCGAAACCGTCCGCGTGCACATAGATGCCCTCGGAACCGTCCTCGCTGCGGCCGACGAACACGCGGTCGCCCGCGCGCAGATGCCGGAATTCGCGGACGGCAATTTCGTCCCCTTCGAGCACCGCGACGCAGTCCATGCGGCTCTCCTTGGCCAGCAGCCAGCGGCCGTGAACGCGGAAGTACTCCGGGAAGATGCTCATCGCGTGGTAATTCCCGGGCGCGACGCCGTCGAGCGGGGCCGGAGCGAGCGCTGCGTCCGGCGCGGACGCCAGCGCGCCGCGGCTGAAATCCGGCGCGGCGTAGGGTGTGGGTGCAAAGCTCATGGATTTGATCCTTTCCGTATATAGTCTCAATCATTATACAACGAAAGGCGTCGAGATTCAAGACATTGTGTACATTCCGCCTCGCTCGATCATTGACAAAAGCTCATATTTCCGCTATAATTGATGAGGATTCGTGAATAATTGAATCGAGGGAGGTGCAAAAATGGATTTCAAACAACTGGAATCGTTTGTGTCCGTGGTGGATGAGGGCAGCTTTTCCAACGCGGCGGAGCGGCTGCAGATCTCGCAGTCGATGGTGACGATCCACATCCGCAATCTCGAGGCGGAGCTGGGCACGCGCCTGATCAACCGCACCACGCGCAGCATGGAGCTCAGCCACGACGGCCGCACGTTCTATTATTACGCCCGCCAGATGCTGCGCCTCAACCGCGACAGCCTGTTCGCGCTCACGCGCGCCGATCAGGACGAGCGCGCGATCAACATCGTCGCCACGCCGTATACCAGCCGCTACTATCTCTCCAACCGGATCGCGGAATTCCGCAGGCAGCATCCCGACGTGCACTTCTCCGTCACGGTCTGCTACAATTCCGAGATCCACGGCAAGCTCCGAACCGGCGGCTTCCAGTTCGCCTTTTGCAACATGAAGATCATGGACGCGGACTTTGCCGCCCGGCGGTACAATTCCGCCAGCATCGTGGCGATCACGCCGAACGAGGAGCGCTTTCGCGCGCTTCAGGGGAAGCCCTTCCCGGCGGAGCTGTTCGGAACGGAGCCGATGATTTCGCGCAGCAGCACGTCGGCGCTGCAGCAGGAATTCCTGCGCTGGATCAAGCAGAACGCGCCCGGCACGCGGCTGAACATCGCCGCCGCCATCGACGACACCGAGACGATCAAGCAGCTCGTCGCCGACGGCATGGGCATTTCGGTACTGTCGGAAGTCGCGGTGGAGGAATTCGTCGCGGCGGGGCGGCTGCTCTCCTTTCCGCTCGCGGGATCGCTGCCGCACCATCTGTACTTTATCTGCAAGAAAAAATACCTCTCGCCGGAACAGGCGGCATTTCGCGATTTCATCCTCGGCTATATTGCGGAAGCGGAGGAACCGGAGATCCGGCGCGCGTAGGCCGGCACCTCGGAGGGCGGTGAAATCATTCGGGCATCCCGCTGGAAGTCGGGATGCCCGATGCCTTTGGCGATTGGACTGCGGCCGTCACGCCTGTTTTTCGACCACCGTGATCTCCGCGCAGTCGCGCAGCAGGTCGAGCGCCTTTTCCTCGACGACCGAGCGCGCCAGCGCCGCCTCCATCTGGGAATCGAAGTACGGCTGAAGCTGCTCGAGCGTCATGCCGTGATCGCGGCACAGCGCGGCGAAGGCGTCGGCGACGGATTCCTCGTCGGCCTCGATGCCCTCGCGCTCGACGATCTCCGCGATGGCCATCTGCCGCCAGACGTTCTTGCGCGCCTGCGGCACGCGGTCCTCGCGCATCTGCGCGCGCGTCCGGCCGGTGAACTGGGCGTACTGGTCGAGCGTCAGGTTCTGCGAAGCGAGCTGCGATTCCAGGTCGCGCATTTCGATGTCCAGCGCCGCGTCGAGCTGTTCCGCGGTGATCTCGGGGTGGAAATGCTCAATCAGCTGGTCGATCAGGCGCTCCTTCAGCTCGCGGTCGGCCTGCCGGTCGACGCGCGCCTGCAGTTCGGCGCGGATCTTCTCGCGCAGCTCGGCCATGGAGCGCACGCCGCCCACCTCGCGGGCGAATTCATCGTTCGGGCGGTATTTTTCCCGCACGCGGATCTCGCGCACATGGCAGTGGAACACGGCCTTCTGTCCCGCCAGCGAGGCGACCGGGTAGCCGACCGGAAAGGTGACGTTGACGTCCACGTCGTCGCCCGCCCGGCGGCCAACGAGCTGTTCCTCGAAGCCGGGGATGAACGTCCCGCTGCCGAGCAGAAGCGGATAGTTTTCGGCGTGACCGCCCTCAAACGCGGCGCCGCCGCATTCCCCGGTGAAGTCGAGGACGACCTCGTCGTCCAGCTGCGAGGGGCGGTTTTCGACCCTGATCGTCCGGACGTGCTGCTCGATCAGGCGGCTGATCTGCCGGTCAATCTCCGCTTCATCAATTGTCAAATGTTCAAAAGTCGCTTTCAAACCTCTGTATTCCAACATTTTATTGACACCTCTGTCCCTCTAAGGTACACGAATGGTCTTCATTATAGCGGTTTTTTGCGGCGATGTCCAGCCTTTTTGGGAATTTCAGGGGCTTTGACGAAAACCTGTGCAGAAACTTAAAGTAATAATATGCCCCTATTTATTGACAAGGTTGAATAATTGTGCTACACTGTTTCCAGTGAAAGGCCATGGCGACCGCGTCGCGCGAGCCGGACGTTCACGACGGTGTGTTTCGCAGCAGGTGCGGCGAAGACAGCATATGATTTTCTTGAAGGAGGAAACGACCATGCTTGATCCCACCATTTACAAGGACTGGCAAATCGCTGAGGAGGCGGAGAAGACGCTTCCGAGCGTTGACTACTTCCGCGAGAAGCTGGGCCTTCTGCCCGAGGAGATCATCCCCTACGGCAAGACCCCGAAGCTGGACTTTATCAAGATCATGAAGCGCCTGAAGGACAAGCCCGACGGCAAGTTCATCGAGGTGACCGCCATCACCCCCACGCCTCTGGGCGAGGGCAAGTCCACCGTTTCGCTGGGCCTGATCGAGGGCCTGGGCAAGCTGGGCAAGAACGTCGGCGGCGCGCTGCGCCAGCCCTCCGGCGGCCCGACCATGAACATCAAGGGCACGGCGGCCGGCGGCGGCAACGCCCTGCTGATCCCGATGACCGAGTTCTCGCTGGGCCTCACCGGCGATATCAACGATATCATGAACGCCCACAACCTCGCGATGGTCGCGCTGAACGCCCGTATGCAGCATGAGCGCAACTACTCCGACGAGGAGCTGGCCAAGCGCAACCTCAAGCGCCTGGACATCGACCCCAAGCGCGTCGAGATGGGCTGGGTGCTCGACTTCTGCGCGCAGGGCCTGCGCAACATCATCATCGGCGTCGGCGGCCCGAAGGACGGCTTCCTGATGGAGAGCAAGTTCGGCATCGCGGTCAGCTCCGAGCTGATGGCCATCCTCGCCGTCGCGCGCGACCTGAAGGATCTGCGCGACCGCATCGGCAAGATCGTCGTGGCCTACAACCGCAAGGGCGAGCCCGTCACCACCGAGGACCTCGAGGTCGCCGGCGCGATGACCGCTTGGATGCGCAACACGATCAACCCGACCATGTGCTACACCGTCGAGCATCAGCCCGTGCTGATCCACGCCGGCCCGTTCGCGAACATCGCCATCGGCCAGAGCTCCGTCATCGCGGACCGTCTGGGCCTGAAGCTGTTCGACTATCACGTCACCGAGTCCGGCTTCGGCGCGGACATCGGTTTCGAGAAGTTCTGGAACGTCAAGACCCGCCTGTCCGGCCTGACCCCGAACGTCTCCGTGCTGGTCGCCACCATCCGCGCGCTGAAGATGCACGGCGGCGGACCGAAGGTCGTCGCCGGCCGCCCGCTGCCCGAGGAGTATACCAAGGAGAACCTCGAGCTGCTCGAGAAGGGCTGCGCGAACCTGTTCCACCACGTCGAGACCGTCAAGAAGTCCGGCATCAACCCGGTGGTCTGCATCAACCGCTTCTACACCGACACCGACGCCGAGGTCGCGCTGATCCGCAAGCTGTGCGCCGAGAAGGGCGTGCGCTGCGCGATGTCCGAGCATTGGCGCTACGGCGGCGAGGGCGCCATCGAGCTGGCCAAGACCGTCATCGAAGCGTGCGAGGATCCGGTGGACATCAAGTTCCTGTATCCGCTGGAGATGCCGCTGCGCGAGCGCGTCGAGCGCATCGCCAAGGAAGTCTACGGCGCGGACGGCGTCGACTGGGCGCCGCTGGCGGTCGAAAAGGCCAAGCGCTTCGAGAGCGATTCGAAGTACAACGACTACTGCACGATGATGGTCAAGACCCATCTGTCCCTGAGCCACGACCCGGCGCTGAAGGGCGTGCCGAAGGGCTGGCGCCTGCCCATCCGCGACATCCTGGAGTACGGCGGAGCGAAGTTCCTTTGCCCGATGGCCGGCACCATCAGCATGATGCCCGGCACGGCTTCCGACCCGGCCTATCGCCGCGTCGACGTCGACACCGAGACGGGCGAGGTTTCCGGCCTGTTCTAAAAAAATATCCTCCGCGGGGTGCGCTGTTGCGCCTCCCCGCGGGGCGATTGCGCGATATGGGTGACAGAAATGTCACCCATATTTCGGATAGGTCAGCCGCCAAGCCGGCGAAGGCCGGACGGCGGGTGCGCCGAGCAAACGCGGCTTGCGGGCCGCCGAAGGAGAATGAATATGGATTTTACCCAGAAATCTTGCAGGGAATTTGTGGAAGTGCTGGCCTCCAACGCGCCTGTCCCGGGCGGCGGCGGCGCGGCGGCGCTCGTGGGCGCGATCGGCACTGCGCTGGGCAACATGGTCGGCTCGCTGACGGTCGGCAAGAAGAAGTACGCCGACGTCGAGGCGGAGATCGTTGCGCTGAAGGCAAAGTGCGACGGCCTGCAGAAGGACCTGCTCGATCAGGTTCCGGCCGACGCCGTCGGGTTTGAGCCGCTTGCAAAGGCGTATGGCATTCCGAAGGACGACCCGAACCGCGACCGCATCCTCGAGGAAGCGACCATCGTCGCCTGCCAGGTTCCGATGAAGATCATGGAGCTGTGCTGCGAGGCCATCGAGGCCATCGCGGTGTTCGCCGCGAAGGGCTCCCGGCTGGCGGTTTCGGACGCGGGCTGCGGCGCGGTCTGCTGCAAAGCGGCGCTGCAGAGCGCGTCGCTCAACGTGTTCATCAACACCAAGAGCCTGAAGAACCGCGAGGTTGCCGAGGAGATGAACGCCAAGGCCAACGGCATGCTGGACAAGTACTGCGCGATGGCCGACGAGATCTTCGCGGGCGTGCGCGCCAATTTCTTCTAAGAGTCTGGAGGGTTTGACCATGGCGAAACTGTTACTGGGCAAAGAAGTCACCGCCGCGCTGAACGAAAAGCTGCAGAAGCAGGCGGCGGAGCTGAAGGCGAAGGGCATTGTGCCGACGCTGGGCATCCTCCGCGTGGGCGAGAACCCGAGCGACCTTTCGTATGAGAACGGCGCGACGAAGCGCGCGGAGCTGATCGGCGTGGACGTGAAGAAGTTCGTCCTGCCGGAAGACGTCACGAAGGAAGCGCTGATCGCCAAGATCGAGGAGCTCAACACCGACGATTCGATCCACGGCGTATTGATGTTCCGGCCGCTGCCGAAGCACCTGAAGGCGGATCAGAACGAGATCTGCAACAAGCTCGACCCCGCGAAGGACGTCGACTGCATGACCGACCTGTCCAACGCCGGCGTGTTCGAGGGACGCGACGACCTCGGCTTTGCGCCGTGCACGCCGCAGGCCTGCATGGAGATCCTCGACTACTACGGCATCGACTGCAAGGGCAAGAACGCGGTCGTCATCGGCCGCTCGCTGGTCGTCGGCAAGCCGGCCGCGATGATGCTGATGGGCAAGAACGCGACCGTCACCGTCTGCCACACCCGCACGGTCAACACCGCCGAGATCGCGCGCGGCGCGGACATCCTGGTGTCCGCCGCGGGCGTGCTGGGCTCGCTGACGAAGGAATTCGTCCGCCCCGGCCAGGTGGTCATCGACGTTTCGATCAACTGGGATCCCGAGAAGGTCAACAGCAAGGGCGGCAAGGGCGCCATCGCGGGCGACGCGAAGTTCGACGAGGTCGAGCCGATCGTCGAGGCGATCACCCCGGTGCCCGGCGGCGTCGGCTCGGTCACCACTTCGGTGCTGATCGGTCACGTCATTGAGGCTGCGATTCGCAAGGTTGGCAAGTAACTGAATGCACAAACCGCCCTGCAAACTCCGTTCTGCGGGGCGGTTTCTGCGCCTTTTATGGGGGAGGAGATACGTATGACTCTCGATCGCCTGCGCAAGCAGAACAGCAGTTGGATGATTCGCTCCGTGTTGTGTTTCTTCACGCTGGCATTTTACGTCGGCGCGCTCTGTGCGCCGGATCTCAACGAGATCTTCAGCGGCTTTGTGCGCATCGTGACGAACCCGGCGCAGCTGACGAAGGACTACTTCCGTCCCGAGATCGGCAGCATTTCCGGCGCGTTTTTCAATACGGCGCTGGTCGGCACGGTGTGTTGCGCGCTGTTGTTCCTGCCCGGAGCAGTGACCAGCGGCCTGACGGTCACCGGCTATATGCTGACGGTGGGATTCAGCTTCTGGGGCATGAACCTCGTCAACATCCTGCCGTTTATGTTCGGCACGTTTGTCTATTCGCTGATTAAGCGCGAGCCGTTCGCCAAATTCGTGAACTTTGCGATGTTCTCGACCGCGCTTGGCCCGCTCGCGAGCGAGATGCTGTATCGCTACCCCGGAACGGAAATCCGCGGCGTGACGCTCGCCGGCATTGGGCTGGCGCTGCTGATCGGCGTCGCGACCGGCGTGGCGATGCCCGCGCTGTGCGCGCACGCAAAGAATTTCCACAAGGGATACAGCCTTTACAACGCGGGCGCCGCGGCGGGCTTCTGGTGCTTCTTCCTCTATGCGACGCTGTACCGCACGCTCGGCGTCGAAGCTCCGGCGATCGAGGCGATTACGAGCGACGGGCTGAGCAAGACGTTTGTCGATGTCTACTGCATCGTCGTATTTGTGCTGTGCATCATTGTAGGCTTTATCCTTAGCGGGAACAGCTTCAAGGGCTACTGGTCGCTTTTGAAGGATACCGGATATCAGGTCGACTTTGGCACGAAGTACGGCAATGGCCCCACTGTGATGAACTTTGGCGTCTACGGCCTGTTCATCGTGCTGTACTACAACCTCATCGGCGCGAAGTTCACCGGCGCGACGTTTGGCGCGATCTTCTGCATGCTCGCCTGCTGCTGCACCGGCGCGACGCCGAGGACGGTGTTCCCGATCATGATCGGATACTTCCTCGCCTCCCGCTTTGGCCAGGATGCGCTCAACGCGCAGGCGATTGTCGTTGGCCTCTACTTCGCCAGCGGCCTGGCGCCGGTTTCGGGCAACTATGGCATCATCGCGGGCATCGTGGCCGGTATGATTCACTATTGCATCGTGACCAGCGCGCCGGCGATCCACGGCGGCTTCAACCTGTACAACGGCGGCTTTACCTCGTGTCTGACCTGCTTCGTGCTCGTGCCCATCCTCGAGCACTTCTTCAAGACGAAGGAGGAGCGCAAGCTCGCGCGGGCCGGCAAGAACGGATAGCTCCGGCGGTCGCGGCTTACGCGGCGTTCCGCATGGATTGGATGCGTCTGCCTGAATGAGCGAAGGCGAGGACACCTTCGCTCATCCGGATCGCAGATAAAGCCCACAAACGCAAAATTGCCCTGATCGAACAGCGATCAGTGGCAATTTTTTCATACAAAAATCCCCGGCCATTGCTGATCGGAGAATGCTGGTGGTCGCAACAGGACTCGAACCTGTGATAAGGTACAATAAATTGCGCAAAAAGGAATAGAGATGGTATTCAGGCAGCTGATAGAATGGAGTTGGTACACAAACATTCGAAAGGAGCCTGAGGAGCATGTCTGAGAAGATTGTAACACTGAACGAGGAAGTAATCAAGGGGCAAATCAAGGAGCTGGTACGAGGGAGCGTAGAAGAAACGCTGAACGAGCTGCTGGAGGCAGAAGCGGAGAAGCTGACGCAGGCGGCGCGTTATGAACGCAACGAAGCGCGTCAGGGCTACCGAAGCGGGCACTATGCCCGGAACCTGACCACAACCTCCGGCGACGTTACACTGCACGTTCCACGTTTGAAGGGAGTATCCTTCGAGACGGCAATCATTGAGCGCTACCGCCGTCGGGAGAGCAGCGTGGAGGAAGCGCTGATTGAGATGTATCTGGCAGGCGTATCGGTGCGCCGGGTGGAGGACATCACGGAGGCGCTGTGGGGCAGCAAGGTATCACCTGCCACAATCAGCGAACTGAACAAGAAGGCGTATGTCCACATCGAGGGCTGGCGAAACCGTCCTTTGCAGGGCGGAAAGTACCCGTATGTCTACGTGGATGGCATCTATCTGCAGCGGAATTGGGGAGGAGAGTACGAAAACGTGGCCATACTGGTGGCGATTGCGGTCAATGAGGACGGTTATCGAGAGGTTCTGGGGCTGCGGAGGGCATGAAGGAGGACAAGGCCAGCTGGGCCGGCTTCTTCCAGTGGCTTAAGAGCCGCGGCCTGGATGGCGTGAAGCTCATTGCCGGCGACAAATGTCTGGGGATGCTGGAGGCTGTGGGCGAAGTCTTTCCAGGCGCAAAATACCAGCGCTGTACGGTGCACTTTTACAGAAACGTGTTTTCGGTCGTGCCACGTTCCAGGGTCAAGCATGTGGCAAAGATGCTCAAGGCAATCCACGCCCAGGAGAGCAAGAAGGCCGCCCGCGAGAAGGCCAGAGCCGTCATCGCTGAGCTGCGCGAGATGAAGCTGAAGGAGGCGGCAAAGAAAGTAGAAGACGGCATTGAGGAGACGCTGACCTACTGCGATTTCCCACCCGAGCACTGGACGCGGATCCGCACGAACAACGTCATTGAACGCCTGAACCGCGAGATCCGCAGGCGCACCAGAGTTGTGGGTACCTTCCCCGATGGCAATTCGGCCCTGATGCTTATCTGTGCCCGCCTGCGCCATGTCGCAGGCACCCAGTGGGGTAACAAGAAGTACATGAACATGAGGCATCTGGAGGCAACTTTCAGCGATCCCTCCTTCGCATAACAACTCTTTTTTCAGCTGCCTGCAGTCTTTTTTGCGCATAACTCTTGACAGTACCGTCAAAGCCGGGATCACCGCACGACAATGCCGTGATCGAAAGCTTCTTCTCATGTCTGAAAAGTGAATGCATTCATTTGCTTCCAAAGATGAAAGCTAAAAAATGATTGCAGAAGTAGACCGCTACGTCGTATTCTACAATCACTATAGAATTCACATGAAGTTTGAAGATGTACCAATGAATGTTCGGAAAAGGGGACTGGCGTTACAAAGCGCTTCGCATTTGGTGGACACTGAAAGCTGAGGAAAAAACTGAATTTCTGTCGACGCGGCCAAACAAAGAACATCCAGACATCAAAATGCAGTGTCTACTTTTTCGATGGCAGTACAGCCAGCTTCTTCACTTATTCTGCACTCAGCTTGGCGTCGACCAGGCGTTCATACTCGTCTACCAGTCCGCCGAAGAAATCCAGTGCCCGCTGATAGGTTTCCTCATCCAGCGGATCGACGCCCGCCACGGCGAGCAATTCCACCGGCGAACGCGATGCGCCCAGCTTCAGGAAATCAAGATAGTCCTCCACAGCGCCTTCTTCGCCGCTGGTAATCCGCTCGCAGATGGAAGCGGCATAGGCGACGGACGTGGCATATTGATACACATAGTAGCCGTAATAGAAGTGCGGTATGCCAGCCCATCCATAGCGGGCGCTGGGGTAAGTCTCAACCGTGTCGCCGCGGTACTCCTGATAAAGCTCCGCCCACAGGTCGCTAAGCACCTCAGCGTCCAGTGAGCCGCCCGCCTCTACCGTCTGGTACATGGCATCCTCAAATTCGGCGTACAGCGCCTGTATAAAGAAGGCGTCTGTAAACGTGAATAACATGTTCTCCAGGTAGTACAGCCGTTCGTCCTCCGTGGCGGCCTGTTCCATCATATAGCTGTAATAGAGCAGCTCATTGGTCGTAGAAGCCACCTCCTGCGTAAAGGTTGTTGCCTCCGCGTAGATCGACTCCTGATGATCCATGGAATAGCTGCTGTAAATAGCGTGACCCATTTCATGCGCAATTGTGCTCACATCCGAAGAATAGCCCAGATAGTTGAGCTGCACATACGGCAGAAATTCTTCGCCCGATGAAAAGGAAAACGCACCCGTCAGCTTTGTATCCGTCGGATATACATCCAGATGACCGCCGCTGATGATCCGGTCATAATAATCCAGATAGTCCCCGCCCAGAATGGAAAGCGCCCCGCGCACCTGTTCCACCGCATCCTCATAGGGGATTTCCTCCACCGCATAATCGGAAACGTAGTCAATGGTATCGACGGGATACTGCACCTCAAACCCGAGGCCGCGCTTGTGTATGTCGAGATAGCGCTGATAATCCGCCGCGCCCTGATGCGCAGCCTCGATCATCAAATCGTAAACGGCTGGCTCGACATCCGACGCATCCATCGCCGCCTCACGGCTGCTTTCGTAGCCGTTGACCTGCGCAACGGCCCAATTTTCCGACACGGTCATTTCCAGCAGGGCGGCAAACGTGTTGGCATAAGATGCCCTCTTTTCCAACATCACCTGATTGCACAGCGCCTTGAATTCCCGGTCGTATTCGTCGCTGTAAAGAATTTGATTGTAAAGTTCCTCGGTTAACGCCGCTTCCGTCCCGTCCGGCAGGGTAATCATGGGATCCGGCACTTCAATGCCGTCCAAAATATTATACACATTCTCGGCTTGCCCCATCGTTGGACTGAGGATGGCCAGCACCGCGTTTGCTTCCTCGCTCAACGGCTCACGCGCAGGATCCACATATCGCCGCATCGCATAGGCAAAGGGTTCCAGCAGGGGATCAGCAAAAATTTCCTGCCGGGTTTCCAGAGGAAGGGAATAGATTTCCGGATCTGCAAACGCGCTGTACTGCGCTTCCTCGCTCGTCATCGCATCGAGCTTCGTCAGCAGCGTGCTGAAGGTTGAATCGGCGGGATTGAGCGTATACCCCAAATAAGCATACAGATAAAGTCGGTTCTGCAGCCGCGTCAGCTCGCCCATGTAGGCAAACTGGAAATAGTCGTAAATTCCCTGCGCGGTATTCAGCGTTCCCCGATACGATTCATGCTGCGGTATAAGTTCCATGACGCGGTCATAGTCCGCCTGCCACGCGTCCACATCCGCATAAATTTCCGTCAAATCCCATTGCGTGGGAAGCACTTCCTCTTCTGCCGCTGCCATACATCCGCCCAACGCTAAAACGAGGGCAAGCAGCGCCGCCAACAGCTTTTTCGTAATCCTCATCGTTTTTTTCTCCTCCAGCATCCATCGTTGTTAAGCGAATGCAATTCCCTGACTGCATCGCCGCAATCTCAGTCACGGAAGCGATACCGTCACCGTTTCTCCCGCTTCAATGGAAATAGAATTCTGATACAAGCGGGAATTTGACTCCTCGCCTCCCGGTACAAACATCACGATCTGATATTCTCCCTCGGGCAGCTCAATGGCCTCGTCCGCATCCTGCTCCTCTACATACCAGTAGAGCATCTCCGTCCACTGCTGCCCCTGAAGCCGATACAGCATCCAGTACTGTCCGAGCCACGCCTCGCTGCCCTCCACTTCATAGAGCAGCACGCCGGTATCGGCGCTCTCCTCCGACAGCGGCTGCATGGCGCTCCAGTCCACGCCGTCATACCACATCCATTGACCCGTCGCCGCATCCTGCTGCACCGGCACGCCAGCCGCCTGCGCTACGCGCGCCAGCGTGGAAAGGTAGTTTGCTTCCGAGCAATAACCCATGCGCAGCGCGCTGACGGGATTGGCTCCGTAGATATCGCAGCGCCTGACGCTTTCGCCGCTCAGCCTCTCGCGCAGCCATGCATCCAGAAGCGCCGGTTCCTTTCGCACCGCATCCAGATCAAGGCCCGCGTCTGTCATCATCTTCTGCAGCTCCAGCCTGTAAGCGGTCAAGGGCGAGCGATCGTATACCGGCGTCAAAATCCATTCTAGGAAGATGTCATCCGTATCGGCATATTCCCCTTGAACGGCTTTTGCGCCCTGCAGAATATCCTCCAATACCGTTGCGTCCACTTCACGCAAATCCTTGGCCTCCATACGGCTGAGCAATTCCTGCCGCAGGGGGTCATCGTCCACGGAGAGAAACGCCATCAATTCCGGGAAGTTCCGCCCCGCAAGCTGCAGCGCCTCCGCGCACTGCGGATATGCCGCGGCCGCCTCTGCATCGTATCGTTCCGTCACATGGCTCTGGCGCAACGCCTCCAAATCGCGCCCATCCAGAAACGCCTCGGTCTGTGCCTCGGTGGGCTGCTGGTCGTACCGGCTGACGGCGTCGCTATAGACGAGTTCAGTTTCCTGCCATTCACCCTGCGGTGCCGGAGTCGAGAAATCCAGCAAGACTGTTTCCGCGTCGAGCGTGACAATCTGCTGGCGCATCTGCCCGTCCAGCACGGCGATGGCGATGGCTGTTCCCCGTCCCAGCGTCCATTGCGCGACGCCTTGCCCGTTGGTATAAAGTTCCGCCAGATTCTTATACATATAATCCCCGTACTGATACAGCCCCACATAGCAGTTTTCCGCGGGATTGCCCTGATCGTCGAGCACGGTAAAGGTCACCTGGCGCGCGTCTGCATAGTTTTCCACATCGTTAAGGATATACATGCCGTCGCCGCCATAATACGCTTCCGTCGTGCCGATAAGGCTGTAAGTGAGAATGGATGTACTCAGCACGTTTGCAGTGAGATCCTTAAACCATGTATGGTTCAGCATGGCCTCCGGCTCGCACGCGCTCAGAAAACACCATTGCCCATCGACCAGCACCTCGACAAAGGCATGGTCGCCGCTTTCCGCCCAGTATACGGAGACAATCCGCGCCGGGATGCCGACGCTCCGCAGCGCATTGACCACAAAGTTGGCTTCCTCGCCGCAACGCCCCAGACCGCCGTTGTACATGCCCATGGGAGAAGCGACCTTTTGATCCGTATTTTCAAATGTGACCCGGCTTGCGCACCACAGGTTGACCGCCAACGCCGCCTCTTCCAGTGTTTTGCCCTCCAGTATGCCAGAACCCACAATCTGGTCGTAGAAAAAGGCCCGGTGATCCACAATCGGCTCATAGTCCACGCGATACGCGGCTACATACGCCAAAAAGACATCGAAGTCCAATGCTGCCGTCCATGGCATCTCCTCGCGCAGCCGCACGGCATGGGAGGCATAGGAGCGCAGCAGGTCAAAATCAAGCTCGCAAAGATCGGCCATGGGCATGCAGGTGAAGTAGTATTTCATCACGGTCTTTTCCTCTTCGCTGGCACAGGCGTCCAGCGCCGCTTCCCACTCCTCTATGCGAGCGCCCACATCGGGCAGCAGGCGCTGGTATTCCTCCTCCAAAAACACCTGCCACGCTTCCGGTTCTTCCGACTGCGCCATCGCACCAAAGCCGGAAATTCCCACGATCACAAACATCAAAAAGGCAAATATCCTTCTGAACATATCAGCCTTCCTCCTTTTCCAAATCCGGCAGACGGATGATCCTCTTTCCTCCCTCTTCCAACCGCAAAGAGCATTGTGCCACTTGGACACTGCCATCCGTCAGCCGCCGCCAGACGAGCAGCCGATAGTCGCCCGCCGGCACGCAGCAGCGATAAGCGCCCTTTCGCGGCGGGACATGCCATTGGGGAACGAGCCGCCAGCCGTCTCTCCTGCGGGCAAATAGCGACCAGCCATTCATGAATTCCATTTCTGGCCGCGGAGGCACCACCAACAGCACGGCTGTGGCGGGCTCTTCCGGCATAAGGATCAAATATTCGCCATTCTTCTTGCAGAGTACTTGTCCACGGGTCCTGTCAAGTGCCGCCGGAATTCCCAGCGCGCGGCACAACTGCGCCAACAGCACAGGCCGCGCCTTCGACGGGCACAGGCCCGTTTGCAGCGCGCAGCGAACGCTGGGAATCAAGCCCGCCGCGTCCTCCGCCTCCGCCGCGCAGTGTTCAAGCACCCACTGTTCCAGCAAATGCGGCTCAGCGCGGAACGCTTCCTGCTGCTCAGGCGTGAAAAAATCCTGCACATAGCGCCGGTGAGCTGTCAATTCCTCGGTATCAATGCGGGGTGGCAACACATACCGCAGAAAACCTTCTTCCTCCAGCCCTTTGCGCACAGCCATAGCGCCATAGAGCATATCCTCCAACACCGGCATGCTGATATCCGCCAGATCCTTTTCATCAAGCGTCGCCACCAACGCCGCGCGCAGAGGTTCGCCGCCCGCCGTGAGAAATTCGCGCAGTACGCTCACATTTTCTCCCGCCCAGGCCAGCCGTTCCGCAAGCGCCGGAAACGCCGCTGCCAGATCCACATCGCCAAACCCCTGCCGGCGCGTCTCACAGGCCTTTCCCGGATCCGTATCCCCAAACACCGCTTTCTTTTGCGCAGCGGTGGCTTCCGCTGTATAGGGGGTCTTTCCATCGGGAACGCGCATGCGTATGGTCTGCCATCCCTCTTCAGGCTCAAAGGCAGCCAGACGCAGCGTCGCGCTTGTCTCCTCTGCGTCAAGGAAAACTTCCGCCATGCCCTGCGCGCCCCATGCGGAGAGTTTGACCGTTCCAAACCCCACCGGCCAGTGCGCCTCGCCGTTTCCATCGCTGCGCAGGATTGCCAGGGGAATAAAGCCGCCGCTGTTGAACTCCTCAATCCGCACCAGGACATCGGGTACGGGCCGTCCCTCCGCGTCCACAACGCGCGCCGCGACGATTTTGACCTTTGCGTAGTGAGACAGATGGGATCCAAAGGTCAGGCCCCCGACCTGATAGTGGAATTCCGGCGCGCCCACCAGACTGAATCCAGTCGTCTGCGCCATCATGGCCTGCGCGGTTGCCTCGTTGAACCAGCCGCGATCCAGGATGCCTTCCGGCTCGCATCCGCCCATGAAATGCCAGCCATCTTCCAGCAACACCTCGGCAAAGACATGGCCATCGTCTCGCATGGGCCACATGGAGGTAATCGTTCTGGCAGGCAGGCCCACGCTGCGCAGGGCGGCGACCAGATAGGCGGCTTCTTCGCCACAGCGGGCATAGGTGGAACCGTACACGCATAGGGGCGAAGCGTCCCGGGCATCCGTCATGCGGTATCCTGCGGTGCAGCCGCACCACAAATTGACCGCCAGCGCGGCCTGTTCTGCACTTTTTCCTTCTACACGCGGCAAGAGCATTTGGCAAAAGCGCTCACGGTGCTCCACGATGGCCTCTGCATTTATGCGATAAGCAGCCACAAACGCCAGAAAATCTTCCTCAGCAAGCGCCCGCGTCCATGGCATTTGCTCCCGCATGCGCGCCGCATGGACGGCAAAGCGTTTGAGCAGCGCAAAGTCCAACTCCGCGCGCTCGCAAGCCGTCAGGCAGGTAAGATAATATTGCATAATCCGCCGCTGCGCTTCGGTGCAATCCGCAAGCGCTGCGTCCCATTCGCCCTGCCGCGCGCCCAAAAGCGCGTATTTGCGACTGCCCTCTGCCTGCAGGTACTGCTCCAACACCTCAGATGTCATTGTGTTCCTCCCAATCCTAGCCGAACAGGATGCGCTGATAGATCTCTGTCAGCTCCGCAAGGCCATATTGCTCAAGCTGGTCAAGATAGGCGTCCCATTCCTCATCCACATTCGCCTGGCCGGTAATCCACTGAGCCATCTTCGTCTTTACATAGCTGTTGATATCTACTGAAAGGATCGAAGCGCGGCGGATATCCGTTTCATCTTCCAGCCACACAGCGGGGAAGATTTCGTTCAGATACGGCTCATAGGCGGCGTCCGCTTCAGCTTTGTAGTCGGGAACCGGCGTATCCTCCCCCGCGCTGAGGAGCACGTTATCCTTGTTGTTTTTGGGCAGGGACTGCGTGTAGTAGTTGTACCATGCGTATGCCTCATCCTTTTCCGCGCTCCAGTCGCTGCGATCCACCATTTGGAACAAATGCTCATCCAGCTTGACGATGGAGTCCCCCAGAGGTCCATGCTCCAGTTGCATGGAGACATCCGGATCGAAGGTCACGTCAAACCAGCGTATAATGGTGGCGGCCATGTCTTCATCACAGCGGTCTGTCAGCGCCACCTGTGAGCGAAACAGCGATGTACCGTTGCTGGAACGATGGAACACCGGCTCATCGCACCCCTTGAGCACCGGCAAATAGACATAGCTGCCCTCAATGGGTTGATTATAGGAAATCCCCACGCCCACCAGGCCCTGATTGACCTTGGCCGTCCACATGGATTCATCCTGCGTAAACAATTCGGGATCAATCAGCCCTTCCTGATACAGATCGGCGAAATAGCGGATGAATTCACGGTACTCCTCGGTATTGGCGGCAAAGTGAATGGTATCGCCATCGCGATAGAAAAAAGGATATTCGCTCTTTTCATAGGCGTCTACGCCAAACCAGCCGGCACACATGCCCAGCGAAAGGTTGTCCGGCGTCCCGGAGAAGGGAATCTCGTCATTGGGATCGCCGTTCCCGTTCGCATCCTCATCGCGGAAGGCAATCAGCACTTCCTTGAGTTCCTCCGGCGTGGTCGGCACGCTCAGGCCCAGGCGGTCGAGCCATTCGCGGTTGATGTAGGGCAGGTAGTTTACCAGGGGTTCATTTACCAAAAAGGGAATGGTGTAGATATGTCCGTCGGGCAGCGTCATTGCTTCGCGCACGCCGGGTTCGTCCAGCAACGCTGAAATATTGGGGGCATAGGTTTCAATCAGGTCTTCCAGAGGCAGCAGCAGGCCCTCTGACATGCCCAGCTCAATGATATCGGAAGTAGAAAGCGTCCAGCCCGCCAATACATGTGGATAATCATTGCCCATCAGCAGCGTATTCAAGCGCTCCCGGGCGACCTCATATGGATAAAGCTGGAGATCCACATGTACGCCCGTCATTTCCTCCAGAATGGGATACATGATTTTT
The DNA here is from genome assembly GCA_018716805.1 of Candidatus Faecivicinus avistercoris. GTDB lineage: Bacteria > Bacillota > Clostridia > Christensenellales > Aristaeellaceae > Faecivicinus > Faecivicinus avistercoris. Next base: position 11,114 of record DVJL01000022.1, on the reverse strand, counting down.
TCTTCCGGAGTGCCATAATCATCCACCAGAATTTCAAAGCTGACGGGTTCATCAACGATCGGCAGACCCGAGGGCGTAACCTGAGCCAGAGAAACCGGCACGCACAGCAGCGCCATCACAAAGAGACATGTAAGCAGTTTTTTCATAGGTTTCCTTCCTTTTCTGTGAGTTTTTGCATCGATCATCCCTTGATTGCGCCAAGCATTACGCCCTTGACCAGATGCTTCTGTACAAAAGGATAGGCAATCATCATCGGCAAACAGGATAGAACGATCAGCGAATATTTCATCATCTCCGCCAGCGCTTCCATGCGCTGCCGCTCGGCAAGCTGCTCCGGCGTAAAACCCGTGGCGGCGGCATTCCAGCTGTTTTGCAGAAGGACGCTGCGCAGCTGCATTTGCAGCGGCCATTTGTCCTGATCGGAAATGTATAAAAGCGCGCTAAAGTAGCTGTTCCAATGCGCCACACCGTAATAGAGCGCCATGATGGCCACCAACGCCCCTGACAGCGGCAATGCCACCTGCAGAAAGAATCGCGTGTCACTGCAGCCGTCCATCTTCGCCGCCTCCAGCAGTTCTTCCGGTATTCCGCTTCTGAAAAAAGCGCGCGCCGTGAGCAGATTGTACACATTGACAGCTCCGGGCAGGATGAGCGCCCACATCGTATCCAGCAGGCCAGTTTGCTGCACCACCAGATAAGTGGGCATCATACCGCCGCTGACAAACATCGTGACCATATAAAATACCAGAATCGGCTTGCGCGCGAGGAAATCCCTGCGGGAGAGGGCATATGCCGTTGGCAGCGTGAGGAGCAGATTAACCAGAACCCCTGCCACAGTATAAGCGACAGAATTCAAAAAGCCGCGGACGATGGCTGAATCCTTGAGTACGGTCTGATAGCCTTCCAATGTAAATCCAACCGGCCAGAAGACCACATTGCCTCCGGCCACGGCCACGGGATCGCTGAAGGAGGATATCACTACAAAATATGCCGGGTAGAGCGTAATGATCAGGATCAACGTGAACACTACCAGCAGCACTGCGTTAAACACCTTATCCGGGCGGGAAACCGCCTGATTCTTCATCCTTCTCTCCTCCCTGTCACAGCGGTTCATCCGACAAACGCCGCGTAACGAAATACACCAAAACCAGCAGCACCGCGTTGACGGCGGCATTGAACAGGTCAATGGCCGTGGAGAAAGAAATATCCCGGTTGAGCAATCCCATCTGGTACACATATGTGGAAATGATCTGTGAAACGCTGAGATTCAAATCATTTTGCAACGCCAGCGCCTTTTCATAGCCAATGGACATCATTGATCCACAGCGCAAAAGAAGCACCAACGCGGCGATTGGTTTCAGCGCAGGGAAATCGATATAGCGCACTCGCTGAAAACGCGTCGCACCGTCCATAATCGCCGCCTCGTGATGCTCGGGGTTTACGCGAGAGAGTGCCGCAAAAAAAATGAGAGAATTCCATCCAGTGGACTGCCAGACGCCGCTCCACACATAGATGTGCCGCCACCAGGCCGGATTGTCCAGAAAGTTGACCGATTCTCCGCCCAGCGTTTGAATAAGCGTATTGACAATGCCAATCCTGGGGGAAAGAAACATGGTAACCATGCCGCACATGACGATGGTGGAAATGAATTGCGGGGCATAGGTCACTGCCTGAACCGCTTTCCGATACCGCTTACAGCTTAACGCATTGAGTCCAAGCGCGAAAAGGATGGCCAACGGCAGCTCGGCAGCCAGAGAATAAACACTGAGGATGAGCGTATTGCTGATGATATTCCACGCATTGGCAGATTGAAAGAATCGCTCAAAGTTCTCCCAGCCTACCCACGTTGAGCCAGCGATTCCCCGACGGAGATTATAATCAAAAAATGCAATTTGTACGCCCCAAAGCGGCAAATAACTGTATATGAACGTAATAACCAGTCCCGGCAGGCAAAACAGCAAAAGTTCCCATGTCGTCTTGGAGGAATAAGGTTTATTGCCCATGACCCTGCGCCGCGTCAAGCCAACATCTCCCTTTGGTGGTACGTATCCTCGCCCTTCTATATTATAACAGCAATGCGGCTGGACAGCAAGAAGCAGAGATGTAAAAAATGAATCGCACAAATGTGGCGCCGGTTATTTGACAACCAAAACATTTTGCCGTATAATAGCAATTGAAGCCTGCAAATAGAAAGTCAAGCATGTGAGATGTAAAGATTTGCAGTTATGGGGAGGCGAAGAGAGAAGTACAACAAAAAGGCCGTCCGAAAAGGGCGACCGAAGGGGAGCGGTAGCACAGTCATCCCGCCACGTCAAGGACAAGCGGCTTCGCCGTGCCTGCGGCCTCCTTGACACGTCGTGCTGCCAGTGCTATTGGGCAACCAAGGGGTTGATTCCAACCCTTGTCAACCAAGGTTGACCTCTTGAGATGCAGGGTTGTCCCAGAGGCCCTTTTCCTTGAGACAATCGCGCACCTTGCCGTAGTAGATGCGCAGGAACTTAGTCATCCCGGCGGTCATGTAGACGTAGTACTTCTTGCCTTCGGAGCGCTTCTTGTCGAGGAACTGGTAAACGGGATCATCCTGGGGTTGAAGCTGGAGCAGGATGGTCATGATGACAAAGAGTGTCTTGCGAAGATAAGGAGAGCCGCGCTTGCTGCTGCGGTTGCTGCCAGAGATCTTGTCGCCGGAATCGTCCTTGATGGGATCAGTGCCCGCAAAGCCAACCAGCGACTTTTGGTGGGCAAAGCAGCGCAGATCGCCAATCTCGGCCATGAGCTGCGGCCCCATGGATTTGCCGACGCCGGTCATGGCCATGACGGTGTCATATTCCGGCAGCTGGGAGGCCAGGCGGTTCATCTCCGTGCGATAGGTTTCCACCGTGCGGGAGATGGCGTTTAGCTGGGCAACAGCCTCCTTCACCAGCAGCTTGCAGGTGTCGGTCTTGGGCGCCAGTGGGAACTTCCGCCGGGCATCCGTATGAATCTCAATGGCCTTCTGTTCGGAGAAGTTGTAGCCGTGCCGCTTGCACCACTTCCGGTAGCGCTCCACAAAGGCGTTCTGGCTGACTCCGGCGACGCAGTCTACATGCCAGAAGGTATCCACGAAGTCCACCCATTTCTGGGTGCCGTCCGGGCGCACCGGGCTGTCAAAGTACCGGTTCGCGCCGGGATAGCTCTGCTCCAGCAGGGCAATCAGATTGTTGTTCAGCGCGGTTCTGGTCTTGCTGGACAGTTGGAACTGGCGGTGGAGGGTTTTGAGGTTGTAGCGAACCGTATCCATGGGAGTATATTGCGGCAAAATCTCCCATTTGTCAATGGCAAACTGAGCAATTTTCAGGGCGTCAGCCTTGTCAGTCTTGACTTTGCGGACGTTGATGCCATCCCGGTAATCCCTGATGGCCAGAGGGTTCACGGCAGACACGAAGAAACCGGCGCGGTACATGCTCATGGCAAACGATTCGTAATACCTGCCCGTGTGCTCCATGACGATCCGGGTTTCGCCGTCCAGACCGTTCAGCTTCTCCGCCAGAGAAGCGAAGCCATCCAGGGTATGCGGAACCTCGAACGGCTTCATGACAACCTTACGCTTGGCTCCGAGCACGGCCACTGTGCTCCTGCCGTCTGAAACATCGACACCAACTGCGAACATATGGAATCCTCCCGACGTGTTACTACAACGGCATTCCGCCTTTACCCATCGCCGATTCTATCTGTTCGCTGACGCGAGTGACCACAACGGGCACTCAACCTGCACAAATCGAACGTTGCACAATGGGAAGGCCAGCTGACTGACTTCAATACGAGCGTATTGCTCTTGGGGGTCGCCGCCAGACCATTGCCCTCTCATTGTACAACTTGGGCAATGAGTTGTCCCTCGCCTGTGGCTGGCTGCCACGAACATGGGGCAAATATATAGTAACAGGAGGCTGGCGCAATGACACTATCCGTTTGTATGATCGTGCGGGATGAAGCGCCGGTTCTTGGACGCTGTCTGGATAGTTTGCAGGACGTGTGGGACGAATTGATCGTTCTGGACACGGGTTCGGTCGATGAAACGCCTGAAATCGCGCGGCAGTATACGGATAAGGTATTCTTTGCCCCCTGGGAAGACGATTTTTCTGCCGCTCGCAACCGGGCTTTCAGCTATGCCACGGGAGACTGGCTTCTGAGCATTGATGCGGATGAGTACTTGTCTCCGCAAAGTGTGACGGCTATGTTGGAACTCAAGCAGGCATTGACCGACGAGGTCGATTATGTGCGGGTGGGATTCCGCTTTTCCGATCAGGACGAGCGCAGCGATGTCATGCGGGAAAAGCTGGTACGCCGCGCCCGAAAGCCCGTATGGAAAGGACGGGTATGCGAATACATTGATATTGCCCCGGACTGGCGCGGCCTGACGCGGCGGGATATTACCATCATCCATGACAAGCTGCGCGTTAACGACCCTGACCGCAATCTGCGCATTCTGCAAGCGCTGCGCGCATCGGGCGATGCATCGCCGCGAACGCTGTACGCCCTGTGCATGGCGTTGAATGCGGCAAAACGCTATTCTGATATTCCGGAAGCGTATGCACAACTTATGGTTACCCGGGAGAGCGGTTACCTATATGAGTGCCTCGAAAGTTACCTGTACGCTCTAAAGCAGCTTGATCGCACAGAGGAACGCCTGCCCGCCCTTTCGCTACTGCTGGAAACGGCGCAGCCCACGGCTTATCTGTGTTGTCAGATGGGACAGTGGTTTTTGGAGCATGGCAAGGTTCAGGCCGCAGCCGGCTGGTATACGTTGGCGTTGCATACTCCCTGCCGCGAGCCAGAAACCCTGAGCCAGCATCCAGGGTACGATACATGGGTGCCGCATTTGCGCCTGTGCCGTTGCTATGCTGCCCTCGGCAATTTCACCGCCGCTTGGGAGCACAACGAAAAGGCTGCCGATTTCCTGCCCGGCAACCGCATCATTGAGCAAAACCGCCGCGTCCTGCGCAAGCATCTCACGCGCGGCGATTCTGCAATAGATTCAAAACAGTAAAACAAACAAGGAGGACACCGCTATGAATGACAATTTGGAAAAAAATACGTTGCTCACGGATTCCGAACTGGAAGAATTGCTCGACGAAGACGATCTTGACAATGTATCCGGCGCATTCAGCATTAACCGGCCACCGCAGGGTGGTGACGTTGGCAGAAACGTCGACATCAGCTTCTGAACAGAATTACAATCGCGCCTCTGGCTGCTTTGTGTGCCAGAGGCGTTCCGTTTGTTCTCTATCGCGCTGTCCGCGAATCATCAAGGCGCTGGTTTTGGACCAGCTGCGCAAAGAGTCCGTTTTTCGCCAACAGCGCGTCAAATCCGCCCTCTTCCACGATGCGCCCCTGGTTCATCACCAAAATGCGGTCCGCTCTCCGGATCGTAGAAAGGCGATGCGCTACCACAATGCGCGTGCTGCCATAAGCCATCAATGCCTCCATCACCCGCGCCTGAGTAGCATTGTCCAGCGCGCTGGTGGCCTCATCCAGAATCAATACCGCCGGGTCGTTCAGCACAGCGCGCGCGATGAGAATGCGCTGCCGCTGTCCGCCGGACAACGCAGCCTGCTGCGGGTTGATAAATGTATTTAATCCCAAGGCCATGCTCTGGATATCTTCGGCAATGCCTGCAGTTTCCGCGGCGCGCCATATTCGCGCGTCGTCCACATTGGGGGTACAAACGGCGATGTTGTCCCGCAGGCTCCCCAGCAACAGCTTGCCATCCTGCATGACCACGCCAAGCTGGCGGCGCACGCTGCTCTTGCTGACGGTCTGCAGATCGATGCCATCATAGCAGATTCTGCCTTCACGCGGCGTTTCCAAACCCAGCAGCAGGCGGATGACCGTGCTTTTCCCGCAGCCTGTAGGGCCGACGATGGCGACGAACTCTCCGGGACGAATATGCAGGGAAAAATTGGAAAGTACGTCAACCATGCCCTCTGCGTAGGAAAACGTCACCCTTTCCATGCAAATCTCGCCCTGCAGGCGCGCAATTTCCGGCAGGCGTTCTTCTTCCTCCGGGTTTGATTGCAAAACCGGAGCGAGCAGGCGCAACCCTGCGGCCACATTGCTCAGCGCCAGCGGCATGCCCGTCATCACCGCGCCCAATTCCGCCGCCGCGCCATAGGCGGCAATAAATCCCATATAATCCGCCGCGGACATTTCCATATGTGCCGCCCACAGATAAATCAACAGCATCGCTCCCAGCGAGACCGCCTGCAGCAACACGCCTTGGAGCCGCAGAAGGAGCGGACCCCGGTAGGTGTATTCCATCTGCTGGTCAAAGCCTTGCTGCCATTGACAAAAAGCCGCTTCTTCCCGACCGGACAGCTTCAATTTGCGTATCCCCCGAATGATGGCGTCCAGCAATCCGCCATTGCGGTTGCTCTGTTCCACCATGGAAGTCACGCGGCGAATCTGGCTTCTGAGCATTCCAAAGGAGAGAAGCGCCTGAAGCATTACGACCGCCAGCGTCAAAATGCCCAGTCCCACGCTCCAGCGCATGATCTGCAGCGCATATGCCCAGAAAAACAGGACGTGCGCCATCCCCGAAAAGAGAAATTCCACAATAATGATGCTCAGCGTTTGCATATAATGCAATTCCGCCGCCTGCTCGCTCGCGCTCTTCTGTCGGAAAAAGGGAGTTGGCATGCGCAGCAAGCGCTCGACCAACGCCGCTTCCACCTGCGTGGTCATGTTCACCCACAGATTCGTTACGCGGAGATCCCTGATGACGGCCGCCAGGCTTCTGATCACGATCGCCAGCAGCGTCAGCAAAAATGCCGTTGCCAGCAGGGAAATGCTTTCCTGCGGAATGAGCTGTGCAAAAACCCATTGGGTGAATAGCGGCAACAGCAATCCTGCCGCTGTTGCAATTGTCTCCATGCATATGCACTGTGCAATCTCGGCAGGCATCATTCCCTGAAGAACAAAGCGCAGAAACTGCCTGCCCGTCAGCGGCCCCTCGGGCAGCGGCCGATACAGCATTCTTGCGTCGCTGGCAAAACGCCCCTCCTCTCCGGGACGCAGCCTTTCCGCTGGACAGCCGGGAATATAGAGACGATACCTCCGCAAGCCCACGGGCAGGAGCAAGCCCTCCCCGCCATCTTTGAGGTTTACCCACATGGGTTGTCTGGTTTCCGAAAGGAACCGCGCCGGCAAGGTCACTGGACGCGATAAAACATGGTGTTCCTCCATTAACCGCTGCAGAATGGAAGCGTCCGTTGCTTGCGCCAACGCAGGGATGCGAAAAAATCGCGCCGCCGCGGCATACATGCTGGTATTTCCTGCGCGCATATGCACATACTCCTTTGTTTATTCCAGTTGAACCAACTGCCGGTACAGCCCTTCCTGGGAGAACAGCGCATCGTGATCCCCGCGCTGTACAATTTGGCCGTGATCCATAACCACAATTTCATTGCAGGCGCGAATGGTGCTCAACCGATGGGCAACGGCGATCAGCGTAATGTTGGCTGCCTGTAAATTGCACACGATCTGCTGTTCGGTACGGGCATCCAGCGCGCTGGTGGCCTCATCCAACATCAATATGCGCGGTTTTCGCACCAGCGCGCGAGCAATTTCCAACCGTTGGCGCTGTCCTCCGGACAAATTGCGCCCATCTTCGCTCAGCAACGTATCGTATCCGTCCGGCCGCAGCAGGATCTCCTCGTGGATACAGGCCAGACGGCAAGCTTCTTCCACATCTTCCTGCGGGATGGAATCATCCCACAGGGTGATATTGTTGCGGATGGTGTCGGCAAACAGCACCACATCCTGATCTACGACGGAAACATGGCGGGTAAAGCTCTGATGCTCCAGCCGGCCGACCGGGACGCCGTCAAACAGCACCTCGCCTTCTCTGGGCGCATACAATCCCGCAAGCAGGCTCGCAACCGTCGTTTTCCCTGAGCCTGTGGGGCCGGTGAGGGCTACACTCTGTCCGGGAAGCAGCGACAAGTTGAAATGACGGATAAAGGGCGGCTCAAGCGGTGCATAGCCGAAGCTGACGTCGCGCATCTCCACATGACCTGTCCATGCGCAATTCTGCGTGGCGCCGACAACGGGATCAGGTTTGGCGTCCATCACGTCCTGCACGCGCTCCAGCGCGACCTTTACCTGATGTATTTCGCCACCTGCCTCCGTCAGCGTACTGGCCGGACCGCAGAAGCGGCTGTACACACCCTGCAGCGCCAGCAGCATACCCGCCGTCATCTGCCCGGCGATAATCAGCGCTGCGCCGCCAAAGAGCATCAGGAATGGCATAGTGTCTGTCATGACCCCGTCTATACGGCTCAGCCATATGATGCGCCGGCATTCCAGCTGCGAATTGTGCAACCGCGACTCTGTGTCGCCCCAACGGGCGAATACATTTTTTTCCGAGCTGGCCACGCGGATGCTCTCGATTGCCTCCAGCATCATGGTCGTATTTTCCATATGTCCGGCCTCATCGCGGGCAACTACGCGCATCGCATTATCGTAAGCGCGGGCGCTTTTACGCCGCACAAACATTTGCAGCACCAGGCCGGCGACGCCCGTCAATGCCAGCACCGGGCTGTATCGCACCATCAGGAACAGCGATACCGCCAGCGTAAATATGCTGCTGAGCATGGGGACGATGCGTGTGAGCAGCTTTACGCCCGCGTTTGCCAACATGTTCTGACGGCTGACCAGATCACTGCCGCTGCGGCTTGAAAAGAAGCGCAGCGGCAAGGCCAGCGTATGCCGCAGAAAATCAGAAGTGGTTTCTCTGGTCATATTCATCAGCAGACGGCTGGTGCAAAAGGTTTGCAGCGCTCTTGCGGCCAGAGACAACGCGAACGCCGCAGTGCAAATCCACAAAAACGGAATCAACCATGCGCCGGGATCGGCCAATACGCTATCCACATAGCGCTGATCCAGCAGGGGCTGCAAAAGCTGAAGCACCATGACCAGCAGAGCCTGAATCGCGACCAATGCCAGCATCGGTGCAATGCGCCGTACATAGGGGGTAAGCAGCCTCGCCTGACGCGGCTTGCCCTCCGCCGTGAAATCCTCGCCAGGCTGCATGCGCAGGCAGATGCCGGAGTAATCCGCTTCCAGCTGCGCCATGGGAATATGTACGCAGCCTCTCCCGGGGTCGTTGATCACAGCGTTTCCCTTTCGATCCACGCCGCACAGCACTACAAAATGTCGGTACTGCCAGTAGAGGACGCAGGGCAGCACAGCGGAAAACAGGTTCTTCGCCGGACAGCGCACACCCGCAGCCTCCATGCCGTAATAGCGCGCCGCTGCCAGGAGATGCTTCGCCTTTGTGCCGTCGCGGGAAACGCCGCAGGCAACGCGCACATCCTCCAGCGAAACATACTTCCTGTAATAAGCCAGTATCATGCACAGGCAGGCCGCGCCGCATTCGATGGCGTCCATCTGCATGACAAACGGCACCTTACAAAATCGCTCTTTCTTCATGCCGCTTCCTCCGCCCTACAAAAGCAGACTGGCCGGCGTGGCGCGGCCGATCTCTACGCTTGCCTGGCGCACAGCGGCGTCATCCACAGTGGGCGGCAATGCCAACAGCACCAGGTACCCGCCATCTGTGACATCCAACGCCGCGGGCGCCAGCGGGTTGCCCACGAACGCGGCAATTTCCTGCGCATCCATCCATGGCCCGAGTTCTGTAATGCGCCCTTCCTGACCCGCTGAACTCGCGGGCATCTCTGCGCGCAATAGACCGAACGTATCTGTATCCACAAACGCGCACCATTGCCCATCTCTTTCGACCGCGGACAACGACACCGTCTGCGGAAACACGCGCAAAAACAGGAAAGACAGCGTCAACGCGAGCAGTGCCGCCGTAAAGACAATACTCACTGCCGCCGAAGGCCAACTGGTTTTGGAAATCGGCGTTTCCGAACGTTGAGACGTGATCATTGCGTTATACCACCTTGTCAATCGGTCATGGCCTTGCCAAAGCGTTCAACCGGGGTTTCCCATCGCCCAATGCAGGCTGAAAACTACGCGGCCTTTTGTTCCTGCTCCCCCGCGGCGAGATAAGCATTGACGCGCGCGCCGACATTTTCCTGCAAATTCCGATAAAAGAACTGATAGTCGTAAAGATGATACACGCCTTCGGAGAAAATATCCAATCCCGGAGGATAATCATCCGGCGATACGTCGGGAACCTTCAGCGCGCCCCGCTCCGGGTCGATATAGGCCCCGGTCAGCTGCGGGATCTCCGTGACGATCTCCCCGCTGTAATCGGTGAAACACGCGCCCAGATTTTCCTCTTTTCCGGCCGGCGTGCCGTCCGTTTCCCAATTGAGCGGGTTGATGGCCAGCGTGCGCGTGCCCGCGGGGATCATCAGCGAATCCGTCACATCCTCGGCCTCGCTGTTGAAAGCGATGATCACGCCGGTATCGTCCTCTCCCGCCGCAAAGCGTAGATGCGGATATTCCTCAAGTTCTTCCCCGGTGATCCGCCAGCCAATCGCGTAGCATGCCACCAGCAGACCGTTGATCTCTTCGTCGTCAAAAAAGTCCTTGAGCAAACGGATACACATATCCGCCCCTTGCGAAAACCCGGCCAAAACAATGGGGCGGCTATCGTTATAATGCTCCAAATAGTACGAAAACGCGGCCCGCACATCCTCATAGGCCAACGCGAGATACGCCTCGCGTTCTTCCTCCGGCAGAGCATAGACATTCAGACCCGCCTGCCGGTAATAAGGGGCGAAGAAGCGGCCGCTTTCATCATAGATCCCCTTTTCCATATTGGTAGCGCCCAAAAAGCTGGCCTTCGTCTCCGCATCCTCCATATCCATGTTGAAAACGCCTTCCCCGCCTCCGTAAACAGTGGGACAGACGAAGAAGATGTCCACGGGCTTATCCGAATTTTCTTCAATATAAGCCCAGTTTTCCACCTGCGCGTAGTCGGGCGTTCCCGCAGTCTCTCCTTGCGCGGCCAAAGGGACAAGCAGCGTGAAAATCAGCAGCAGTCCGGCGAGTTTTCGCGAGGCCCCAATAATATGCGCGAGCCCAGAGTTGAAAATGCGACGCCATGATTGCGCATCGCGTGCATGTAACCCCCTTATGTGCGATTGAAAAAAAGCTCTTTG
>DVJL01000021.1 GCA_018716805.1 Candidatus Faecivicinus avistercoris | reverse complement strand
CATGCGCGGCGGATTTGCGATATTTTTCTGAAGGGAAATCTCATTTCCCGGAAGAAAAATATCTACCTTGCACAATTTGCGACCGGAGTTTTCCAAAGAAAACTCAAGCAAATTGTGGTAGGGGTGGCAGGAGGCGCAGAATCCATAGGATTCTGCGGTTTCGCTCAAGGGCGAAACTGCCACGGCTCAAATTTTCAATTTGAGCCGTGGCACCTGGCGGGGGAGCTTGCTCCCCCGTCCACACAGGCTGTCGACTTTTTCGACAGCCTGACGCGAGAGGACTTCAGCCCTCTCGCGCTCTGTTTTGAATTTGGGAACAGGCTTCGGCGCGGGATTCCGAAATCTATACGGAATCCCGCGCCTTTTTGATCTTCCGAAACGGCCGCCACTTCAATCGAGAAAGGGGCAGGCGCAAGCGCCGCCGGTCATCCCTCGCCCGCCCTGTGCATAGGCTTTTTCGGGAGGGATGACCATGCAGCCAACACTGGCGATCGTCGCGCCCGCGCCGGGCATGATCGCGCTGAACGGGCGCTTTGCGGGGGAGGTGTCGCCCGGTGAGGCGCTGCTCGCCGCCGTGCCGCTGTGCGGGGCGGTCTATCTGGAATACAGGCCATTGGTTTCGGGCTGGCTGCCGATGGCGCGCAGGCTGGTGCTTTCGGGCGGCGCGCCGATGGCGGAAAGCCTGCCGGACGGGGTGTTCGCCGTGTTCTGGCCGGGGAACATCACAGAAATCGAGCTTTCCCCCGACGAAGCGCACGCGGAAATCGCCGGGACGCTGCCGCCGGAGGGCACGCCCTGCCTGCTGGTGCGCGGATCTCAGCGCCGCCTCGAAATCGGCGGGCTGTCCTGCGAGCTGCCGCGCGGCGCGCAGCTGCCGTCGCTCAACCGGCTGGACGGCTGCATCGCATTGACGGGCGAGGCGCGCGACGGGCAATATCTGCTGCTCCTCACGCCCGACTTCAGCCGCCAAACCGGCGCGCTGCAGGCGGACGAAATCGGATTTGAATCGGCGCAGATCGTCCGGGCGCTGACCTCCGCCGGCGATCCGTCTGGCCGGTGCGCGCTGGAGCGCTGGCAGGCCGATGCCGGCGGGCTTCGCCTGTTGTCGTCCGAGGCGGTCTGGCGCGACGGCGGGCCGCGCGCCCCAGCCACCGCGGACGAGGCCGTTCAGTGCGCGGTTGACGCCGCATTGGCCGGCGACATCGAGGACAGCGCGCGCTGGTTCGCACCCTCGGCGCGCGGCCGGCTGTCGCTCGAGGCCATCGGCAACGCCTGCGACCTCTGCCTGCCGATGAAATACGGCTATCCCGGCGGCGAGCCGTGCGTCGGACTGATGCAGATGGACACGGAGCGGTCCGCCCATGTGCGCCCGCTCTTCTACCGCGCCGAATTCACGGACGGAAGCTGGCAGATCACAGCGCTGGAATTGCCGGCGCAGAGCGCTTTCGCAGACCCCTGACGGGATCGGGCGAAAAAAAGTGGCGATGCATCGAATGATGCATCGCCACAGATTCGCGCAGCACAACCGCTCTGCCTGAAAAGGAAACGCGAATTGAAGTCAGCAGAAGCGCTCTATGCCAACCTGCGCCCCGAGCCGCTCCCCCGCAAAAGCGCGTGAGCTAAAATGGCGTTGGAGCGGTTCCGCACGCTTGGCCCACCGCCGCTCCCCCTCAAAGGCGCGTGAGCTAAAATGGCGTTGGAGCGGTTCCGCACGCTTGGCCCACCGCCGCTCCCCTGCAAGGGGAATGTAGAGTGAAATGCACATCGCCGAAAGCTCCATCGCTCCTCGCGCGGGCGCAGCGGTTTCCATCATACCTGCACGGGAAACGCTTCCTTCAACAGCGCCGCACAGTGCGGCAGATCGTCGAGCAGCTTCGGCAGCGCTGCGAGGGCGTCCAGCGGAGCGCTCGCCAGAACGGCGGGGATCGCCCGCTGGGCCAATGCGAGGTCAAGCACTGCGGACGGCTCGAGCGGCATGGCGGGAATCGCGGCGGCGCAGTAATTCCACAGCGCGTCGAGCGTCTTGCGCGACAGGCTCACGCCCAGCAGGGCGAGGTCCGCGCGGAACTTCTCCATCCGGCGGCACTGCGCCTCGGGCAGTTCTTCCAGCTTCGGCGCAAACGCGCGCCGCAGCGCGGCGGCGGAAACCGCCCGGCGCGGCTCAGACTTGGCGGCGGGCGCGGGCTTCCACGGCGCGTCCGGCGCAACGGCGCTCAGACGCAGCGTAAACGCCCGGCCGAGCAGGTGCGCCGGCACCGGCTCGCCGTCGTCCTGAACCGTCATGCAGAGCAGGAATTCCCCGCGCTCCGCAGCCAGCGTCAGGCCGCGCGTCGGATCGCCGCCGGACAGCAGGTTCGCATCGTCCAACAGCGCCATCGCAAAGGCGCGCTCGCCCACGGCGGCGGGTTCGGACATTTCTTCATCTCGCACCTCTCCCCGCGCGGAGACGGCGTCGCCATCCGGCTGATTCCCCGGATCGACGGCGGCATCGCCTTCGGGCTGCGCCTCGCCATCGGGTTTGGCCGGATTGCCGGTACGTCCCTCGGGCGCGTCCGACGGGTGGAGCGCCCGCCCAGCCGCCAGCGCGCGAACGGCAGGATGGCCATCGAGCGGCGCATCCGCGGGCGCGAAGCTGGCAAAGCACATCTCTTCGACGCCGAGCGCGCGGGCCAGCAGCCGCGCCACAGAGGTCTTTCCGCTGCCGGGCGCGCCCGAGATCAGCAGAATCGATCCCTGCGCCGCGCAGACGAGCAGGTTCACGGCCTCCGCGCGGCCAAGCGGCGCGCCGGCGGCGGCGAACGTCTCGATCACCCGCGCAATCAGCGCCTCTGCATCGGGGCGGACGCAGGGCACCATGGGCGGCACGGGGCGCGGCCGGTCGCGCTTCAGCAGCATGACGGCGCGGCTGTTGATCGCAAACTCGCGCAGCCGCTCTTCAAACCGGCCGTCCGCCATGGCGTTGATGGCGTCCTGCACGCTCTCGGCGGTCTCGCGGGAGCGGGCGGCTTCCTCCTCGCTGCGCGCGCACTCGGCGCGGGCGCGGTCGATCCGCGCGACGACGTCGGCAAACTCGTCGGCCTGCTCGCACAGGATCTCCTGTTTGAGCGAGGCGCGCACATCCGCGCCCAGCCGCTTGAGATGCTCCATCTCGTCCAGCATCTTCAGCCGCTGCGCCTCCAGCTCGTTGAGCTGTTCGTTGACAGCGCTGGCGCGAAGCGCGGCCCGGCGGGCGTTCAGCGCGCCATCCAGCCCATCGAGCTTTGCCAGCGCGCCGACGAGCGCCTCCCGCTGGTCGCGGCGGTTCCACGCGGCGCGGACGGCGTCGAGCGCGGCGTCCACCGGACTCCTGACCGGCTCTCCGGTGACCAGGGAGGGCGTGGGCGCGCCGAGCTGCTCCATGCGCGAAAAGCGCCACTTGTCGTCGATGATCTCCTGCAGGCAGCGCCCCTTGCGCGGGTTCAGGCCGACCTGGCTGGCATTCGCGCGGTCGCGCGGCGCCGGCCTGGCCTCGCGGGCGGGCGGCGCCTTTTCCGGTTTCGCGCGCACGGCGGCTTCGGCCTCCTTAGCGCGGACTTCCGCCCTTTCACGCGGCGGCTCAGCGGGCTGTGCAGCTTGCGCGGGCTGCGCCGGTTCCTCCTCGATGTGAAAGCCGTCCGGAAGGCGGATCGGCTCGGTCAGGCGCGCGGGCTCAGCCGCACGCGCCGGGCGGACCGGTTCTGGCGCGCGCTCGATCTTCTCGGGCGGCAGGACGGCAAACGACAGCGGCCGGTCCTGAAATCCCTTCAATTCAAACACCTGAAGTTCCGCCGGATCGACGCGCCCGCCGGCGCGAACCAGCCGGAAGGATTCCTGCTCCGCAACCGCTTCGACCGTCCAGACGTCCTCCTGCGGCGCCCCATCACAATACAGCAGCACGCGCGGCGCATCGGGCGGCTCGGGCAGCAGCGCGCCGTCGGCTTCCTCGGGGCGCATGGACAACAGCGCAAACAGCTCGCCCGGCGCCGGCTCGCGCACAACGTCGGAATAGATAATATAGGCGTTGCGCTCGCCGCCATCGCCGCCATAGTTCTTATTGGCGCGAATTTTGTCGTGCTCGCCGGGATGATCGCGCAGATCCACGACGACATACAGTCCGATCCGGCGCATTCGGGCCTTGAAATGGCCGGACTCATTTTTATCGGGAACGATGCGAATACATCCATCCTTCGGATAGGCTTCCGCGCCGTCGAAGGCCGCAAAGCGGCCGCCCTCCTGAATCAAAAGCGGTTTGAGTCGAAAATAGGATTTTTGCGGATTGTCCTCCTCAAGGATACCAATGCTGAGCTTACCGGGCAGCGGCATTCAAGACCTCCCCCTCTCCTTCTATAACAATGTCGCGCGAATGCGGCCCTCCTTGACCACATTTAAAGCGGCCGCCGCACGAACATCCTACCCCCAGCCGCGCGCGCGAAAAGCCATGATTCCCTCGCACGCCGGCACAAAAGCTCCGCGCGCAATCCAGCCGGCCGGCGAAGCCTTAATCGTTTGAACAAATAGCCCGCCCTAAAGTTTAACGTATATTAAATAATACCATATGACATGAATATCGTCAAGTCTTTAAGCGATATTTATCGGAAATCCTCAAAAATCGCGTCCTTGCGCGGACGGGGCCAATTTGTTATAATTATAAATACAATCGACCCAACAGGACAGGAGGAAGGGACAATGCGGACAATCGGCATCGGCCTGATCGGCTGGGGATTTATGGGCAGGGCGCACACGCACGCGCTGAGATCGATCCCGCTGTTTTATCCGGACATCGACTTTCGCGTGCACCTGGCGCACGTCTGCTCGCGGCGCATTGAAAAGGCGCGCGAGGCGGCGGAGCTGATGGGCTACGCGCGCTATACGGACGATTACCGCGCGCTGCTGGCCGATCCGGAGGTGGAAGTGGTCTCCATCTGCACGCCAAACGAGCAGCACGAGGAGATGGCCATCGCGGCGCTGGAGGCGGGCAAGCATGTGTACATCGACAAGCCGCTCGCCGTAACGGCCGAAAGCGCGGCGCGCATCGCGGAAGCGGCAAAGAACGCGAAGGGCCAGACGCGCATGGTCTTCAACAACCGCTATACGCCGGCGGTGATGCGCGCGAAGGAACTGGTGGACGAGGGGCACATCGGCGAGGTGCTGTCGTTTCAGGCGCGGTACCTGCACTCGGGATCGATCGATCCCGACAAGCCCATCGGCTGGAAGCAGCGGTCGCAGGGCGGCGTGCTGCTCGATCTGGGCAGCCACGCGCTGGATCTGGTCACATGGCTGGCGGGCGACCCCAAGCGCGTATTCTGCCGGACGCGGACGCTGTATCCGCAGCGGCCCACGCCCGAAGGCGGCATGGAAACCGCGCTCGGCGAGGACCACGCGCTGATGCTGCTGGAGATGCCCAACGGCGCGCTGGGAACGGTCGAAGCCAGCAAGATCGCCACCGGCTCCAACGACGATTTCACGCTGGAGATCTGCGGCACAAAGGGCGCGATCGCCTGGGACGGCATGGAGCCGAGCTTCATCCGCTTCTACGACCAGACACTGCCCGAGCGCCCGCTGGGCGGCCTGCGCGGGTTCACGAAGATCGAATCGGTGCAGCGGTATCCCGCGCCGGGCGGGTCGTTTCTGCCGCCGAAGAACGCCATTGGCTGGGATCGCGGGCACATCCACTGCTACTACACGTTCCTGGACTGCATCGCCCACGGCCGGGTTCCCGAAAACTCCATCGCCGACGGCGCGAAACTGCAGCGGCTGATGTCGCGCCTGATGGAATCGAACCGGCTCGGCGAATGGGTCGACGCCGGGGAGTGAGCCTCGACGGCTGCGGATATCCGGCGGCGTCCAACGGGCAAAATTCTGAAGGCTTGGCGGGAAGATCGAGCGCTGCGGAAAGCGCATTCCTCCGCCCCGGCCAGCTCCTGAATGGCGCCGCACACCCTTCCCCGCCCGGCCCGCTCGGTCTCTGAGCGGGCCGGCTGCCGTATACATCTTTTATCGATATACGTTTGGGCTTTGGATTTTGCGATCTCTGAGCAGGCCGGGCGCCGCATACATCCCTTTTTCGGAAGAAATCCTGCCCGTTGGCAAACCTTCTGCATCCGTCGGTTTCCGGGATGAAACTTTTTTCTTGCGGCCACGCATCTTCATCGAACCGCGCGCATAGTCTGCGGCATCTCCCGGCGCGGCATCGCTTGCGGAAATTTTCCGCCAGGGGATTGACGCACGGACAATCGGGTGATAAAATAAATGTAGTTAGTTTATGCTAACTACAGATTCATCATGAGGAGCCGCATATGAATGAACTGACGCTGCACGCGTTTCTATTGACATTGATCGCCGGATTGAGCACCGGCATCGGCAGCTGCATCGCGCTTCTGGCGCGGCGCACGAACCGGAAATTCCTCTCCATCAGCCTGGGCTTTTCGGCGGGCGTGATGGTCTACGTCTCCATGGTGGAGATCCTCTCCAGCGCGCAGTCCACGCTGGCGGGCGCCGCCGGCGAGCGCGCGGGCGGCTGGTTGACGGCGGCTGGCTTCTTCGGCGGCATCCTGCTGATCGCCCTGATCGACCGGCTGGTGCCGTCGGAGGAAAACCCGCACGAAGTCCGGCGCGTGGAGCGCGAAAACACCCCGCCCGCCAAGCTGATGCGCATGGGCGCGCTGACGGCCATGTCCATCGCGCTGCACAACTTCCCCGAGGGGCTGGCAACGTTCGTCTCCGCCCTTCAGGAGCCGGGCGTGGCCATCCCCATCGTGGCCGCCATCGCCATCCACAACATCCCCGAGGGCATCGCCGTCTCCGTGCCCATCTATCAGGCCACCGGCTCGCGCCTCAAGGCGTTTCGCTATTCCTTCCTCTCCGGCCTCGCCGAACCGGCCGGCGCGCTGATCGGCTGGCTGATCCTCATGCCGGTGATGAACGACGTCGTGTTCGGCCTGATCTTCGCCAGCGTGGCCGGCATCATGGTGTTCATCTCGTTCGACGAGCTTCTCCCCGCGGCGCGCGAATACGGCGAACACCACCTGTCCATCTACGGCCTCATCGCCGGAATGGCCGTCATGGCCGTCAGCCTGCTCGTGATGTGACGCCTTTGCGCCGAAAAGTTTCAGGTTTTTTATTCTAGAATTTGCTTTTCACATATTGCAGACTTGCAGGAAGTAGGGTATACTAATGGATGGTAAGGTAGAACCACAATTACAAGGAGGTAGTCCCCGATGAAGAACATTGATCTGAGCAAATACGGCATCACCGGCACGACCGAAGTCGTATATAACCCCTCTTTTGAGATGCTGTTCGAGGAGGAGACCAAGCCCGGTCTGGAAGGCTATGAAAAGGGCCAGGTCAGCGAGCTGGGCGCCGTCAACGTCATGACGGGCATCTACACCGGCCGCTCCCCCAAGGACAAGTTCATCGTCATGGATGAAAACTCGAAGGACACCGTGTGGTGGACCTCTGAGGGCTACAAGAACGACAACCATCCCGCTTCCGAGGAAACCTGGAACGTCGTCAAGGACATCGCCATCAAGGAGCTGTCCAACAAGCGCCTGTTCGTGGTCGACGCCTTCTGCGGCGCCAACAAGGACACCCGCATGGCCATCCGCTTCATCATGGAAGTCGCCTGGCAGGCCCACTTCGTCAAGAACATGTTCATCCGTCCCTCCGAGGAGGAGCTGGAGAACTTCGAGCCGGACTTCGTCGTCTACAACGCCTCCAAGGCCAAGGTTGAGAACTACAAGGAGCTCGGCCTGAACTCCGAGACGGCCGTCGTGTTCAACATCACCAGCCGCGAGCAGGTCATCCTGAACACCTGGTACGGCGGCGAGATGAAGAAGGGCATGTTCTCGATGATGAACTACTACCTCCCGCTCAAGGGCATCGCCTCGATGCACTGCTCGGCCAACACCGACATGAAC